>CAMVAA010000017.1 GCA_947165345.1 uncultured Bacteroidales bacterium
GCCGCCCAAAATCATCAATTTTCAACTCTCAATTCCCACCCTCCCTTGTACATTTGGCTTAACTACTTAACTACTGTCTACTGTCTACCAAAACTACACCCTTAACCCTTTTCCTCCGCCGCCCAAAATCATCAATTTTCAACTCTCAATTCCCACCCTCCCTTGTACATTTGGCTTAACTACTTAACTACTGTCTACTGTCTACCAAAACTACACCCTTAACCCTTTTCCTCCGCCGCCCAAAATTATCATTTTTCAATTTTCAATTTTCAATTACCCCCCCTCCCTTGTACATTCGGCTTAACTACTTAACTACTGCCTACTGTCTACCAAAACTACACCCTTAACCCTTTTCCCCCTCTCCCAAATTATCAATTTTCAACTATCAATTCTCAATTAAAAAAAAGCGTACCCCCCGCTACGGGAGGCACGCCTGTCTTTGTCGTAATGTGCTTCCTATCGTATCACCACCACTTTTCGGGCCGCGCCTTCTCCAACCTTCACAACATAAACCCCGGCATTTTCCACCGCTATTGTAGTCTGCAATCCGGCCGAAGCCACAGATGCAACAACCCTGCCGTCAATGCTGAACACCTTTATGCTTTCGCCCGCTGCACCCTCTACGTGAATCCTGTCGTCCGTTGCGTATACCGCAACACCGCTTTCGTCCACATCCTCAACGCCTTGCGTGCCTTGACCAATTTTCACGTTGGCCACACCCAGCACAAACACATCATTGGTATTGTGGTGCCGGAACGCGATGCGGACAGTCTGACCGCGCCAGTTGTCGAGGCTCTTGCTGCGGTTCACCGCGTCGGGCGTGTTCAGCGTCTCGCTGAAGAGCTGTGTGGTGAAATCGCTCGGATTGTCGCCCGTCGTGGACACATACACAGAATAATTCTCGTTGTAGTACTCCTCGCTCAGCCCTCCTGCCGTCCACGAGAGCGTGTAGCTGCCGCTGGCCGGTATCTGTATCCGACGGCTTATCAGCCAGTTGTCCGGCGTCAGGCCTCGGTTCGTGCCGTCGAAATATGAGTACGACTCCGAAACCACATAGTCCTCGTAGTTTCTCCAGTTGTACCCGTCCCCGTCGCCGTCCACCGTCTTCCAGCACGTCAGCTCCTCGTCGAAAGTGGCATTCCACGGAAACGAACTCACCGCCGGACACTCCCCCTCGCCCCCGCCACCATTGGCCTCGAAATAAGCCGTATACGTCGCATCGCCCGTAACGGTCACCGTCCTCGGATTCTGCGTGTTGCCATCCTGCCACCGCACAAAATGATACCCCGCATTCGGCATAGCCGTCAGCGTCGCCGTGGCCCCGTCGTTGTACGTGCCGCCACCGGTGACGGTGCCCATTGTCGGGTTTGCAGAGGTAACGGTGATGGTGTACTGCGTCGGGGGATTGGCTTCAAACGAAGCGGTATAGGTGGCGTTGCCCGTGACGGTCACTGTGCGCGGATTCTGCGTGTTGCCGTCTTGCCACTGTGTGAAATGATAGCCGTTGTTGGCCGTGGCCGTTAGCGTGGCCGTGGCCCCCTCGTTGTACGTGCCGCCCCCCGTGACGGTGCCCATTGTAGGATTGGCAGATGTGACTGTAATAGTGTATTGTGTCGGCGCATTGGCTTCAAAGTAAGCCGTGTAGGTAGCATTGCCTGTCACAGTCACCGTGCGAGGATTCTGTGTGTTATTATCCTGCCAACGGGTGAAGTGATAGCCGCTGTTTGCAGTGGCCGTCAACGTGGCCGTGGCCCCGTCGTTATATGTGCCGCCACCCGTGACGGTGCCCATTGTGGGGTTTGCACTCGTGGTTGTAATAGTGTATTGCGTCGGCGCATCTGCTTCAAAGTAAGCCGTGTAGGTAGCATTGTCTGTCACTGTCACCGTGCGCGGATTCTGCGTGTCGCCGTCCTGCCATTGTGTGAAATGGTAGCCGCTGTTGGCAGTGGCCGTCAGCGTGGCTGATGCCCCCTCATCGTATGTGCCACCGCCAGTGACACTACCCATAGTAGGATTGGCAGACGTGACATTAATGGTGTATTGTGTCTCAAAATAGGCAATATATGTAGCATTTGATATCGGACTGATGATTCGCACACTTTCAGAATCATTATCACTCCAATGGACAAAAGTATAAAAAAAGTCGTTAGGTTCTGCTATAATTGTCAATGTTGTGTCCCATAAATCAGGAAAAGCTATTCTTGCACTGCCATAATCCGGATTGTTCGAAACTACAGAGAGCGTATTGCCACCGAATGTAACATTTGCAATACTCCAACAGTCATAAAATGTCGCATTACCTATATACGTTTCTGTATTTGTAATTGTTATAGAATCAAGGTTAATGCAGTTAGAAAATGCGCCGTCCATAATGGAATCAACAGAATTGGGAATGGTAACATAATTCAATCCGCTACAATAGGAAAATGCATGAATACCTATCGATGTTACTGTAGATGGAATAGTTAAAGATGTGATACCGCTACATCCAGAGAAAGTCCTATCCCTTAAAGTTGTTACTTCATCAGGAATGACCAGATCTGTTACTTCCACACTATCAATGTACAAATGATGAGCAGACTGAAGAGGGTTACTAAGAAAGTCGATATTGCACCACTGATTAATGGTCCCTGTGTAATAAACAGCGGATAGGCCTGTACAAGACCAAAACGCTCTAGGGAATATCCTCTTTACTGAACTTGGAATCGTGATGGATGTCATACCGTCACATCTCTCAAGCGCCCCTGGACCTATTGCTCTTACTGAATAGTTGTGTCCGTTGTGAATTATGTTTGATGGGATAACAACGTCTCCTGTCGGTTTGGCGTATCCAGACCACGCAATCCAATTGTGGGTGATGCCTTCTGACGATAAGTTAGGAGCTACAACCTCAACAGTATAACCGTCAAATTGGTTATTAGCCGTAATATAGTAATACAATGTATTGCCACGATATGAGTAGCTAAAATCGTAGGCTTTCACACTTCGTGGAATCGCCAACGCCATCAGCAAGATGGCAAAAATTGATACCTTGTGTTTCATGTTGTTTGTGTTTTATGGAGTTAATAATTCATTCTTCCTCGTCCATACAACACATAAAAAAGAGCGCGGGTTAAGAACTCTTGCTTATCCCGCCATGTTAGGCCTTCGCATTGCCCGTTTGTATGGAATAAGCAATGCCGAAGCCCACGCATAGGTATATAGTATAGATAACACTATATGCCAAACCATGGACGAAGAACATTGCGTTATTGCGATACAAACGTCAGAAGTTGCGAAGTTCAACATGACCGCAGATAAACGCCGTTACAACGTCTTTCTTATATGTCCTGCCGCCCGCCCTCTGCTCCGGCAAGACTCAAAATCCCGCCTCGGCTTCGGTTGAAACGACACCGCAAAAGTACTAACATTTCCCGACATGGCAAAATATATTTTTCTCCACGTCCGAAAAGTCAACGGTAAACCCCGAGGTGCACCACGGCAACGCCGCGCCTCCCGACCTGCCATCCCCCCAAAAGAAAACTATAATCTCTATAAAATCTATACCATCTATAAAATCTCCATCCCTCCCACAACAACTTTCAACTCTTAACCCTTAACTCTTACCCTTTACCTCTTAACCCTTACCTCTTACCTCTTACCTCTTAACCCTTAACTCCTAATTCATAACCCTTAACTCCTAATTCATAACCCTTAACTCTTAACTCATAACCCTTAACTCATAACCCTTAACTCTTAACTCATAACCCCTAACTCATAACCCTTAACTCTTAACTCTTAACTAAAAAGCCCCGACACACCGCCTTCGGCGGATGTCGGGACTCTCTTTTGCTGTTTGTTCTCTGGGTTGGGCTGCCGCTGTCGTTTACAAGCCAGCCTTGACCAGCCACGGCTTCGCGCCGATGCACTCGATCAGGCCCAGCTGCTCGTCGCTCCAGAACATATCCTCCTCCTCGTCTTTGAGGTACTCCTTCAGCATGTCGAAGGTGATGAGGTCGTCCTTCACGCCGTCTATGCACTTGCGCAGCAGTTCGATGCCGTCCACCGAAACCTTGTAGTCGGCCTTCAAGAACTCCACCGGGTCCGTGTAGAGTTGCTGTGCCTGAACGGCTTCCTGCTTCAGCTCGCCGCCCAGGTCCAGCAGGCGGCCTATGAACTGGTCCACAAAGCCCTGCTCTTCGGCAGCGTGGTCAAGATATTTCTTCTCCAGCTTCTTGAAACCGAGCGAGCCGAATATCCTGGCCTGCAGCTTGTGCTGGAACGACTGTGCGTTGAGGTTGGTGATGAAGAACTGAAGTGCTTCGATTGATTTCTTGCTGTCCATGTCAATCCTGTTTGGTTAGTGCCTCGTTTGTCCTTTGTCCTCGTCGCTCCGGGGCGTTTATTTCTTGATGATGTAGTCCACGAAGATGCCGGGCGTCTTCACGTTCTCCGGAGCTATGCTGCCCGTGGCCACAATCTCCTGCGGCTCCACGATGACCGTGTCGGCGGCCGTCGCCATCATCGGGCAGAAGTTCTGGCTCGTGCCCTTGTAGACCAGGTTGCCCTCCTCGTCGCTGATGTTGGCGCCGATGATGGCCACGTCGGCACGCACCGGCTTCTCCAGCAGGTACTCCTTGCCGTCCACCGTGATCTTCTGCTTGCCGTTCTCCACCACCGTGCCCAGTCCCGTCTGCGTCAGCACTCCGCCCAGTCCGGCGCCCGCGGCGCGGATCTGCTCGGCCAGCGTGCCCTGCGGCTGGAGCGTCACCTTCAGCTCCCCGGCGTTCATCTGGTCTATCGTGTTGTTGTTCGTGCCTATGTGCGTGGCTATGAGTTCCTTCACCTGGTGGTTCGTGATGAGCTTGCCCACTCCCACCTCCGGATAGGCCGTGTCGTTGCAGATGATGGTCAGGTCCTTCACATTCCGCGCTACCAGCTCGTCAATCAGAGCGATGGGATTGCCCACGCCCAGAAAGCCGCCTACCATTACCGTCATGCCGTCGTGAATCTTGTCGGCGGCCTCTTTTACTGTGACAAATTTGTTCATAATATACTTTTTTAGTTCGTTTTGCGTTATCTGTTTCAAAGTGCAAATATACTACTTTTTTGACAATTAGAAAAAAAAATTGTGCAGATAGCGAAATATTAGTATCTTTGCACTTGAAATAATAACGCGAAAACGAATGAAGAAGACGCTCTTTTTGACGTTTGTGGCCCTGATTTTCACCCTCGCCGCTCCCGCGCAGGAGTTCATCGAACCCGTCGAGAAATGGAAAGTCGCCGAGGTCTGGGGCAACAACTATCATGGATGGGCATTCCACCAGGACGTGGATGTCGATTTCACCGTCGAGAACCAGGACGGGCGCTTCACTCCCACCGACGCTGAAGTCGCCGAAGCCGAGCGCCTCATACAGAAACGCATTGCCTACCTCAACCGCGACCACTACAACCAGCAGGGCATGTGCCCCGTCATCGACGAGCACATGCACAAATACCGCCGCCAGTATGTCGGCTTCACCAACGACCGCGGCGACCACATCATCTGGGCTAACTTCCTCTGGGACGAGAATATGAGCGACGACCTGCTGGCCAGCGACGTCATCCTCACACGCGGCGGTTGCGGCCGCTTCTGGCACCTTAAGTGCAACCTCACCACCCGCAAAGTCTACGGCCTCGAGGTCAACGAGAGCGGCGACACACAAATCCTGCCACGCATCAAGAAGCCCGCTCCCCGCATCAGCAAGTCCAAGAGCACCAAGAAGCAGAAGGTCCGCAAGACCGGTATCATCCACACCGAAGCCGACAAGCAGTTCTGATGGATCTCGGCTCCTTTGTCACCAAGTTTCTCAAGTTCGGAGTCGTCGGCCTCTCTGGCATGGTGGTCGACTTCGCCGTCCTCATCCTGATGCGCGACGTGGTCGGCCTGCCCGACCTCTGGGCCAACACCGTCAGCTTCACCGCCGCCGCCTCGAGCAACTATTTCCTCAATCGCGTCTGGACTTTCCGGAGCCACGACCGACAGGTCGGCGTGGAGTACCTCAAGTTCCTCGCCGTGAGCATCGTCGGCCTGGGCATCAACAACGGCGTCCTCTGGCTCTCCTCCCGTCTCTGGCCTGTGGCCTACCAGTCCAGCGTCGCGCTCCTCGGCGTCGACATCGACGTCTTCTACCTCTTCAAGCTGCTGGCCATCGCGGTCACCACGCTCTGGAACTTCTTCGGCAATATGATTTTCACTTTCCGCTCGCGGTAGCGGCCTTCAGCGCCCGCACGCGGTCGGCGCTCTGCCTGATGCGGTCGGTGCTCACTGTGCCGTCGGCCACCAGCCCTTTTATTATGCCCACCGCCTTGGCCGTCAGCCCCGTGTCGTAGTGGCTCCCGTTGTTGCTCAGACAGAGCAGGTCGGCCCCCGCTTCGAGAGCCAGCCGTAGGGTCTGCTCCAGGCTGTAGTGGCTGCTGATGGCTCCCATGGCCAGGTCGTCCGTGACGATGACACCGCTGAAACCCAGCGTGTCGCGCAGCAGCGACGTGATGCGGGGCGACAGCGACGCCGGCAGGCCCGTCGGGTCCAGTCGGCGGTTCACCACGTGGGCCGTCATCACCATCGTGGTCCTCGCGTCGAGGCTCCGGTACGGGGCCAGCTCCTCGCGTCGCCACGTGTCGCTGACGTCCACAAGGCCCTTGTGGGTGTCACCCTTGGCGCTTCCGTGCCCGGGAAAGTGCTTCATGCAGCTCGCCACACCACGCCGCGCCATGGCGTCGATCCATACCTGGCAGCTGCGCCCCACCTCCGCGGCGTCGGCCGAAAAGCTGCGTTCTATCCGGCCTATCACCGGACAGTCCGGATTCACGTCCACGTCGGCCACCGGCGCAAAGTCGAGGTCGATGCCGAGGTCCTGCAGCATCGCCCCCGTCAGGTCGGCATAGTGGCGCAGGCTGTCCTCGCCAAGCTGGTGCATCCTCTTGGCCGAGGGTATGCGACGAAAGCCGTAGCGGCTGCTCAGGCGCGACACATACCCCCCCTCCTGGTCGATGCCGATAAAGAGGGTGGGGGAGAGACGCCGCAGTTGCCCGCAGAGGGCCCTCACCTGCTCCGCTCCCGTGATGTTGCGCCCCCGTTTGCCGGTCGGCGCGTCGTAGTCGAACAGGATGACGCTCCCCACGTGGTAGTCCCGCACGGCCTCCACGATGTCGCCGGTGGCGGCGCTGTCTATCGCCGTGCCCCTGAAGCCCACGAGGAGCATCTCGCCGATGTCTTCGTCGAGGCTGTAGGTCGTTTGGCGTGTGCCGGCGCTCGTGCTGTCGCCGGCGGTGCTCGTGTCGGGCTGTCGGCAGCCCATGAGCCCCAGCAGGGTTGCTGCTATAAGAAGTATCTTCACTTTTTGGAATTGTTTCAGTTCTCAAACGGTATGCGGTGCGCAATGCTGCGCCCCAGCGTGATTTCGTCGGCATACTCGAGGCTGTCCCCCACGGCGACACCTCGGGCCAGGGTCGTGATTTTCACCCCGCTCGCTTGCAGCTGACGGTTCAGGTAGTAGCTCGTCGTGTCTCCCTCCAGCGTGGTCGGCAGGGCCAGGATGACCTCCTCCACCGGGTAGGGCTCACCCGTCTCCACTCGCCTCAGCAGGCTCGCAATCTCTATGTCTTGCACCCCGATGCCGTCGATGGGCGAGATGACGCCGCCCAGCACATGGTACAGCCCCCTGTACTGCTGCGTGTTCTCTATGGCCATCACGTCCTGCACGTTCTCCACCACGCAGACTATCCCGTGCTGCCGCTTCTCGCTGCTGCAGATGGGGCACACCTCCGTGTCGCTCACGTTGTGGCAGTGGCGGCAGTGGTGAAGGTCGGTCTTCAGCCGTAGCAGGCTCTCGCTCAGGTCCCGCACCGCCAGCTCGTCCTCTTTCATCAGGTGCAGGGCATAGCGCAGCGCCGACCTCTTGCCCACACCCGGCAGGGTGCTGAGCTGCTCCACGGCTCTCTCCAGTATCTTTGACGGAAGCTCCATTGTGCTCTTGTTTTCTTGCTATAACGGCTATCACAGCTTCTTATTGCCCCTCCCCAAAGACAAATTGTGCCGCCGCCCCCAGGCGCCGGCACAAAAAAAAACAGCATATCCGCCGTCCTCTACTTCGGCTCGTACGTCCGGAAGACCACCAGCCAGCCGTCCGAACGCAGGGTGACCTCCGTGCCGAGGGCTTCGTTGAGCGTGGCCTGCCACCAGCGTCGGGCGTGGAAACCGTCGAGCGCCCACCGCAGCCCCTGGCCGTCGATAGGCTGCTCGGGGTTCATGCTGAAGATGGACACCTGCTGCCGCGGAAAGGTGCTGAAGGTGCGGCGGCCCGTCATGGCCGTGAAGCGGCCGTGGTCGGTGAGCATCTCGATGTCGGCGCCGGGATACTCCTCGGCAAAGGTGACGAGGTAGGAGATATTGCCCAGCGTGTGGTCCTCGCGACGCCCCGTGGCTCCGAGTATCGAAACTTTCCACTTTCCACTTTCCGCTTTCCACCTTCCACTCATGGCGTAGGCCATGGCCTTGTGCAGGTCGTTGTAGTCCTGCTCGTCCACCTGCATCCAGCGGTCGCCGAGGGCGCTCTTGTCGGCCTCAGACAGTGAGTCCCCGTCCCCGACGACCACGAAAGGCTTCTCCGCTTTCCACTTTCCACTTTCCGTTTTCCTCTTTCCACTTTCCGCTTTCCACTTTCCACTTTCCGCTTTCCACTGCCCGTAGGCCGAGTCGCAGCACACCACGAAGTCCGCCTCGCGCAGCGCCCGCAGCGGCACCTCGTGCGTCGGGAAGTCGCCCGCAGCCAGTATAACAACATTCTTCTTTGAACCTTTCCGCTCCATTCTGAATTCTCAATTCTCAATTTTCAATTTCCTCCACCGTATTATTCCCATGATGCAGAACACCTCGTAGACGGCGTACATGGCTGCCGAGGCCGTGTAGCCGGTGTGGAGGTAGATGTACACCAGCAGGGGCTCGCTGACGAGCCAGAAGAGCCACTGCTCCCAGTATTTCTGCGCGAGCATCCACATCCCCACCACGCCGAGCGCCGCCACTGTGCCGTCGAGCCACGGCAGGGTGGTCTCGCCCAATAGCGCGAGGACGAACCGGAAGGCCACCGTCAACGCCGCCGTGGCGACGATCAGCCACGGCCAGTAGCGCGTGGGGCACGAGCCGATGGGGCGCTCGCCGCTTTCCGCTTTCTGCTTTCCGCTTTCCACTATCCCCCGCCACACAAGCAGTCCGTAGACCGACATCACGAAGTTGTATACGCAGATACCCGCATTGGCGTACCAGCCTATGCGGAAGTTGATGACCGCGTAGAACGCCGCCATCAGCAGACTCGACGGCCAAAACCATCGGCTTGCCCTGTATTCGCTGAACACATAGACCAAGCCGATGGCGGCGCCGACGATGTCTAAATAATTCACAATTAGAACCTATATATCACGCGGCCCATGAAGTTGATGCCCGGCTGCTGGAGCCATCCGCGGCTGTGATGATAGTACTGGCGTGAGGTGCTGGAGTAGTCGTCCACCCAGTCCTCGGCCCAGGCGTGCAGATTGTACTTGTTGTCGAGCACGTTGTTCACCAGCAGCTGCGCCTCAATCTCGTTGGTCCCGCGCAGATGCCATACATAGCTGGCGCGAATGTTGAGCACAAAGTAGGGGTCTACGGCGTAGCACTCACGACCCGTGTTGTCGGCGTATTGCTTGCCCACATACTTGCCTATGAGCTGCAGCTTGGCGTCCTTGACGGGGGTAAAGGTGGCAATGGCGGCACCCACCACGGAGGGCGACAGTGCCAGCGGCGTGTTGCGCGTCACACTCAGGCTGCTCCAGTTGCCCGAGGCATCGAGCATGATGGAGTCGCCATCAGCGAAGTCGCTATAGGTGAAGTCCACGACTTTGTTGTCGCTGAGCGTGAGGTTGGCATCCATGCGGAACCACTTGGTGAACTCGTAGCCGCCTTCGAGCTCTATGCCTATGCGGTAGCTCTTGGCGACGTTCTCCATCAGCGCGTAGCCGCTGCTGCTGCGGTCGCCGCTCGGGGTGAGCTGATCCTTGTAGAGCATGGCGTAAAGGTTGGCGTTGAACGCCCAGCGCTCATGGGCAATCTGATAGCCCAGCTCAAGGTCGAGCATGGCTTCGGCCTTCACTGTGTCGGCGTTGGCAATGGCTTCCTTGATGTCGCTCTTAGTGGGCTCGCGATGGCTGATGCCGGCCACGAAGTAGGTGCGCTGGTGATTGTCAAGGCGCCAGTTGATGCCGGCCTTGGGATTGAAGAAGAGGTAGTTCTCGTCGAAATCGAGCATCGTCTGTGCGCCGGCGGTGTCGGGGTCGTCGGTGCTGCCGCGCAGTTTGTAGTTCACAATGCGCAACTGCAGGTCAGCATAAGCGTTGAGGTTGTCGTTGAAGTCATAGTTGGCCTTGATGTAGACCGAGTTGTCGGTCTTGGTGCCGTTGTATCGGTACCACTCGTAGGGGGTGTCATAGTGGATGGCAGTGTCGCGGAACCATAGCACATGGCCATAGTGGAAGCCGTCGAACCACAGCAGGTTGTCGCCCACGGAGAGCGACAGCGGGCCTTTGTTGTAGCGCAGGGCAAGGTTGCCAGCCACGGCGTTGTTGTCCATATACTTGCGTGTGGTGTAGTCGCCCTTGCCGCTTATGGGGATAAAGAGCTTCTTCTTATACTTGGCGTCCATCTTGTACTGCTCGTAGTAGCCGTCGCCGTGGGTGAAGTCGAGGGCTCCGTTGATGCTCCAGTTGTCGTTGAACATGTGCGATACATAGAGCTGGTAGTGGCGCTGCCAGTAGTTGTCCGTCTCGCGAGGGTAGTACGACGTGTCGCCCGAGAGGGTGTAGTCGCCCCAGGAGTCGAAGGTGGTGTCGGCATCCATGTAGTACATGCCCGCCGAGTTGTAGCGTCGGTCACGGCGTATCTCCGACGTGTCGGCGCCGTTCCAAGTCACGCCGGTGGTCTGGCTGCCAATGATGGTGAGGAGTTTTATCAACGTCCGTTCCCCGTACCAGCTGGCGCTGCCGAAGAAGCTCTGCTGGTCGGTCTGCCCGCCGCGCAGGAAGCCGTCGCTGGTGAGGCCGCTGTACGCCAGGTCGAAGCTCAGGCCGCTCTTCAGTATGCCACTGCCGGCGCTGATGCTGTACTGGCGCGTGTTCCACGAGCCGTAGCCAAGGTCGGCTTCGCCGTAGGCCTTGCTCTGTGCATTCAGTGTCTGCAAGTTGATGGCAGCGCCGAAAGCCGGACTGCCGCCCGTCGAGGCACCCACACCGCGCTGTATCTGCATGCTCTGCGCCATGCCGCCTATGTTGGGAATGTTGTACCAGAAGACACTCTGGCTCTCGGGGTCGTTCAGCGTGATACCGTTGATGTTCACATTGATGCGTGAGGCGTCGACGCCGCGGATGCGCATCGTCGTGGCACCCACGGTGCCATTCTCTCCGGTGGTCACCACAGAGGTCTGCGTCTCAAGCATGTAGGGCACACTCACCGAGGCGCGGGCCTCGTCCAGCTGTTGGCGGTCGATGTTGCTCGTGGTCAGCGGCGCCTTGTTGCTCACGCGCACGTCCTGTATCAGCACCTCGTCGAGCTTGCGCACGGTGTCCTGGGCGGAAGCTGAAAACTGAAAACTGAAAACTGAAATTGCCAGCGCACAGCAGGCTATCATCTGCCGGCGGCTAATCCTGGTGGCCTCAATAAAGCGATAGCGGCCACAATCGATATTGTGTTTTGCCATATTCGTTGCTCCTTACGCGGGCATTATCCCGGTCAAGTTATTAGGGTGTAATCTCAGCCACAGCGCTTTGTAGCACCCCTGCGTGAACATTTCACGCCGCAAATATACAACCTTTTTCGAATGTGGCAAAAAAAAATGCGCCGCCAGTCACTCAGATTCGTGCACGGTGTACGGTGAGCATGACCGTGAGGCTGCTGAGGGTCATCACTATGAGGAATGTCAGCACAAAGTCCACAGCCCGCATGGCCACAGGGAATGCGTTGACCACAAAATTTCCGTCGCCCATGCGGACTAAGCCGAAATGCTGCTGTAGCAGACATATCACGAATCCGAGCAGCAAGCCGCCCACCACTGCTACGGCGCAGATAAGCAGGCCTTCCGCCATGAAGGCACGGCGCATCCTCCGCTGGGTGAAACCGAGGCTCCGTAGCGTGAAGATGTCATGCCGTTTGTTGATGATGAGCAGCGAGAGCGATGCAGCGAGGCTGAGGGTGGAGATGAGGACTATGAGCGAGAGTATGAGGTATATGCCAAGCCGCTCAGTGCGGAATATCTTATAGTATAGCGGCTGCTGGTCGTAACGGTCCTTGACGACGCATTTCGTCGTCGACCGCGCAGCCACCGCCTCTACGGCCTCTTTCGTACGGCGCAGGCTGGCTCCGGGTGTTAGTTTCAGGGCTATGGCGGTGCATTCGTCTGGTGCGTAGTCCATTAGGCGGCGAACCATATCGATAGAGGTGACGACATATCGTCTGTCTATGTCTTGTTGTATGAAGAAGTTGGCTGCAGGGAAGGCATAGGCTGTGTTGAAGGCCTGGTCCATGGTGAGCCCCATGGAGGTGGTGCCACGGCGTGGTATGTGGACCGCAGCAGGAACATTGGCATAGGGCGACATGCCGAGCCTGAGCCACAGCTCTCCACCTACAACCAGGGCGTCGTCGATGTCGTATGAGCCTTCGTGCAGCAGGGTGTCAAGCCCCGAGAGGGCGGTGTAGTTCCCATCGACCCCACGCAGGGTGACTATGGCCTGTTGTGAACGGTAGGTGAGCCACGCTGTCTCGTCGGCCATCTGCGACAGGGTCGCAATGCCGTCGAGTTCTTCGAGGGCTTTGAGGTCGAGGTCCGTTGTGTGGAAGGTGCGCCCCTCGGCGGGCTCGATGACAAGCTCGGGGTCGAAGGTGCCGAAGAGCGACTTGGTGAGGTTCCCGATGCCGTTGTAGACAGAGAGGACTATGATGAGGGCGGCTGTGCTCACGAGCAGACCCACGAGCGACACCCACGAAATAGTGTTCGCCACCGAGCGCTGGCGCGTGGCAAAAAGGTAGCGGACGGCAATCAGTGCCTCAAGCTTCATTGTTTGAGCAGTCGTTCTATGTTCTCGCGGTAGTCGAGGGTGTCGTCTATGAAGAACTCAAGCTGCGGAATGATACGCAGCTGTTTCCCCTCGCGCTGTCCGAGTCGACGACGCAGGTCGGACGTGTTTTCCCTTATGAGGGCCATGATGCTATCGGCGCTTCCACCTCCGATGGGCATGATGGATACATAGATGCGGGCTATGGAGAGGTCGGGGGTGATTCGCACCTCGGTAACGCTGATTAGCGACGGGCCCAGTACGGCCTTCATCTCACGCAGGAAGATGTCACTCATGTCCTGCTGGATGAGACGGCATATCTTGTTTTGTCTTGTACTCTGCATAATCTGTCTTTCTCTATAATAACCAATCCCCCAATCAATGATATCTATAGACCTTAAACATCACACCCCACTCTACCACCGCCATCCGACGCGGACCGGGACCATGAAGGCTTGCTGCATGTAGGCCAGACCGACGGTGGCGTAGAACGAGTGCCAGTTAAGCCCCATATTGCGCAGCCCGTGGGCATAATACCAGTTGATGCCGGCATACACCTCGAACATAGGCGAGAAGGGCGAGCCGAAGTCGGGGTGGTTCAGGAGCATGTTTCCGCCTATGCGTCCACCCAGTTCGGGCGCCCATTGGATGGTGACTGGCTGGTAGTCGAGGCCCATCACACCCTGCCAGATGGGACGGAAGTCGAAGTCGGCGAAGAATGTAACCCCCATATATGGCTCCGTAGGTTTCTGGCCTGTGGAGTGGAAATACATAAATCCGGCGCCAGCGCCGACAAACCAGTCCTGGCTCAAGTTCACTCCTGCCATCGCGTTGAAGTTTATGGCGTTGTGGTAGCTGTCGATGGCGAAGTCCTTCTCTTCGGTGATGCCAGTGTTGCTTGCGAATGGCATATATCCGCCTTCGAGCTTGAGCATGAACTGGTTTTTGGCTCCGAGTTGCGAAAACTGTGCCGATGCGACCACGGGAAGCATCACCAACATTGTGGCTATGAGAGTCTTTATACTTTTCATATAACTATCAGTTTTGACTGCAAAGATATGAAATTATTTTCAATCCGCACCAAATAAATTCCCGCGCCTAGGCTCGGCTCTATCTTGTCGCCGGGCCGGCAGTCTTTCTGTCGCCACACGAGGCGCCCTTCCTGGTCCGTAATCCATACGTCGAAGCAAGCCTCCGTGTCGATGTCGAGCACTATTGGGTGGCCGCGGCGGACAGGGTTGGGGAAGAGGTTGAGGCTGGTGGTTTCACGAGGCTCCACGTCGTCGATGCCGATAAGGTTGGTGTCGACCACGGCGAGGGTGTATTCGCCGGTGCGCAGGTGGTTGATCGTGGCGTAGCCTTCATAGCGGCTGTTGGACCGCAGCCGCACAAGCATTACCCATGGAGATTGGTCGTTGAGGCGCCAAAGCAGTCCCACCGAGTCTATGCTCCGGCTGCTGGACAGGAAGCCGTGGTCCAGTTCGGCATAGTCGCTGTTGCTCTCGCCTCCGCGCACATAGCGGAAGTTGGCCTTGATGCCGTCGTTGAGGAACCGTGTGCTGTACACCGTCCAGTAGCGCTGCGCCGTCCGCAACACGCCGGTCACCGTGTCGACCGAGTGCGGCCGGCCCCAGTGGTGCTCTATGTGGTACTCCGTCGGCTCGACATCGGGTTGTGCGTTGAGGAGCAAGTGGCAGACATCGCTCGGATATATTCCGCGGGAGACGACATGTACGTTGTCGACGGTCGCGGCGTCGCTCAGCTCGCAGTCGGCGTCCAGAAGGCAATAGGCTGGTGCAAACGGGAGTGCAAGTCGTACGGTGGTGTCGGCACCGTCGAAGCAGATGCGCGTCTTCCATTTCTCGCCGTTCCATCCTACCACGGTGACCGGCACACGGTTGGCGTGCGCCACCGCGTCGGTACCCACTCCCTGCTGCCGCACCGTGACGTCGGCGCTGTGTACCGGGCACCCCTCTGTCTGCATTGTCACGTAGTAGTCGACAAACCCCGCTTCGAAGACATGGAAGTCGAAGAATGCGTCAAGGTCGACGCCACTGTAGAGACTCAGTGAGTCGCGCAGGCTGTAGGCGTCGAGGTTGCCGAAAGCACAGCGCTCGAAGAGTTTCCGCATCGAGGCGTAGAAGAGCGTGTCGCCAAGGTATCCGCGCAGCGAGTGCCACACCAAGGCCCCTTTGTCGTAGGTCGTCGTGCCGTAGGTGTGGTTGTGCGGCATGCCGTGAAGCGGCATGTATGACCCGTCCTGTATGTGGGCCGTGCGCAACACCTCGTCGAGGCTTTTCTGATAGGCGGCGTCGCTCAAGGCGCGTCCGTGCGTCGCTTCCCGCGCCACCTCGCTGCAGAACGAGGCCCCGCCCTCGTTGATCCACATGTCGCCCTCGTCGCCGCAGGTGACAAGGTTACCGAACCAGGCGTGCCCCAGCTCGTGGGCTATGGTGCTCTGCCCCGCGTCACTCATGCCCTGCATCGCCTGGTAGGCGAGGGCTATGTTGTTCACATGCTCCATCGAACCTCGTTCCGTCGGGATATATCCTATGCGGTGCCAGCGGTAGGGGCCGAAACACTCTTCATACTTTGCAACAACCTTCTCCAGCAGGGCGAAGACCGTGCGCACCGTGCCGCTGTCCTGTGCTGCGGTGTAGGCCAGCGTAACGGGGTATCCGCCCACAGTGTCGGCAATACGGCTGTAGGGCGCCTGGCTGATGCCGACGAGGTAGGTGCATACCGGTTGGTCTATGCGCCATACCGTACGCTCCCGGAAATACCCGTCCATCGTGCGTTGCTGCAGCACGCCGCTGCACTCGGCGCTCCACGTCTCGCGTGCCGTGATGCGGAGCGTGTAGGTGGCCTTGTCGGTGAAGTTGTCGCGGCAGGGGAAGACCGCGCGCCCCACAGGGTGCGGGTTCGTCCCGAAGCCCACCCCGAGGTTGTAGGTCATGTCGGAGTCGAAGTGCATGCCGCCCCACCCGTAAGGCTCCACATATCCGCTCCCGTGGTAGCAGACGCGGATGCTGAACTCCTGTCCGACGCCGATGCCGCCCACCGGAATGTGTGCCAAGTCCGTGCCCGACGTCCGCTCGCCGTCGACCCACATCGAGTCCACGGTGCCTAAAAGCTCAAGCCCTATCTCGTCGCACGGCCGCGTAAGCATGAGCGTCAGCGTGGCGTCACCCGCAAACGGGGTGCCGCCGCTCAGGTCCAGACTGATGTCGTAGTCTGTCACGTCGACCGAGTCGGCCGTCTGGCCGTGGGCCGTCGCCAGGGTCGCCGCCAGGGCAAGTATCAGAAGTGCTGTCTTTCTCATATCGTTCCAGTCGGTGGTTGCAAATGTTAAAAGTAGTGCAAAAGTACAAAAAAATATCATTGTAGAACAATTTTTTTCACCGTATTGTGTTAATAAGGGTGAAAAAGATAACCAACCAATAAAGGTGCTTATGATGCAAGACTACGATTTCTTCGGCACTGACACATGTGCCGACATGCAGGTGGTGCTGCGTCCCTCCGAGCAGGTGGTGAAGAACATCATCGACTTTGCACGCAGCTACGAGACCGTGGAGGTCGGCGGACTTCGGTTCGAATTGTTCCTGAACTGATGCCCCGCTGCCGGTGGCCCTGCCCTGGCACACCCCCTCTCCGGCAACGAAAAAGGACACCTGCGGGCTCACGCTCAATGCGTTACGGCCCGCAGGTGTTTTTTGTTGCCATCCGTTTGGCGGCCAACAATCTGACTTTCAGCTTTCTCTCCGCAGCCTCTCTACCCCCTCTCTACCCCCTCTCTACCCCCTCCTGCATCCAGGGGTGGGTACGATAGGCTGTGGCGTGTGGTAAAAATGTTGGCTCAAAGCCGTTCAACCCAGTTCTTTATCTGCTGCTCGTCGTCCAGGCGGCACACCAGAAGCGAGTGGTCGCGCAGCGCCACAAGGCAGTGGTCCAGCCCCTGCACGATGGCTTCGTAGCCCGACTCGATGTTGACAACGCTGTTTCTCGTGTCCACCAGCACGGTGTGCCCCGACGCGGCGTTGGCGTCGGCGTCGTGGGCCGCGTGGGTGTATAGCGATCCCCACGTCCCGATGTCGCTCCAGCCGAAGTCGGCGGCTATGGTGTGCATGGTCAGCCGCTTGCCGCCGTCGCCATCCTCTTTGTCCTGCCCCACCACGCGCTCCATCACTCCATAGTCTATCGAGATGTTGGGACAGTGTTCAAACTGTGTGTCAATGAATTGCTGCTCCCGTGCCGTGCCGAAGCTGTCGCGTCCCTGGTCGAAGAGGTCCGTGAGGTCCGGCAGGTAGCGCCGCAGGGCCGACATGATGGCGTCCGAGCTCCAAAGGAAGATACCCGAATTCCAGAAGTAGTGCCCGGCCGCCAAAAACTGCTTCGCGGTCTCGAGGTCCGGTTTTTCCTTGAAACTCGCCACGTCGACAATCCCGTCGGCCGGCCCCGCCCCAACGTCTATATATCCATATCCGGTCTCCGGACGGCTGGGCTTTATCCCGATGGTCATCAGGGCGTTGCGGTCCCTCTCCACGTGCTCGAGCCCCTGCCCTATGATGCGCTGGAACTCGCGCTCGTTGGTCACCAGGTGGTCGGCCGGCGTCACGGCGATGGACGCCTCCGGGCACCGGGCCAGTATGTGGTACACCGCGTAGGCTATGCACGGGGCCGTATTGCGACGCATGGGCTCGCACAGCACCTGCTCCTCGCTCAGTTCCGGCAGCTGCTCCAGCACGAGCTGCTTGTACGCCGCGTTCGTGACCACCACAAAGCCCTCCGCCGGCACCAGCGGCAGAAACCGCTCGAAGGTGGCGCGGATAAAGCTCTTCCCCGTGCCGAGTATGTCGAGAAACTGCTTGGGATAGTTGTTTTTGCTGAGTGGCCAGAAGCGGCTCCCTATGCCGCCGGCCATGATGACACAGTATCGGTTCATATCTCTTGGGTTTTGGCTCGGCGCAACTCAAAGTCGCGGCCGAGGTATTTTTCGCGCACGTCCGGGTCGGCGGCCATCTCCTCGGGCGTCCCGTGGTGAAGCACCGAGCCCTCGTAGAGCAGGTAGGCCCTGTCCGTGATGGCCAGGGTCTCGCGCACGTTGTGGTCGGTGATGAGGATGCCTATGTTACGCTCGCGCAGGTGCGCCACAATGTCCTGTATGTCCTGCACGGCTATGGGGTCCACGCCCGCAAAGGGCTCGTCGAGCAGCAGGAACATCGGGTCGTTGGCCAGCGCCCGGGCTATCTCGGTCCGGCGCCGTTCGCCGCCGCTGAGCTGTATGCCCTTGCTCTTGCGTATGTGCTGCAGCCTGAACTCGTCGAGCAGCGACTCCAGCTTGGCCTGCTGCTGCTCGCGGTCCAGGTCGCGCCGGAATTCCAGTATCGACGCTATGTTGTCTTCCACCGTCATCTGTCTGAACACCGAGGCCTCCTGGGCCAGATAGCCCACTCCCAGCTGCGCCCGGCGGTACATCGGCAGCGACGTGAGCTCCAGCCGCCACGCACCGTCCTCCGGCCGCTGCGCCTCCTTCTCCTCGAAGGCCGCGCTCTGCTTGTCGGCGTCGCAGGTGCTCTCGAAATAGACCTTCCCCGAGTTGGCCTTGATGATGCCCACCATCATGTAGAACGTCGTCGTCTTCCCCGCACCGTTCGGCCCCAGCAGTCCCACTATCTCGCCCTGGCTCACCTCGACCGACACCTCTTTCACCACGGTGCGCGAGCGGTAGACTTTCACTACCTTGTCTGTGTACAGTTTCATATTATTCCTTCTCTCAGTATGTCGTGTATGTGGATGATGCCCAGATAGCGGTCGTTCTCGTCAACCACGATGAGCTGCGTGATGGAGTTGTTCCGCATCATCTGCAGCGCCTTCACCGCATATTCTCCCACCGGTATGCGCTTCGGGTTCGGGTTCATGATGTCGGCGGCCGTGAGCGGCGTGTGGTAGGTCTGCATCATGCGCCTCAGGTCCCCGTCCGTGATGATGCCGCGTATCTCCTCTCCCTCCAGCACCACCGTGCAGCCCAGTCGCTTCGAGGTCATCTCGAGTATCGTCTCGTCAATCGTCGCCGTGGGCGCCACAGCCGGCCGCTCGTTCTGCAGGTACAGGTCGCTCACGCGCAGGTAGAGCTGCTTGCCCAGCGCCCCGCCCGGGTGGAAGCGCGCAAAGTCGCGCGACGTGAAGTTGCGGCACTCTATCAGCGCCACAGCCAGCGCATCTCCCATCACGAGCTGCGCCGTCGTGCTGCTCGTCGGCGCCAGGTTGTTCGGGCAGGCCTCGTGCTCCACGGTCGTGTCCAGCACCAGGTCGGCCTCGTGCGCCAGAAACGAATCGCGGTTGCCAACAATCGCTATAAGCTTGTTTCCGAAATTCTTTATGAGGGGTATGAGCACCTTGATCTCGGGCGTGTTGCCGCTCTTCGAGATGCAGATCACCACGTCGTCCGGCCTCACCATCCCCAGGTCGCCGTGTATCGCGTCCGCCGCATGCAGGAACAGGGCCGGCGTACCGGTCGAATTCAGCGTCGAGACTATCTTGGTGGCTATGTTAGCGCTTTTCCCGATGCCGGTCACCACCACTCGCCCCGAGGTCGAAAAAATGGTTTCCACCGCCTCGGCAAAGTGGTCGTCGATAAGGTCGTGCAGTTTTTCTATGGCTTTTTTTTCATCCGCAATCACCTGGTAGGCAATGCTTTTTATCTCTTCGCGGCTCTTCACGGTGAAATTTATTTTGTCAGTAGGTTATTTTTTTGTACCTTTGTAAAACTGAAACATATAACGCAACCGTGCGTTGAATATTGTTAACTATGGCAGATTTGCACACATATTTGAAAGAAATATTCGGTTTCGACCACTTCAAGGGCGACCAGGAAGCTATCATACAGAGCATGCTCGACGGCAACGACACCTTCGTCATCATGCCCACCGGCGGCGGCAAGAGCCTCTGCTACCAGCTGCCGGCTATGATCCTCGATGGCACCGCCATCGTCGTCTCCCCCCTCATCGCCCTCATGAAAAACCAGGTCGACGCCGTTCGCTATACCTCCGGCAGCAACTGCGTCGCTCACTTCCTCAACTCCTCCCTCTCACGCGTCCAGGCCTCCGAGGTCAAGGACGACCTCATGACCGGCGGCACCAAGCTCCTCTACGTCGCACCCGAAACTCTCTCCAAGGAGGAAACCATCGAACTGCTCCGCAACATCAAGATTTCCTTCTTCGCCATCGACGAGGCTCACTGCATCTCCGAGTGGGGCCACGACTTCCGACCCGAATACCGACGCCTCCGCGACGCCATCAAGGCCATCAGCCCCAACGTCCCCATCCTCACTCTCACCGCCTCCGCCACCCCAAAGGTCCAGCAGGACATCATCAAGAACCTCGGCATGGAAAAAGCTAAGACATTCGTCTCCAGCTTCAACCGCCCAAACCTCTACTACGAGGTGCGCCCCAAGCCCAGCGACTCCATGCAGCTCCACAAGGAAATCATTCGCTTCATCAAGGAAAACCCCGGCAAGAGCGGCATCATCTATTGTCTCACGCGCAAGAAAGTCGAAGACCTGGCCGAACTGCTCGTAATCAACGGCATAAAAGCCCTCCCCTACCACGCCGGCCTCGACAACAAGGTCCGCGCCGAAAACCAGGACAAGTTCCTCATGGAGGAAGTCGACGTCATCGTCGCCACCATCGCCTTCGGCATGGGCATCGACAAACCCGACGTCCGCTTCGTCATCCACTACGACATACCCAAGAGCATCGAGGGCTACTACCAGGAAACCGGCCGCGCCGGCCGCGACGGCGGC
This sequence comes from uncultured Bacteroidales bacterium, assembly GCA_947165345.1. Taxonomy (GTDB): domain Bacteria; phylum Bacteroidota; class Bacteroidia; order Bacteroidales; family P3; genus Colimorpha. The sequence continues at coordinate 20,897 of CAMVAA010000017.1, forward strand.
GAGGGCCGCTGCATCGCCTTCTACAGCGAACAGGACGTCGAGAAGCTCTATAAGTTCTTCATCGACAAGAATGTGACCGAGCAGGAAATGGCCCGCCAGCTCGTCCAGGAGATGGTCTCCTATGCCGAGAGCTCGGCCTGCCGCCGACTGAACATACTGAAGTACTTCGGCGAGGACTACAACGAGCCCTACTGCGGAAACTGCGACAACTGTCTCCACCCCAAACCCCAGGAGGAAGCGCGCGAGGAGGTCCAGCTCGCTCTCGAGACCATCGCCGCCATGAAGCAGGCCTTCAAGGCCAAGGACATCGTCGACGTGCTCATGGGCCGACGCAACACCAACACCAAGAGCTACCACCTCGACGAGCTCGAGCAGTTCGGCGCCGGCACCGACCGCAACGACCTGTTCTGGAAGGCCGTCCTCCGTCAGGCCCTCTTCGAGGGACTGCTGCAGAAGGAGATAGAGCAGTACGGCGTGCTGAAAATCACCCCCGCCGGCAACAAGTTCATCAAGAAGCCTTACAGCATCATGGTGGCCTGCGACCACGACTACAGCGCCGCCGCCGAAGAGGAGGACGAGGAACTCGCCGCCGCGGCCTCTGCCAACGCCGCCGCCGGCGACGAGGCTCTCTACGTCCAGCTCAAGAGTCTGCGCCGCAGCATCGCCGCACGCGACAAGCTGCCCGCCCACGTCATCTTCGAAGACTCCTCCCTCAAGGACATGACCCTCCAGTATCCCTGCACTATCGACGAACTCGCACACTGCTCCGGTGTAGGCATCGCCAAGGCGCAGAAACACGGCGGCCCCTTCATCGAACTCATCAAGAAGTACGTCGAAGACAACGACATCGAACGCCCACAGGACATCGTCGTCCGCTCGGCGGTCAACAAGTCCAGCCTCAAGGTGCACATCATCCAGGCCATCGACCGCCGCAAGAGCCTCGAAGACATCGCCGCCGGCAAAGGCCTCTCCATGTCCGACCTGCTCACCGAGATGGAACATATCATCTCCAGCGGCGCCAAACTCAACATCGACTACTACATCGACGAAGTCGTCGAACCGGACCACCAGGAGGTGCTCATGGACTACTGGCGCGAGAGTGAGAGCGGCGACCTCGACGAGGCCTACGAGGAATTCTCCGACGACCCGGACTATACCGAAGAGGAAATCCGCCTCATGAGAATCAAGTTCCTCTCCGACTATGGCCACTGATTCGCTCTGTGTTCCATGCCACTTGTGGACACTTTAACAGAATTTAAGTCCGCCGTGTGCGATATTTTGCGTACCTTTGCATCCGCTTTTCGCACATTGAAGAAGACATTAATACATGCAATATAGGAAATATCTTGTTACCATTGGCCTCCTGATGCTGCCCCTCGTCGCGGCGGCTCAGACCGATGACCCACGGAAAAAACCGGAACGCAAATCCGAAATAAAGGTCAACAATCTTGATGTCATTTACGAGGAAGAGGAGTACAAGGGTGTTGTGATAGACCGCAAGGACGACGAGGAGACCGAGACCTACATGTACCAGGTCCCCTTCCTCGTGGACCCCGCCGAAGACGAGGACGACGATATGCCCCAGGCTTTCACACTCGGCGACGACGGCGTCGACAGCGAGGACGATATCCTCCTCGAAGGCTTCGACACGGCCGTGATCCACCTCCCCAAGCTCAACCCCGCCAACATTACCGACCCGATTGTCATCGACCTCGGCACCTTCTCCTGGCCCACCCCCGTCTCGGCGCGCCCTTCGTCGCACTACGGCCCTCGCCGGCGCCGTTTCCACTACGGCCTCGACCTGGCTCAGCCCACCGGCGAACCCATCTACGCCGCCTTCGACGGCGTGGTGCGCATCTCCAAGCGCAACCGCTCCTATGGCAACCTGGTCATCATTCACCATGCCGACGGCCTCGAGACCTACTATGCTCACATGTCGAAACGCCTCGTCACCGTGGGCGAACACGTGAAGAGCGGCCAGCAAATCGGCCTCTGCGGCAACACCGGCCGTTCGTTCGGCAGCCACCTGCACTTCGAGATTCGCTACATGGGCAACGCCATGAACCCCGAGGACGTGATGGACTGCTCGACCCACAGCCTCGTCAACAACCGCCTCGAGCTCACCTCCTCCTCCTTCCGCAAGGTGGGCCGCAGCAGCTCCTCCAGGAGCTCGGGCAAGGTCTCGGGCGGATGGTACCGGGTGCGTAGCGGCGACACCCTCGAGAAGATTGCACGCCGCAACGGCACCACCGTGAAGCGCCTCTGCCAGCTCAACGGCATCAAGGAGACCAAGGTCCTGCACCCCGGCGAACGGCTGCGCGTGAGCGGCAGCTCCGCCAAAGCCTCGCAACCCGCCAAGGCAAGCCAGTCCTCCAAGTCCGGCTCCACATACACCGTCCGCAACGGCGACACCCTGAGCAAGATAGCACGCAACCACGGCACCACCGTGAAGGCTCTGTGCCAACTCAATGGCATCAAGGAGACCTCCACCATCCGTGCGGGACAGAAAATCAAACTGCCATGAGAATCGACATCCTGACACTCTTCCCCAACATGATGACGATGTTCTTCGAGGAGAGCATCCTCAAGCGTGCTCAGAAGAAAGGCCTCGTCGAGGTGCATTTCCACGACCTGCACGACTACTCGCTCACCCGCTACGGCTCCGTCGACGACTACCCCTACGGCGGCGCCGCCGGCATGGTCATGGCCGTCGAGCCCCTGGCCAACTGCATCGAGGGTCTGCAGAAGGAGCGCCACTACGACGACGTCATCTACACCGCCCCCGACGGCGAACTGTTCTCCCAGCCCATGGCCAACGAGCTGTCCCTGGCACAGAACTTGATGGTGCTCTGTGGGCACTACAAAGGCGTCGACGAGCGCGTGCGCGAGCACTTCATCACGCGCGAGATAAGCATCGGCGACTACGTCCTCAGCGGCGGCGAACTCGCCGCGGCAGTGATGTGCGACGCCGTCATACGCCTGGTCCCGGGCGTGATCGGCGACGAACAGTCGGCCCTCGCCGACAGCTTCCAGGACGGCCTCGTGGCCCCGCCCGAGTACACCCGCCCGCCCGAGTTCCGTGGCTGGAAGGTGCCGGAGGTGCTCCTCAGCGGCAACCACCAAAAAATCGAACAATGGCGCCTCGACCAAGCCATCCAACGCACCAAAGAACGCCGCCCCAACCTACTGAAAAAATAACCGTAAACCTCAAACCGTAAACCTTAAACCCTAAACCGTAAACCTTAAACCTTACAATAGATGACAGAATTCGAGAAATACGCCACCCGTCACCGTGGCATCAGCAGCACCACCATGGCCAAATACACCTCGGCCATTAATAACTCGCTCACGCCCTATATCGTCGAGGAGCGCCAACTGAACGTGGCCCAGATGGACGTCTTCAGCCGTCTGATGATGGACCGCATCATCTTCCTCGGCACCGCTATCGACGACTACACGGCCAACGTCATCCAGGCCCAGCTCCTCTTCCTTGAGAGCGTCGACCCCACCAAGGACATCCAGATCTACCTCAACTCGCCGGGAGGCTCGGTCTATGCCGGCCTGGGCATCTACGACACCATGCAGTACATACAGCCCAAGGTCTCTACCATCTGCACCGGCCTCGCCGCCTCGATGGCCAGTGTGCTGCTCTGCGCCGGCGAGAAAGGCCGCCGCTGCGCCCTGCCGCACGCCCGCGTCATGATCCACCAGCCCATGGGCGGCGCCGACGGTCAGGCCACTGACATGGAGATCACCGTCCGCGAGATACTGAAGCTCAAGAAAGAGCTCTACGAGATCATCGCCAAGCACAGCGGCCAGCCCTTCGAGCAGGTGGAGAAAGACTCCGACCGCGACCACTGGTTCACCGCCGAAGAAGCTCTCCAGTACGGCATGATCGACGAGGTGCTGACCAAGAAGTAAGCACCCCCCAATGGTTCCTGTGGACAACAACTCCTTCGTCAGCGACATCAAACAGCTCATCGAGCAAAGTCGCCGTACGGCATACGCTGCCGTCAACTCCATCATGATCGACACCTACTGGCATATCGGCCAGCGCATTGTGGAGCAAGAGCAGCAGGGCGAGAAGCGTGCCGAGTACGGCAAGCAGATAATCAAGATGCTGTCGAAGGAGTTGACACAAGAATATGGAGAAGGGTGGAGCGAACGGAATTTGCGGAATTTCCGTTCGTTCTACCTTACCTTCAACGATTTGGAGATTTGGCACACGCGTGTGCCAAATCTTACTTGGTCGCATATCCGCACCACCCTCCGCGTCGACGACCCTGTCGCGGCGCGGTGGTATTTGCAGACCGCCTCGCAGGAGATGTGGAGCGTCCGCACCCTCGACCGCAACATCAGCACACAGTATTTCGAGTGGCACTTCAAACAGCCGCAGTTGGTTGAAGACAGCCGCAAGAACCCACCTGCCGACAAGCTGGAAGTGCTTAAAAGCCCTGTCGTAGCCGAATTCCTCGGATTCAACCCAGGCACCGACTACACGGAGAGCGACTTGGAGAAAGGGCTCATCTCACACCTGCAGGAGTTCCTCGTCGAGATGGGACGGGGATTTGCTTTTGTCGCCCGACAGAAACATATCTTCACCGATGCCGGCGACTTCTACATCGATCTGGTCTTCTACAACTACATCCTGAAATGTTTTGTCCTCATCGACCTGAAGAAAGGCCAGATCACCCATCAGGACATCGGACAGATGGATATGTATGTGCGCATGTACGACGACTTGCAGCGCACCGAGGGCGACAACCCCACTATAGGCATTGTGCTCTGCAGTGAGACCAGCAAGGACATCGCCCGCTATTCAATTCTGCACGACAACGACCACCTCTTCGCTGCCAAATACATGGCCCTTATGCCCACCGAAGAGGAGCTCCGCCGCGAGATTGAGCAGCAAAAAGAACTCTACAATCTGCAAAACGACTAAACTTTGTTTGCATCTTTGCAAAAAATCATGCACATGATTTCTGAAAAAGATGCGCATGATTTCAAAACCTCATGCGCTTGAGACTTTGGAGGCTACTTTATCACCACCACCTTGCGGGCGGGGTAGTTGCCAATCTTAATCATATAGGTGCCGCTGACAGGTGCTTCGAAACGCAGTTGGGAGAACTCGTCCTGTTTGGTGGCAAGCGCTCGCCCATTGATATCAAACAACGTCACCCGATTGCCGTCGGCGCCTTCGACAACTATCTGGCCTTGGTTGGAGTACACCTTAGCGTTTATAACATCCATGCCGTCGATGCCCTCCTGGGTTATATAGACGGTGTCGTGGATATATTGAGGCAAGTAAATGGTGTCGTGAAGCCATAGCGTATCAGTCACCGTATCAGTTACGGCTATTGTGTCGTATTGTATCAACGTTAGCGTGTCTGTTACTGTGATAAAAGTAGTATCGTGAACTGGAACATCTACATAAAGTGTATCGTGAATTATCAGTGTATCCTGATACGGGGTACCGTTTCCGTAAAAGTATGCCGTTAGTTGAACATCATCAACAACAGCAAACGTGTATGGATTATATGTCGAACCGTCACTCCAGTGTGAGAACGAGTAGCCACTATACGGAACTGCAACCACCGAGGCGGCCGAGCCATACGGGTAATTACCGAATCCGGTACAAGTACCGTGAGTAATACTATCAACACTAAGACTTACGGAGAATGTATCTATGCCGAATATTGCGGTACGGTATGCGTTTGCAGTGACAACGAAAGGACGTGGGTTCTGTGTATTGCCGTCACTCCAGCGAACAAAATGATATGGTGATACTGCTGTTGCGGTCAGCACAATAGTGTCAAGATAGTCAAACACACCGCCTCCATTGACAGAGCCGATAGTTGGGTCGGAGCTATTCACTTCCACCGTGTAGCTGTTCTTCGCAAAACCGGCAGTCAATACACTATCCCTGTCAATCATCAATGTGTCTGGATTTACTAGGCTGCCATTGCTCCAACCTGTGAAATGATAGCCGTAGTTTGCTATGGCTTGTATCACAGCACTTGAGTCGCATCGTACATCTTGCAGGTCGGCATCTAATATGACATTTGCCGTACCCCAGTCAGGCGCCAAAGAAGAAACTGTCATGGACAAGTTGACCGATGGTACAATATATGTGTGGTTCGAACCGAACCTTGGATAATACGAGTGGTAGGAGCCACAGGGGATGTCTATGACAAGGTGAAGTGTATCGGTATAGAATATATCGCTGATCCAAGGGGCAACATCGGATAGAAATATGAGAGAATCTAAATGTTTCCCATGGGATAAGGCTCCGTTGGCTATACTATTCACCGAATGGCCAAATGTTACCGACCGAAGGCTGTAACATTGCGAAAGGGCGCCAGCTCCTATTGTTGTTACTGCGTCGGGAATGACTATTGAAACAAGTGATGTGTCGGCATCAAAAGTTTGACTGGCTATCGCAGTTATTGAATCCGGTAGAGTCACAGATACTATATTATGGCAGCCGCCGAAGGCTCCTTGGCCTATCTCTGTTACAGAATTGGGAATAACAACCTCTGTCAAATACTGGCATGGACCGAATGCCCACATGCCGATAGTACGCACTGTATTGGGGATGACTACATGCTGCATCTCTGCATACGCAAACGCTTGGTAACCGATTGCGGTTACAGGATACGTAACGTTGTCGTACACGATGCTGTCGGGAATTATCAAGGTACTGTCTATCAAACTGCCATAGTTTGGGTAATTGTAGCTTTTGAATGTCACTTCAGCCTCATTGTTAGTAATGTTGTAGTACAAAACATGTCCTGACGGGGTAGTATCAGGGTAGTTGTAAACCTGTGCAGATACATCGATTACGAAAACGCAATTAATTAAGAATACCAGTAATTTTTTAGTCATGTCTTATCAAGATTTTTTGCAAAATTACGAACATTATTCCATCCGGCAAAAAATATTTTCCCCTCCTCCCGCCTCCTACCTTGGCCCCTCCCTCCGGCACCGCCCATCTCATCTCCGGCACATTGTGCTTTTCGCCGTCAGTCACCCTCCCCACCAGCCCTCCCCCTCCACCCCCTCTCTACCCCTTCTCTACCCCCTCTCTACCCCCACCCTCCAGAAAATTTTCAATTATCAACTATCAATTATCAATTTTCCCTCTCTCCCCCTCAAAAAAAAATTTCAATTAACAACTATCAATTTTCAATTCCCCCCGCCCCACCCCCCCCACCCACTTCACCACACAACTAACACTTCAATCCTCTCCCACCCAC
>CAMVAA010000018.1 GCA_947165345.1 uncultured Bacteroidales bacterium
GGGGGGGGGGGGGGGGGGGGGGGTGGGGGGGGGGGGGGGGGGGGGGGGGGTTATTTGGGGGCGGGGGCATAATATTTGCGCGGGGGCGTCGTTAATGGGTATTGTTATGGGTAAAAGCGACAATTCAACGACGCGAGGCATGGTGGTGCTGCTATTGGTGGCCATGGTGCTGGGAGTGCTGATAGGGCTGATGTTCAGCCAGTCGGCTGGCATGGCGCGTGCGCCGGAGGGCCTTCAGGGCAAGATGGGCGAGGTGGTGCAGCTGGTCGAGGACGAGTACGTCGACGCCGTGGATGCGGACTCGGTCGGCGAACGGCTGATTGCCGTGATGCTGCGCGAGCTTGACCCCCACAGCACCTACCTTTCCAGCCGTGAGACGGAGCGTGCCGACGAGATGATGCGCGGTTCGTTCGAGGGCGTGGGGCTGGTGCTGCACCGCGAAGGCGACACGACATACGTGGGTCGCGTCATCGACGACGGCCCGTCGGTGGGCCTCGGCATACTGCCTGGCGACAAGATTGTTACCGTGGACGGGGACAGCGTGAGCGGTGTCGGCATGGCGTCGGACACCGTGGTGGCCCGTCTGCGTGGGCCGCGCCGGTCGACGGTGCGGGTGACGGTGGAGAGGACCGGGCACGAGGGGCTGCTGACCTTCAACATACGGCGCGGCGTGGTGCCCCACCACACGCTGCCCTACTACACGATGCTCGACGACACGACGGGCTATGTGGTGCTCAACTCGTTCGCCACGACGAGCCACGACGAGTTCTGCGAGGCCGTCCTGTCGCTCAAACGGCGCGGCATGCGCCACCTGGTCTTCGACCTGCGCGGCAACGGCGGGGGATCGCTGACGGCGGCCATAGGCATCGCCGGCGAGCTGCTTCCCCGCAAGGCCCTGATTGTGTACACCGAGGGGGTCCACTCGCGGCGGCGCAACGTCTATTCGCACGGCGGCGGCCTCTTCACGGAGGGCCGCTTGACGGTGATTGTCGACGAGAACTCGGCCTCGGCGAGCGAAGTGGTCAGCGGCGCGCTGCAGGACAACGACCGCGCCACCATTGTAGGCCGGCGCACCTTCGGCAAGGGACTGGTGCAGACCGAATTCCCGCTTGGCGACGGCTCGTCGGTGCTGCTCACGACGGCGCGCTACTACACCCCGTCGGGGCGCTGCATACAGAGGCCCTACGACGACGGCACCGACGAATACTACCGCGACTACCTGAACCAGCTCATCGAAGAGACCTATACCGACAGTGCCACCCTCCACATAGCCGACTCGACGCCCTACTACACCACGGGCGGGCGGGTGGTCTACGGTGGCGGCGGCATCATACCCGACCGGCTGCTGCAGCTCTACCGCGACAGCACGCTGATATACTATAACCGCCTCTCGTCGCGCGGGCTGCTGGGGCGTGTGGCCTTCGCCCACGTGCGGCGGCAAGCGGGCGCGCTGCTGGAGCGCTACCCCGACGCCGAGACGTTCGCACGTCGATTCAGCGCAGGGGACGACATGGTGGAGGAACTGGTGGCGGCCGGCGAGGCGTCCGGCATAAAGCGCGACCCCGCCAGCCTGAAGAAACAGCGCCCCCTCATAAAGGCCCTGCTCAAGGCCAACATAGGCATGGCCCTTTACGGCGACAGGGCTTTCTACGACAGCTACCTGCCGTACGACGACGACCTGAGGCAGGTGAGGGAACAACAGTAAAGACAACAAAGGATAAAGATGAAACACATAGCATTTGTCATCATGATGGCGCTGCTGCCCGTCGCAGCGGCCACGGCGCAGAAGAGCAGCCTCAACGGCACCCTGTCGGGTGTGGACGAGGGGGTGAAGGTGGTGGTGTGCGAACCCCGGAGCGGGCGGCTGGTGCCGACCGACACCGTGGATGTGGACAGCAAGGGCCGCTTCGCCATAGAACACGACGGCCTCAGCGAGCCGCGCTTCTTCGGCCTGATACTCACGGTGGACCGCAGCCCATTGCTACACGTCATGCTGCTCCCGAAAGAGAAGGTGAGCATGGACCTCAGGTACAACATGACGAGCAACACCATAGACATAGTGGGCGTCAAAGGGTCGCAGAACATGGAGGTCTACCGGCGGTTCAACAACATGATGTCGGCCGCCGTCAGCGACCCGGCGAAGCAGCAGACCATGGCGCATGACATGGAGGTACTGCTGCGCGAGAACAGCGACGTGCTCATGAGCGCATTCCTCGTCACCTATTTCGAGAGTGTCTTCGAGCAGTATGCGGGGCTGTACAAGCAAGTCCGCGACGCGCTGATAGTGCGCTACCCGGACGACCAGTTTGTGCGCCACCTCGACGACAAGCTGCGCGGCGCGGTGGTGACCGGCATGGAGGCTCCTGACATAGCGCTGGCGGACCGCGACGGAGTGGTGCGCCGGCTGAGTGACCTGCGCGGCAAGGTGGTGCTGATAGACTTCTGGGCTTCGTGGTGCCGCCCCTGCCGCGCCGAGAACCCCAACGTGGTGCGACTCTACCACACCTACAAGGACAAAGGATTCGACATCTACAGCGTCTCGCTGGACAACAGCCGCGAGAAGTGGCTGCAAGCCATAGAACAGGACGGGCTTGTGTGGCCCAACCACGTGAGCGACCTCAAAGGGTGGAACTCGGCCGGGGGACGTCAGTACGGCATCAGCTCGATACCTGCCACGGTTCTCGTGGACCGCGACGGCAAGGTGCTGGCACGCAATTTGCGGGGACCCGAATTAGAGAACAAACTGAAAGAAATATTTGCAGAATGATTACAACGACACAGATAGAGATGGCCCTGGGCCATGTGAACGACCCCGACCTGGGGCGCAGCCTGACGGAGCTCGGCATGATAGAGAACATCAAGGTCGACGGCAAGCATGTCAGTTTCGACCTGGTGCTGACCACCCCCGCCTGCCCGATGAAGAAGAAGATGAGCGACGACTGCATAGCCGCCATCCACGAGCTGGTGGACCGCGAAGCCGAGGTGGACATCAACCTGACCTCCAAGCCGCAGCCTGACCCGAAGGAGGAGTTCAAAGAGCTGTTCAAGAACATACACAACACCATCGTAGTGGCCTCGGGCAAAGGCGGCGTTGGCAAGAGCACCGTGGCGGTGAACCTGGCCATCTCGCTGGCGCGGACGGGCGCGAAGGTGGGCCTGGTGGATGCCGACATCTACGGACCCTCGATACCCATCATGCTCGGCGTGAAGGACGAGGAGGTCTACGGACACCGCGTCGGCGACAAGACCTACATGCTCCCCATAGAGCGCTACGGCATCAAGCTGATGAGCGTGGGCTTCTTTGTGGACCCGGGCAAGGCTATGGCCTGGCGCGGCCCCATGGCCAGCGGCGCGCTGAAGCAGATTATCACGGAGACGTGGTGGGACGAGATAGACTACCTCGTGGTCGACATGCCTCCGGGAACGGGCGACATACAACTCACGCTGGCGCAGACGATGCCCGTGACCGGCGCCATCATCGTCAGCACACCGCAACAGGTGGCGCTGGCCGACGTGACGCGCGGCGTGGAACTTTTCCGCAACGAAAGCATAGACATACCGGTGCTGGGCTTCGTGGAGAACATGGCCTGGTTCACCCCGGCCGAGCTGCCGCAGAACCGCTACTACATATTCGGCAAGGGCGGCTGCCGCAAGCTGGCGGAAGAGATGGGCATTCCCCTGCTCGGCGAGATCCCCCTGGTGCAGAGCATAGCCGAAAGCGGCGACTCCGGCAAGCCGGCCGCCCTCTTCACCCCCGACGAGACCAAGAGCCCTGTGCGCGACGCCTTCGACGCGCTGGCCAGGAACACCATAGCCGAGATATGCAAGCTGAAGGCCAAATAGGAGCGGCCAAGAGAGAAAACCAGAACACGTAACCACCAAACAAAACGATATGACCGACCAAGAGAAACCCATCGTGGAGCAGAAAGTGAAGAACGCCCTGGCCCAGATACGCCCCTACCTGCAACAGGACGGCGGCGACGTAGAGTATGTAGACATGACGGCCGAAGGGGTCGTCATAGTCCGCCTGAAAGGGCACTGCGGCAGCTGCCCGCACGCCATGCAGACCCTCAAGCAGGGCATCGAGCAGGCCATCAAGAAGGCTATACCGGAAGTGAAATCCGTGGAAAGAATATAACAATCGACAAGCACCACAACAAACATGATATACACCAAGACCGGCGACGGCGGCACCACCTCGCTTGTGGGCGGGAGCCGCGTGAGCAAAGACGACGCACGAGTGGAGGCCTACGGCACTGTGGACGAGCTGAACTCGAACATAGGGCTGCTGGCCGAGATGATACGCCCGATGGCAGGCGGCTACTACGACGAGCTGAAGGTAGTGCAGCACAACCTCTTCACCATACAGACCCTTCTGGCCACGGAAGACGAGGCCATCTACGGCCGTCTTCCGAAGCTGGACGGCGAGGAGGTGGAGATGCTGGAGCGGCAGATAGACACCATCAGCGACCAGCTGCCGAAGCTGACCAACTTCGTCATAGCCGGCGGGAACAGCGTAGGCGCGTTCTGCCACGTCTGCCGCACCGTGTGCCGCCGCGCCGAGCGGCGGGTGGTCACCCTTGCGCGGGAGACACACGTGGAGGACACGCTGCTCCGCTACCTCAACCGCCTATCGGACTACCTCTTCGTGCTCGCCCGGCGCGCGGTGGTGATGGCCGGCAAGGAGGAGGATGTGTATATCAGCTGATTGTAAAATAAATTTGCCAGTATTGGAAAAAGGTGTACTTTTGCAAAAATTTTTGAGAGAAAGATATGTATTGGACACTTGAATTAGCATCGAAATTAGAGGACGCCCCATGGCCCGCAACCAAAGAAGAGCTTATAGACTACGCGCAGCGTACGGGTGCCCCGATGGAGGTGATCGAGAACCTGCAGGAGATTGAAGACGAAGGAGATCAATACGAGAGTATCGAGGACATCTGGCCAGACTACCCCACCAAGGAGGATTTTTTCTTTGAAGAAGACGAATATTAGTATCGTCGGATCAGGCAACGTAGCCACACACCTCGCCATTGCATTCCACACCGCCGGCTGTACCATACGCCAGGTAATGTCGCGCTCGTTTGACCACGCCCAGAACCTCGCGATGCGAGTGGGCGCCCGACCGACGGACCGCGTGGGGGACCTGGACGAGGATGTCGATGTGTGCCTGCTGTGCGTCAGCGACGACGCCCTCTACGACCTGGGGCTTGACATGCACATGCCTTCGACGCTGGTGCTCCACACGTCGGGCTCGACGCCGGCCAGCGTGCTGCGCCGCGTGACCACGCGGTACGGTGTGCTGTGGTCGCCGCAGACGTTCGTGCGCGACATTGCGATGGACTATTCGCTACTGCCGCTCTGCATCGAGGGCTGCAACGCCACGGTGGAGCAGGAGATAGAGCAGCTGGTGAGGCTCGTAAGCAGCCACGTGTACCACCTGGACGGGGAGCAGCGGCAACAGGCCCACCTCGCCGCGGTGATGGTGAGCAACTTCGTCAACGCAGTCAACGCCACCGCGCAGGAGTATATGCAGGAGCACGGGCTGGACTTCGCGATGCTGCGGCCGCTGGCCGAGCAGACCCTGCGCAAGTGGGACTACGGAGACCTCAGGGCCCAGCAGACGGGGCCCGCCCGGCGGCACGACCAGAAGACCATCGACCTGCAGCGGCGTCTGCTTGCCGACCAACCCGAGATGCTGAGGCTCTACGACCACATGACGGAGCTCATAGAGCGCAACGCTTGAGACACGAACCCCCACTGCGGGGTTATTTACAGAAAAGCCACTTTATGTTTATCGACACCCACTGCCACCTTTACGACGAGGCTTTCGACGCCGACCGCGACGCTGCCGTGCGCAGGGCCATCGACGCCGGTGTGACGACGATGCTGCTGCCCGACATAGACAGCAGCGAGACGGCCCGCCTGGAGGCCCTCTGCGGGCAGTATCCCGATGTGTTCCGCCCGATGGCGGGGCTGCACCCCACGTCGGTCAAAGAGGACTTCGAGGGCGAACTGCAGCACGTCCGCGAACGCCTGGACTCGGGGCGGCGCTTCGTGGCGGTAGGCGAGATTGGCATGGACCTCTACTGGGACCGCACCTACGAAGGGGAGCAGCGGGAGGCGCTCAAACGCCAGATGGTGTGGGCCGAGGAGAAGGGGCTTCCGGTATGTCTGCACATACGCAAGGCCCACAACGAGGTGTTCGGGCTGCTGCGCGACCTGGGGCGCCGGAGCTACCGAGGCGTGATGCACTGCTTCGGCGGGAGTGTGCAAGAGGCGCAGCGGGCCGTGGAGATGGGGTTCCACCTGGGGATAGGCGGTGTGGTGACTTTCAAGAACGCCGGCATGGCCGAGGTGGTGAAGGCGGTGCCGCTGGAGCGGCTGCTCCTGGAGACCGACGCGCCGTACCTGACGCCGGTGCCGCACCGCGGGCAGCGCAACGAGAGCGCCTATATACCCCTCATAGCCGAGCGGATTGCCGAGCTGAGGGGCATCAGCAGGGACGAGGTGGCAGAGGTCACCACGGCGTCGGCCCGGAGCCTCTTTGCGCTGTATGGGACATTCCCAAAAACCGTTATGCAGAGACAAAAACCGCCCTATAAAGGCAAATAGAATGATTTTGCCCTTTCAGGGCGTGGTACGCAGGGGGCATTTTCCCCAGGGCGTTGCCCTGGGCTGACAGATTATAAGCCTTTCAGGCTTTTTTTTCAGGGATCAATATGCTTCCACAGGGCTGATAGATTATAAGCCTTTCAGGCTTTCTTTCAGGGGTCCGTATGCTTACACAGGGCTGACAGATTGTAAGCCTTTCAGGCTTTCTTTCAAGGATTCATATACATCCTTTGCGCTGTAGGCTGCAATACCAAAAACATCAGAGCTATAAAAAATGAGCGGGGTCCGACGGTGCATGTCGGACCCCTGACTCGGTGCATATGTGCTTGCTAAGAAAAAGATTTCAACTGCATTTGCTCCAGCCGCAGTCGGGGCACGACTTGCAGCCGTTGCTGTAGACGAGCTTGCCGCCGCAGTCGGGGCAGACCTCGTCGGTCTCGGTGCCGTCCTTGATGTAGCGCTTCAGGGCGCGGGCGACGCCGTTGGACCAGGTGGTGATGCTGTCGGTGTCGAAGGTGAGCTTGCCGATGAGCTCGACGACGTTGGCGATGGGCATGCCGTGGCGGAGGATGCCGGAGATGAGTTTGGCGTAGTTCCAGTACTCCTTGCGGAACATGCGAGAGAGGCCTTCGATGGTGATGTGGTAGCCGTCCTGGTCGCAGAACTGGAAGTCGTAGCGCGCGTGCTCCTGGCCTTTCTCCTTGACACGGATGACCCAGCCTTTGTCGACGTTCTTTGGCAGGAGGAAGCTTTCGGCGCGGCCGGTGAATATCTCGTAGGGGCGTCCTTCGTACATGCCGACGACAGCGATCCAGTCCTCCTTTTCGTTCTTGAAACGCACCACTTCGGCCTCCAGTTTCTTGGGGCGCTTAGGGGCTTTGCTCTCGCCGAAGCAGGGGTTGTCTTTCTTTTCGCCGCTGTTGCTCACGAGGACGCCTGTGCGGGAGCCGTCGCGATAGATGGTGCAGCCTTTGCAGCCGCTCTCCCAGGCCGTTTCGTAGATGCGGCTCACGACTTCCTTGGTAGTTTCCTTGGGTATGTTGACGGTGACCGAGATGCTGTGGTCAACCCATTTCTGGATGGCGCCCTGCATCTTGACCTTGGCGACCCAGTCGATGTCGGCGCTGGTGGCGTGGAAGTAGGGGCTCTTCTCGATGACCTTCTGCAGGTCGGCGTCGTTCATGCTGCGCACTTCGTCGACGTCGTAGCCGTTGACGCGGGCCCAGTCGAGGAATTTGGGGTGGAAGACGTTGTACTCCTCGAAGAAGTCGCCGTTTTCGTCCTTGATGATGGTCTGCTTGCTGTTGTCCTTGTCGTTGGGGTTGATCTTCTTGCGGCGCTTGTAGCTCACGAGGAAGACGGGTTCGATGCCCGAGGTGGTCTGGGTGCAGATGGAGACGGTGCCGGTGGGGGCGATGGTGAGGAGTGCGATGTTGCGCCGGCCGTATTTGCACATCTTCTGGTAGAGTTCGGGGTCGAACTCGGCGAGGCGGCGGATGAACGGGTTGTTCTCTTCGCGCTTGGCGCTGTAGATGGGGAAGGAGCCGCGCTCGCGGGCCATGTCGACGCTGGAGGCGTAGGCCGAGCGGCAGAGTTCGCGCTGGACGCGGACGGCCATGTCGGTGGCCTCGTCGGAGCCGTACTGCAGGCCGAGGGCGGCGAGCATGTCGCCTTCGGCGGTGATGCCGAAGCCGCTGCGGCGGCCTTCGAGGCATTTCATCTTGATGTTGAGCCAGAGGTTGTGCTCGACCATCTTGATTTCGTCGCTTTCGGGGTCGGCCTCGATTTTGCGGAGGATCTGCTCCACCTTTTCTAGCTCGAGGTCAATCAGGTCGTCCATCAGGCGCTGGCCTTTGCGGACGTGTTCTCTGAAGAGGTCGAAGTTGAAGCGGGCCTTGGGTGTGAAGGGGTTTTCGACGTAGGAGTAGAGGTTTATGGCCTGGAGGCGGCAGCTGTCGTAGGGGCAGAGCGGAATCTCGCCGCAGGGGTTGGTGGAGACGGTGCGGTAGCCGTAGTCGGCGTAGCAGTCGGGGACGGACTCGCGGAGGATGGTGTCCCAGAAGAGGACGCCGGGCTCGGCGCTCGACCAGGCGTTGGCGATTATCTTGTTCCAGAGTGCGCGTGCGTCGATGGTCTTGGTATAGACGGGGTTGGGGGAGTCGATGGGGTACTGCTGGACGAAGGGTTTGCCCTCCATGGCGCAGCGCATGAACTCGTCGGTGATTTTGACGCTGACGTTGGCGCCGGTGATTTTGCCCTGCTCGAGCTTGGCGTCGATGAAGTTTTCGGCGTCTGGGTGTTTGATGCTGATACTGAGCATCAAGGCGCCGCGTCGGCCGCCCTGGGCGACCTCGCGGGTGGTATTGCTGTAGCGCTCCATGAAGGGGACGATACCGGTGGAGGTGAGTGCGGCGTTCTTCACGGGGCTGCCGCCGGGGCGTATGTGGCTCAGGTCGTGGCCGACGCCGCCGCGGCGCTTCATGAGCTGGACCTGTTCCTGGTCGATTTTCATGATGCCGCCGTAGCTGTCGCTGCAGCCCTGGTTGCCGATGACGAAGCAGTTGCTGAGGCTGACCACCTGGAAGTGGTTGCCGATGCCGCTCATGGGGCTACCCTGCGGGACGATGTAGCGGAAGTCCTTGAGGAGCTGATAGATATCCTCTTCGCTCAGGGGGTTGGGGTACTTGCTTTCGATACGTGCATACTCGCGCGCCAGGCGACGGTGCATCATGTCGGGGTTGAGCTCGTAGATGTTGTCGTCGTCGCGGAGAGCGTACTTGTTCATCCACACGTTGGCGGCCAGCTCGTCGCCATGGAAATATTCGACCGACGAACGCATAATCTCGTCCGGTGTGTACGTCTTCATCTCTTTCGGCTCCGCGGCGGGAGCAACTTCGGAAAACAAGTCGCCTTGCATGACTCTTCGGTTTGTTTTATATTACACTTTTACAGGTGGTTGCCGCACTAAGACGGCATTCAAAACTTGACGCTAAATTAGCAAGAAAAAGCGTGCCGGGACCGACAAGTTATCAACAAAAAATCAACCCTCGAGGCCGATATGCCGATACTTCACGGCCTTGAACGGTGGAAAATAATGTCGCCCCTACCCTACCCGCCCCGGCGGACCGTTCGACAGGCCGCTTTTTGTTTTAACATTTCCAATTGACTGCTTTTCTGTTTGTTTTCTTTTACATAGGGTAGAGTATACCCAGAGAGGGGGTAGAGAGGGGGTAGAGAGGGGGTAGAGAGGGTGCCGTAAGGGCTTGATTTTCAAATGGCGTTTTTTAGGGTTATGTTAAATAGGGGCGTCATTGGGGCTCCGTTGGGGGTGCAGATTTTAACATTTGAGGAGGGTGTTTTAACACTTGCGGCGCACTGTACCGCTGCCGGGCGGTGGGGACAGAGGACCGCGGAGGGAGCCATGTTCGGCAAGGGAGGACACTTTTTTTTGGCCAGTTGGAAAAAAAGTAGTAATTTAGCACGCTGAAACAACGCATTGGCGATACCCGCAGTACCGCTGCAATGGGTTGAATGCTATATTGATAGATACACTTAGAAGAGAAAAACACATTATATGAAAATGCTCAAAAAAGGACTGATACTGCTTGTGGCGACCCTCGCCGTGAGCGCTGGAGCCTATGCGCAGAAGAAAAGCATAGCACAGAAAGCCGACGACCTGTTCGACCAGAACCGCTTTGTCGAAGCCGCGGAGCAGTATGAGAAAGCCTACGAGAAAATCAAGGACAACAAGGCCGAGAAGAACCGCGTATACTTCCAGTTGGCCGAATGCTACCGCCTGATGTACGAGTATCCGCGAGCCGAGCGCATCTACAAGCGCCTGGCTGCCGACGACTATCAGCAGACGGAGCCGATGCTCTTCTTCTACCTGGCCGAGATGTGCCGTTTCGAGAACAAGTTCAGCGAGGCTGACGAATACTACGGCCAGTATCTGGCTGTGCGGCCTGGCGACAGCTATGCCGTCAAACGTCGCTCCTCGCTGGTCTACGCCAACCAGCTCTACAACAACCGCACGCGCCACGAGATAGAGAAGATGAGCGAGTGGTGTACGGACTTCAACGACTGGGCGCCGCGTTTTCTCGGCACCGACACGACCAAGATTATCTTCACCACATCGCGCTTTCCCGAGGGGGAGGGGCTGGACGCCGACCCTTGGACCAACCAGGCCTACAGCGACTTCTACTACCTCTTCCAAGACCGCAACGGCAAGTGGAACTCCAACCCCGAAAGTTGGGACAAGACGGGCAAGATAAACAGCCCCGTCAACGAGGGTGAGGCCTGCTTCTCGCCCGACGGCAACACGCTGTATTTCTCGCGCTTCGACATTATAGACAACGAGACTTCCCACGCCCGTATCTACGTCAGCACCCGTACCCCCGCCACCCTCGAGACGAAGAAAGGCAAAGGCAAGAAAGGGACGGCCAATGCCAAGAAAAACAAGAAAGCCAAAGACGCTTCCGCCGACGACGGCGGTGCCGCAGCCTCCGCGCCGGCTCCCGGCGAGTGGAGCGACCCCGTGCCACTCTACCTCGGCGACACCACATACAACTTCCTCTACCCCGCCATCAGCAGCGACGGCCTGACGCTCTACTTCTCGAGCGATATGCCGGGCGGTTTTGGCGACTACGACCTGTGGAAGGTGACCCGCAAATCGACAGCCGACGACTTTGGGCGTCCGGTGAACCTCACCTCGGTCATAAACACCCGAGGCAAGGAGGTGATGCCTGTGCTGCGCAACGACTCGCTCATCTACTTCTCGAGCGACGGCCACCCCGGCGTAGGCGGACACGACCTCTTCAAAGCCAAGTTGAAGAAGAACGGCAAGTTCGACACACCCGAGAATCTCGGCATACCCATCAACTCGTCGTACGACGAGATGTCCATCGTCTTCTACCCCGACGCTGGACTGCCTCACAACATTGAAGAACGCGGATTCTTCTCGTCGAACCGCCCTTATGACGACCCTCACAACAAGACCCTCAACAACCAGACCAAGAACCAGACCCCGCCTATAAACCACAACATCTTCTACTTCAGCCTGCCCGGCCTCAACTACGCCATCGAGGGCACCGTGCGCAGCGAGAAGTCGATGCAACTGCTGAAAGACGTGCGCATCAAGCTGGTGGGTTCCGATGGATCTGAATATGAGACCCGCACTGACAAACGCGGCCGCTACCGCTTCGACAGTACCTTGGTGCGGCGCGACGTGGTCTACAAGATGTACCTCTCCAAGAAAGACTACTTCAGCATCGAAGGGTCGGAGAGCACCATGGGATACACTACCAACAAGACCCTCGTACACGACTTCCGTATGACACCTGTGCCAGTGCGCCCGGTGGTACTGCCCGAGATACGCTTCGACCTAGCCAAGGCTGACCTCAAAGGTGAGTTCATGGATTCGCTGATGGACCTCTACATCATAATGGAGAACAACCCCAATATCGTGGTCGAAATACGCTCGCACACTGACTGTCAACCCTATATAGGCCTCACCAACGACACCCTCTCGCAGCGTCGTGCCCAAACGGTCGTGGACTACCTTGTCAGCCGCGGCATAGAGCGTGAGCGATTGGTGGCCAAAGGCTATGCCGACCGCATACCGCGCACCCTGGACAAGGACGTCACCGTGGTATACAATGGCAAACCCTACACCTTCTCGGCCGGCTCGGTGATGGAGTGCGACTATATCAACACCCTGAGCGGTGACAGACAGCAGGCAGCCCACTCGCTGAACCGCCGCATGGAGTTCCTCGTGCTGCGCACCGACTATGTGTCGCGCCGTCTGGTGGACAACATGCCTGCCGCCAACCCCACTGTCAAGCAGACCGAGGACGGCAAAATAGTTGACCTCGTGACTCGACACGACGACGGTTTCGAGGAGGAGCAGAAACCCACCATCGTACACGACGAGAGCGTCATACCCGTCACCATGGTCAACTCGACCCGCGGCGAAATTAGCGCCATCGTCAACGGATCGCAGATACCGATGCTCATCGACGAGCGCTTCATGGAGCCCGTGGCCATAGCCTGGGAGGAAGCCATGAACCTGCTCTACCAAGGCCGCATCACCAAAGACGACTTCCCGCGGCGCGACCTCGCCTTCGACCCCGACGGCAACATCATAGACAAGGAGATTGTCATCTTCAAAACTATGCAAATCGGCGAACAGCGCGTCGAGAACATCGAGGTCGTGGTGGTGAAAAACGTGGACTACAAGTTCATTATCAACCGCATCGGACTGCAGCAGTTCGGCGACTTCGAGTTCGACAAACAACGCGCTAAGCTCATCTTCTTCGATGAGTAACCGACTGGTAACCATCCTCGGCCCCACGGCCACCGGCAAAACGGCCCTAGCCGCCGAGATAGCCTACCGCACAGGCGGCGAAGTGATTAGTGCCGACTCGCGTCAGGTGTTCCGCGGCATGGACCTCGGCACCGGCAAAGACCTGGCCGACTACGACCTGCACGGCACACACATACCATACCACCTTATCGACATCTGCTCGCCGCTCGAAGAGTACAACGCCTACCGCTTCATGGGCGACTTCAAGGCCGCCTACACTGACATCGTCGGGCGTAGCCGGCAGCCCATACTCTGCGGTGGCACAGGCCTCTATGTCGACGCCGTGGTCCGCGGCTACCGGCTGCCCGACGCGCCGGTCGACCCCTCCTTCCGCGCCTCGCTCGAAGGCCACAGCGACGAGGAACTCACCGCACGCCTCGCTTCCTATATCCACCTGCACAACCACACCGACACCGAGACCCGCGACCGTCTGGTCCGCGCCCTCGAGATTGCAGAGTTCGCACGAAGCAACCCCGACGCCTACATGCAACTGCCTACAATGGAGCACCGCGTCTTCGGCATTGCCCTGCCACGCGAGGTGATAATAGAAAGAATCGAACGCCGGCTACGCCAACGCATGGCCGACGGCATGACCGCCGAGGTGCAACGCCTGCTCGACGAAGGGGTACCAGTGGAACGCATGATGAAATTCGGTCTGGAATACCGCCACGTAACGCTCTACCTCACCGGCCAGTGCAGCGAACAAGAGATGTTCGACAGCCTGTTCACCGACATACGCCGCTTCGCCAAGCGACAGATGACCTGGTTCCGCCGCATGGAACGCAACGGAGTGCAGATAGAGTGGATTGACGGCACACTGCCTGTGGAAGAGCGCGCCGACAGGCTTATGGCCGCACTCGGATAACCCAGGCGTGCTCCAGCGCGTTGAGTTCCTTGGTGTCCACGGTGGAGAGGTCGATGGTCAGACGTCCGTCTTTTTTCTGCTTCCATTTGAGCTGGGCCGACGTGCCGAGCATCTGCAGCGTGGCCTTCTTGGGCAGCAACGGCATACCATCGATGACCAACTGCTGTCCTGGCCGCTCAAACTCAATGATATATACATCCCCACCCTTCTGCGTGAAACAGCGTGTGGTGCGCTGCCACGAGGCTGTGCCCTTCCAGTTGGCCGGCACGGGCTCGAAGGTCTTGCCCCCGTCGCGGCTCCACGTAAGGCTCACCGTGGCCTCCAGGTCGCCCTCGCGGTACTTCACCCTCAGCGGCCAGGTCGACCCCCTCTCTAGGGTAACTCTACCCCCTCTCTGGGGGTTCTCTGCCCAATCGTGGCGGTAGTGCAACAGCAGCTCGCCGTCGTCCTCCGTGAACACACTGACCTCGTCGTCACCGCTCACGCGAACTATATACTCCTGCGTAGCAGGTACTTGCACCTCGCCCGTCCACTCAATAGTGAAATTGTCGACCGGCATGTCGCCCAGCGGAGCGTTGCGCACCCAGTTGTAGTCGATTGTGTTCGTAGCCGGCATCGTGGCCGTGGTGCTCGTGCGCTGGCAGGGCACCATAACCCCTCCAGGCGTCGTGTAGGGCCGCGTGCCGTAGATAGCCTCACCATTGACCTTCAGCCACTTGCCCAGATTGCTGAGGCGCTCCTGCTGTATGAACGGAATGTGCCCGTCGGCTGCGGGCCCCACGTTGAGGGTCATGCCGCCACCGTGGGCCACCAACTCGCAGAAGTGCTGTATCAACTCACGGTCGGTGAGGTAGTTGGCCAAGTCCTCGTTGCGATTGAGGCCGAAGCTGCGCCCAATGCCACGGCACTCCGCCCAGGGGCGCGTATTGTCGGCTATGCCGGCGCTGTATTCCGGCGTGCGGAAGCCGTGTTGCGTACCGCTGCCCGGCACCCCGGCGGCGGCTCCCACGCTGTGGCCCCAGCGGTCGTTCACTATCGCCTGCGGACCCACCGTGCGGTAGTACCAGTCAATCAGCTCCACACTGCGCAGTTGCTCCGGCGTGAAGTCCCAATCGCCGTCGGCGAAAATCAGCTCCGGCCGGTAGCGGCTGACTAAGTCCTTGAACTGCGGCACCATATACTCGTCCACATACCGCCCTATGCTGTCGTTCGGGTCCACGGTCCACACGTGCAGCGGATTGTTCCACTCGGGCAGCGAAAAGTAGAAGCCCATCGTAAGGCCCTCTCGACGCACAGCGTCGGTCAGCTCGGCCACAATGTTGCGGCGCGGTCCGCTGACCGTGCTGTTCCACTCCGGCTGCTGCGGGCTGTCCCACAGGCAGTAACCGTCGTGGTGCTTGGTGACCAGCACCACATACCGTGCACCGGCATCCTTGAACATGCGCGCCCACTCGTCTGGCTTCCAGAGCTCGGCGTGCCAGTGGTCGGCAAGCTGGGCGTACATCTCGCGGGGCGCAAGGGTAGTGTCCGCATAGAGGCTCATAATCTCCTTCCTGCCCCCCACCCCGGTCATCAAGCCTCTGTAAAACCACTCGCCATACCCCTCCTTCCCGGCGTATGCGGGCACCGAGTAGAGCCCCCAGTGAATGAATATACCCAACTTGGCATCGCTGAACCACTGCGGATAGGGGCGCTGGTTGAGGGTCTCCCAGCTTGGCTTCGCGGTCTGGGCTTGCAGTGCCGTCGTCGCCGCCAGCAGCAGCACTGCGAGTATAGTCTTTGCCTTCATAACGTATCTGTTCTTGTGTGCTATGTGTAATTATAACGTCGCCTTACCGCTTGCTCTTTAGGTTCATCACCCGTTCCAGGGTTTGGCAGATGCGGCCGTTCGTCTCGGCAATCTCGCCGCTGCCGTCCACGGTCACCAACAGCCCCGACACACGGTAGTAGTCCAGCACCGGCGTCGTCTGCTCGTCGTAGAGGTCTATGCGGTGGCGTATCACATCCTCCGTGTCGTCGGCCCGGCCGCTGATGGCGGCGCGCTCGTGGATGCGGCGCACCAGCTCTTCTCTCGGCACATCGATGGCCACCACACAGTCTATCTTTCTCTTCAGCCGCCCGAAGAGGAACTCCAACGTCTGCGCCTGCGACACCGTGCGCGGAAAACCGTCTATGATGCAGCCCTCCGGACGATGCGGACGACCGTGACGCTCCACGTCCCACGGGTCGAGCGCAGCGTCGGGGTCCGGCAGCGTCGACCGCAGCTCCAGCGCACGCCCCAGCAGCGACACCACAATGTCGTCGCCCACCAGGTCGCCCCTGTTCATGATAGCCTGGGCCCGCTGCCCCACAGCCGTCTTGAGCGCCACCTCCTGACGCAACAGGTCGCCCGTCGACACATGCAGGAAGTCATACTTCTCCGCCAACAACTGCGCCTGCGTCCCCTTCCCGGCCCCCGGCGCCCCAAAGATAACAATATTGATCATGACATGCTTCTTTTTCTGATTTATGACTGCAAAGATACACAAAAAAACCTGCACGCACGAAATATTTTTCACCACATCGGGAAAAGTTTGTAACTTTGCATCGTCTTTCGAGAGATGAAAGTGAAATAAAAAATCATTTGCTTATTCAAAGGACGTCCTTGAAGTTTGGCCACAGATAGACGTATTTACAGCAATATTCAGTAGTTCAACCCGAACATCCAGCGGGAAGGAGCTGTGGGCGTATTCGATATCGTCCTTGATTATTAATTCTCCATGTCATACTGTTCCGATTCTATGCTAAGTCGGAACAATATAAAATCCCTCAATGAGGGACGAAAACCACAAAAAAAATTCCTCAATGAGGGGGGAATCGCGAAACCTATCCCTCATTAAGGGATTACGACAAAAGCAAAGGGAGTCCATAGACTCCCTTTGCTTTTGCTGCATAGTTATGTTGCTTAACAGCCCTCGATCTCTTTGCGGACCTTCTTGAAGGCCTCGATGCACTTGTCGAGGTGCTCGTGCTCGTGGGCAGCGCTGATCTGCACGCGGATGCGGGCCTGGCCCTTCGGGACGACGGGATAGTAGAAGCCGGTGACGAAGATGCCTTCTTCCTGCATCTTGGCGGCGTACTGCTGGCTCTTGGCGGCGTCGTAGATCATGACGGCGCAGATGGCGCTCTCGCTGGGCTTGCAGTCGAAGCCTTCCTCCTTCATGCGGCGCAGGAAGTAGTCGGTGTTCTCGTGCAGCTTGTCCTGCAGGGCGTTGGTCTCGCTCATCATCTCGAACATGCGGATGCCGGCGGCCACGAGGCCGGGAGCCATCGAGTTGGAGAAGAGGTAGGGACGGCTGCGCTGACGCAGCATGTCGATGATTTCCTTCTTGCCGGTGGTGAAACCGCCCATGGCGCCGCCGAAGGCCTTGCCGAGGGTGCCGGTCAGTATCTCGATCTTGCCGCGCAGGTTGTAGCGCTCGGTGACGCCGCGACCCGTCTTGCCAACCACGCCGGCCGAGTGGCTCTCGTCGACCATGACCATGGCGTCGTACTTGTTGGCCAGCTCATAGATCTTGTCCAGCGGGCACACGTTGCCGTCCATCGAGAAGACACCGTCGGTCACGATGATGCGGAAGCGGTTCTTCTGGGCGGCCTTCAGCTGCTCCTCGAGGTCAGCCATGTCGGCGTTGGCGTAGCGGTAGCGCTGGGCCTTGCAGAGGCGCACACCGTCGATGATGGAAGCGTGGTTCAGCGCGTCGCTGATGATGGCGTCCTCTTCGGTCAGCAACGGCTCGAACACACCGCCGTTGGCGTCGAAGCAGGCAGCGTAGAGGATGGTGTCCTCCGTGCCGAAGAACTCGGCAATCTTCTTCTCAAGCTGCTTGTGCAGGTCCTGGCAGCCGCAGATGAAACGCACGCTGGCCATACCGTAGCCGCGGGCGTCCATACCCTTCTTGGCGGCCTCGATGAGCTCGGGATTGTCGGCCAGGCCCAGGTAGTTGTTGGCGCAGAAGTTGAGGCACTTCTTGCCCTTCACCATGATTTCGGCCCCCTGGGGACTCTCGATGATGCGTTCGTGTTTGTAAAGGCCGGCGGCTTCGATGTCAGCCAGTTCTTTCTGCAGATGCTGTTGAAACTTTGTGTACATAATTACAATATTTTATACTATATCTTTTCTGTTTTTGCCTACTGTCAAACAGGCTACAAAAGTACACAAAAAAAACAAACCGTCAAAAAAATAATGCAGTATAAATCGCCAACCGAAACGCAAACCCCGGGTGCAAAGACCCTAAAAAGCACGTCTTTACCTATTTCCCTCCCTGTCGCCACGTGCTCCAATCCCAGAACACGCCTGCAAAAGGAGGCACCCTCTCTACCCCCTCTCTACCCCTTCTCTACCCCTTCTCTACCCCCTCCGGCGGGGCGCGACCGCCTCCCTATCCCGTCCACACCGACCCCTCACGGCCTTATCTCGGTCCCCCACATCAGCTTGTCGCGTATGGCGGAGAAGAAGTTCTGGTGACCCATGCGGACCAGGCGTATCGTGAACGGCGCCCGCGCAAGCGCAAGGTCGGTGCCGCCGCCGAGGACGGTGCGCCGCGAGTCGATGCCGAGGTGGCAGTCGTCGCACACATGTAGCCGTATCTTCGCCGTGTCGGGCACCACCACCGGCCGCAGCGTGAGGGTGTGGGCCGAAATGGGGGTGACAAGCAGACACCGCGAATCGGGCGTCAATATGGGCCCGCCGCAGCTCAGCGAGTAGGCCGTCGAGCCCGTCGGCGTGGCCACGATGACTCCGTCCCCAGCGTATGTGGCCACATACTGCCCGTCCACATACACCTCGGTGCGCAGCAGCGACGCCTCCTCGCGCCGATGCAGGAACACCTCATTGAGCGAATAGCTCGTCCCGGCCAGCGGCTCCCCGCTGCCCGTGACCGACAGCAGCGACCTCTCCTCCAGCGTGTACCGTCCGCCAGCAAGGTCGTCGGCCAGCGCGTCCAGGCCCTGCCGTCCCACCGTGGTGAGGAATCCCAGGTGGCCAAAGTTGATACCCAGTATGGGCGGGAAACTCTCCGGGCTCTCGCTGCGCACAAACTGCACGCACGACAGCAAGGTGCCGTCGCCGCCCACCGAAAGCAGGAAGTCGCTGTCGGCGGCATTGTCGCCGTCCGAAAGGGTGGTCACACCGATGCCCCTCGTCCGGAACGAGTCCACAAGGCTGTCCAACGCGGGCCGGTCGGCCGCGTCCAGGTGTCGTAGGTATATGGCTATTCTCATCGTTCGTTTGCTTGTTGGTTGCTTTGCGCTATTTTATCACCGTTATGGTGCCGGTATACGTGGCTATGTCGTTGTTGTTGTACCGCAGCCTCAGGGCGTAGGCGTAGGCCCCCTGCGGTGTGTCGGCCGACGGTCGCCAGCCCGCCGCCGGGTCCGTGGTCTGGTATATCAGGCGGCCGCGACGGTCGTAGATGTACAGCTCGTACAGGTCGCCCATCATCCCCCTCACGCGGGGCAGGAAAACGCCGTTGGGACCCTCGTCGCCAGCCACCACGGCGTTCGGCAGCGCCGCCGCCGGCTCCGGCGGGTCGGGCACCACCAGGCAGCGCGTCGCCGAGAAGCGCTCGTTCAGCCCGCAGGCGTCCGTCACCGATAGCTGGTAGCAGTACAGCGAGTCGAAGCGGTTTATCTCCCGGTCGCTGTACCGCGTGGCCCTCCACGGCGCCACCGTGGCTATCGCCTCCCACGGGCTCCCGTCCACACTCCGCCACAGCCGGTAGTCTGCACCCCTGAAGGCCGTGTCGGCGTCGAACACAAGCCCCACCGTGTTTCTCACGCTGTCGTACGTGGCCTCCACTATGTCGCAGCGCGCCGCACTGTCCACCGTGCGCCGCGTCACGCTCACCACGTTCGACGTCGACACCAGCCCCTCGCCGTGCCCCACGGCCTGCACCATGACGCTCACACGAGTGGCGCTCGGGTTCATCTCGAACCTGTGCCGCAGCTCCCCGCCGCTGTCCACGGTCTGTATCACAAGGTATTCCACGTCGAACGGCTCCTGCCTCACCATGACGCGATAGCCCCTCAGCCCCCCTGGCATACCCTCATACGGGCTCCACCTCGCCTCCACCATCGTGGCGCACTCTGGCAAGTCCGCCTTCAGCACCATGTTCCCGAAGTGCGGCGTGAGGCTGCTCACTTTGCCCGACGAGTCGAACACATGTATGGCATACACGTGCCGTTCCAGCGACGAGTGGTCCGTGCACGTGTACGTCGTGTCCATCCGCCCGTACACCACGGCGTACTCGCGGCACGTGTCGCCGGTGCAGATGTGGTAGCCCATCACGCGCGGCCCCGGCGAAGCGTTCCACGAAAGCTCTATGTGCCCCGTCGCCGTGTCCACACTGGCTATCCACCTCTCCAGCGGCGGCACCGAATCCTGGGCCCCTGTCCGCAGCAGCGGCACGAGGACCATCAGCACGCAGAGCAGCCGTCGCGCGACCGCTCCGCAAGACCCGTGGGACTTGTAGCGTCTGTATGTCGAAGCCTCCTCCATGGTTCAAATGCTTTGAAGCGCCACGAGCTCGGCATATCGCCCTCCCGCCGCCATGAGCTCGGCGTGCGTCCCGCTCTCCACGATGCGGCCCTCCTCCAGCACCACTATCCAGTCCGCCCCGGCCACCGTCGAGAGCCGGTGCGCTATCACTATCGCCGTGCGGTCGCGCAGCAGCGTGTCCAGGGTCTGCTGCAGCATCCGCTCGCTCTCGGTGTCCAGGGCCGACGTGGCCTCGTCCAGTATCAGCAGTTGCGGCTGCCGCAGCAAGGCCCGCGCTATGCAGATTCTCTGCCGCTGCCCGCCGCTGAGCGCGCTGCCGCCGTCGCCGATGTTGGTGGCGTAGCCATCGGGCAGGGCCGTGATGAAGTCGTGGGCCTGGGCCGCTCGCGCCGCCTGCTCTATCTCAGCGGCCGTCGCGTCCGGACGCCCGAAGGCTATGTTGGCCGCCACGCTGTCGTTGAAGAGGAGGCTCTCCTGCGACACTATGCCTATCCGGCTCCGCAGCTCGCCCACCGCTATCTCGCCCGTCGGCACACCGCCGAAGAGGATGGTACCCGACGTGGGCTCATAGAACCGGCAGATGAGGTCCGCTATCGTCGACTTGCCCGACCCCGAACCTCCCACTATGGCCACCGTGGCCCCGTGGGGGATGGTCAGGCTCACGTCGCTCAGCACCGGCGTGTCCGGCACATAGCTGAAACCCACATGCCGCAGTTCCACGGCCGGCGTCCCGTCGCCGGCGTCGTCGCCGGCGGCCACGGTCTCCGCCGCGCCGCGCTCGCTCCGGGCGGTCCTGATGGGCTCCTCCTCCTCGGCCAGGAAGGCCGTCAGGCGGTCCGCACAGGCCCTCCCTTTCTTCATCTGCGCCACGGCCGTCGTGAGGTCCTTGGCGGGCGGTATCATGAGCACGAAGAGCATCACATAGCTGATGAAGAGGTCCGCCGTCAGGCCCTGGTCGCCGGCCATCACCAGCCGCGTGCCGAACAGCAGTATCCCCACCACGATGGCGTTGCCAAGAAAGTCGCTCACCGGCGAGGCCGAGTAGATGCGGCGGAACATCGCCGTCCTCCGGCGCGCATACACGCGGTTGCGGTGCCGGAAGCGGTTGTTGACAAAGTCGATGGCCGTATAGGCCTTTATGACCTTCAGCCCCCCGATGGTCTCGTCCGTGAGCGAGATAAGGCGCGAGTTCATCTCCTGCACCTCCGCCGAGCGGCGCTTGAGCCGGTGCGAGAGGCCCGAAATGACCACCGCCACTATCGGAAGCATACAGAGCACGAAGAGCGTAAGCTTCAGGTTGAGGTAGAAAAGCATGGCCAGGTAGAGCACCATGCTCACCACGGCCGTCAGCAGCATCTGCACCGATCCCAGTATGTTCTCCTCATACTCCACCATGTCGGTGCCGAACCGCGCCAGCATGTCGCCCTTGCGCGTACGGTCGTAGTAGGACGCCGGCAGGCGCAGCGCCTTGCCGAAAAGGCTGTTCCTCAGGTCCCTCACCACACGCGTCCTGATGATGGCTATGGCCACCGCCGACAGGTACGAGAAGACATTCTTCAGCCCGTACAGCACGAAGATGATGAGCGAAAAGATGATCAGCGCGTACTTCCGGCCGAAGCCTATCAGCCAGTCGTACAGCCCGTCGAGCCACTGCGACACGAGGTTCACCGACGGCACCCCCGTCTGGTCCTCACCGAAGAGGATGCGTAAAAAATCGGCCACCGACAATGCGGTGGCCATGGTAAAGACCACGCTCAGCACCACCAGCAGCACATATAGTGCCACCCTCCCCGTGTAGGGTTTGAGGCTGCGGAGCGTGAGGTTGCTCATAGACTGTAGCCGATATAGTTGTGCGGCGTGAAGCTCTTCAGCCGCTCCTTCACCTCGTCGGCCACGTCCAGTCCGTCCACGAAGGCGGCTATGGTCTGCGCGGTCACCTTCTCGTTGGTGCGCGTGAGCTGCTTCAGCGCTTCGTAGGGGTTCGGGTAGCCCACCGACCGCAGCACCGTCTGTATGGCTTCCGCCACCACAGCCCAGTTGTTCTCCAGGTCGCGGTAGAGGGCCTGCTCGTTCAGCAGCAGCTTCCCGAGGCCCTTCTCCAGCGAGGCCAGGGCTATCAGCGTGTGCGCTATCGGCACTCCTATGTTCCTGCTAACCGTCGAGTCGGTCAGGTCGCGCTGCATGCGCGAGATGGGCAGCTTCCGGCTCAGGTGCTCGAAGATGGCGCCGGCCAGCCCGAGGTTGCCCTCAGCGTTCTCGAAGTCGATGGGGTTCACCTTGTGCGGCATCGCGCTCGACCCCACCTCCCCGGCTTTGATACGCTGCTTGAAATACTCCATCGACACGTATGTCCACACGTCGCGGCAGAGGTCTATCAATATGGTGCCTATACGGCGGCAGCCGTCGAACCACTCGGCCATCATGTCGTAGTTCTCTATCTGGGTCGTCAGCTGCTGGCGCTCCAGCCCGAGATGGTTCTTCACAAAGTCGTCGCCGAAGCGGCGCCAGTCCACATCCGGGAAGGCCGCCAGGTGCGCGTTGTAGTTGCCCGTCGCTCCGCCGAATTTGGCGGTGAAGGGTATCCGCTCCAGCTCCTCTATCTGCCTCCGCAGACGGTAGGCGAACACACCCCACTCCTTGCCCAGCGTCGTCGGCGAGGCAGGCTGTCCGTGCGTGTGCGCCAGCATCGGGATGTCCTTCCACTCGGCGGCCCGCTCGTCCAGCATGCCCAGCACCCGCCGATAGGCGGGCAGCAGCACCTCGGCCGCACAGTCTTTCATGCTCAGCGGCACCGACGTGTTGTTGATGTCCTGCGACGTCAGGCCGAAGTGGATGAACTCCTTCAGACCCGCAAGGCCCATCGCATCGAAGCGACCCTTAAGGAAGTACTCCACGGCCTTCACGTCGTGGTTGGTGGTCTTCTCAATCTCCTTGATGGCAAGGGCGTCGTCGTCGCTGAAGTGCCGGTAGATGTCGCGCAGCTCTTCGGCACGCCCGGCCACAACGGCCAGCTCGGGACGCAGCGTGGCCAGGCGCTCGCTGAGGGCTATGAAGTACTCCACTTCTACACGGACACGGTATTTTATCAAGGCCCCTTCGGAGAAATAGGCGGCCAAAGGCTCGCACTTCGTGCGGTAGCGCCCGTCAATGGGCGAGACGGCATTCAGGCTGTTCATCTTTCGCTGCTCAGTTGACTTTGTTGAACGTTATGTTTTCAATGCCAACCAACGCGCTGGTGGCTGTGTTTCCGCTGACCTTGAAGTCGAACTGGCCGAAGTCATCCCTGGCACGCGCCATATCTTGGTCATTCATCGGGTACCAGTCGTAGCCTTCCGCGAGGGTGAGGGTGGTGGCATCCAGGTTGCCGGCCATCCACTCCCACGAGTCCATATTGCCGTCTCCGTCGTAGGTCACGTTGGTTAAGGCTTTCTTGGCCTCGGTGATGTTGAAGGTCACAACGTCGTTGGCCCACGTGTAGGTCCCCTTCATGTGCTGGCCCCACGCTATGACGTAGAGGTCGAGGTCCTCTTCGCCGAAGATGGCCACAAATGCTATATCCTCCGGGGTCTCGGCATATCGCGCTGCATCCCAGCGCCCTACAATGCTGGTCTGCGTCGGGGTGTCTTCTCCGGTCTGCGCAGTGGTGTCCTCTCCGGTCTGCACAATGGTTTTGTCATCTTCTTTCTCCGTCTTGTCGCACGACACGGCCACAAGGGCGGTCATGGCCATAATGGCAAAAAACAGTTTTTTCATAATCGTATGTTTTAATTGGGTTATGTATTCCGGTTCTTACAGTGTCTTGTTCATGAATTCGTACTTCTCGAGCACCTTCTCCACCTTGCGGCTGCAGCTGAGGTCGCGCAGCGCCTGCGCATACATGGTGTTGTGCAGGTCGGTACCCATAAACTCTATCCATCCACGCTCAAGCATCTCGTAGGCCTTGCGACGGGCGTCGTCGCCATAGAAGCCTCCGAGCGACAGGACGTTGATCTGGAAGTACACGCCCTGGTTCTTGAGTTGCTCCATGCGCGAGCCCTGCACCCCGAGGTACGGATAGCGCTCCGGATGGGCCAGGATGACCTCGTAGCCCTTCATCTGCATGTCGAAAATCATCTCGTCGCAGCCCATCATCTGCTGGTGGAGCGAGAACTCCACCAGGACATACTTGTCGGCAATCTTGAGGAAGCGCGGACTCTCGAGGCGGTTCTTGAAGCCGCTGTCTATCCGGTACTCGCCCGCTATGCCGGCCAGTTCTATCTCCACTCCCGCCTCCGCGGCCGTCTTCTTGATGGTGGCAAAGCGCGACCGGATGTCGTCCTCGTCGTTCTGGAAACGCGGATACTGGAAGTGGGGGGTGATATAGACTTTGTTGTATCCCACCGCTTTGAGGGAGTTGAAGCAGTCGATGCTCTCTTCGTCGCACTTCGACCCGTCGTCGACCTTCGGTATGAGGTGGCAGTGCATGTCCGTGCCCAGGGCGGCAAAGATGGGCCGTGGCTCGTAATTCTTCTTGAATAGGTTTAGTATAGTGAACATGGCGGTTTTGGAGTGTAGTGGTTCTTATTGTTGTTATACACGACGTATGTCGGCACCCAGCCGGCGCAGTCGCTCGTCGATGTGCTGGTAGCCGCGGTCTATCTGTTCTATGTTGTCTATCCGGCTCGTGCCGTCGGCGCTGAGGGCGGCTATGAGCAGCGCCACGCCGGCGCGTATATCGGGCGAGGTCATGCGCACCCCACGCAGGCGGTGCTCGTGGTCCAGCCCTATGACGGTGGCGCGGTGCGGGTCGCAGAGTATGATTTGGGCCCCCATGTCTATGAGCTTGTCGACGAAGAAAAGGCGGCTCTCGAACATCTTCTGGTGTATCAGCACACTCCCCTTGGCCTGGGTAGCCACCACGAGGGCTATGGAGATGAGGTCCGGCGTGAAGCCGGGCCACGGGGCGTCGGCCACGGTCATGATGCTGCCGTCCATGAAGCGCTCTATCTCGTAGTGCTCCTGGGCGGGTATGAAGAGGTCGTCGCCGCGCTGCCACACCTCGATGCCGAGCCTCCGGAAGACCTGCGGTATCAGCCCCAGGTGCTGCACCTGCGCGTTCTTGATGGTGAGGTCGCTCTGCGTCATGGCAGCCATGCCTATGAACGAGCCCACCTCAATCATGTCGGGCAGCAGACGGTGGGTGCACCCGTGCAGCTCGCGCACTCCGCGTATGGTAAGCAGGTTGCTCCCCACTCCGCTGATGCGCGCCCCCATCGAGTTGAGCATCTTGCACAGCTGGTAGACGTAGGGTTCACAGGCTGCGTTCATGATGGTGGTGGTGCCGCGCGCCAGCACGGCGGCCATCACGATGTTGGCAGTGCCAGTGACCGAGGCCTCGTCAAGGAGCATGTACGTCCCCTTGAGTCTCTTGGCCTGTACGGTGTAGGCTCCGCGTTTGTAGCCCACCTCAGCGCCTAGGCGTTCCATGCCTATGAAGTGGGTGTCCAGACGCCTACGCCCTATCTTGTCGCCGCCCGGTTGCGGCACCACGGCGGTACCGAAACGCGCCAGCAGCGGCCCCACAAGCATGATGCTACCCCTGAGGGTGCCGGCCTGCTCGCGGTATTCGGCACTGCCCAGCACGTCGAGGTTCACCTGGTCGGCCTGGAACTCGAAGGCTCGCCCACTCTCGCAGGCCGCCGTGTAGTCCTCGCGCACACTGACGCCCAAGAGCTTGAGCAGGTCTATGAGCTTGTTCACGTCGCGTATGTCGGGCACATGCTCTATGCGCACCCGTTCGGTGGTGAGCAGTACGGCACACAGCACCTGCAGAGCCTCGTTCTTGGCTCCCTGCGGCACTATCTCGCCGCGCAGACGCCGTCCTCCGGTAATCTCGAAACTGGCCATGTATGTTGCTTGTTGACGGGGGGATGATTATTTCTTCTTCTTCTTTTTCTTCTTCTTGGCTTCGCTGGCCTCCTTCTTGGCCTGCACCGCAGCCATGGCGTCAAGGTAGAGCTTGGAGTCGCGGAACTGGAAGCCGGCGGGCAGCTTCAGGCGCCCCTCGCTGAGCTCGTCGAGCTGCTCCACGATGAGGGCGTCGTCGACGGTGTCGCGGTTCCACTGCAGGTACTGACGCTTCATGGCGTGGGCTATCTGCTCGGTCAGCAGACGCCGCTCCTCACACTCAGGCATCTCGGCCACTGCCACTATCATGTCCTCGAGGGCGCGGCCGTAGTGGCGGTAGTGGATGCGGCGGTTATTGTAGCCGATGCGGTTGGGCTTGAAAGTCTCGGTCTCCTCGCGGGTCACCTCGTAGGGGCAGTCCACGTCAAGGTCGTAGTCGGCCAGCATCATCAGGTGATCCCACAGGATGTGGCGGTAGTCGGTGCGTTCCTTCACCTTGGGTGCCACGTGGGCCATCACATCGACTATCGTATTCGCCATCTTCGTCCGCTCCTCGCGGTCCTCGAGGGTCTTGCAGTAGTCTATCATCTTGGCCACATGGCGACCGTAGTCGCTGATCTTCAGTTGTGGACGCTGTGTGTTATATTCCATCTGTTGTCTGTTTGTCGGTTGTTGGTTGGGTTAGAAGTGCCATGGACCCTCGGCCACAGTCCACGTCGGTGCCAGGCTGCCGCACCACAGGCCGCCGTAAGGCGGGTCCATCAGGCTGCCGTAGCGGTCGTGGACAAAGTGGAAGTGGAGTTCAAGCAGGCTTTCGTCGCTGAAGGCATAGGCCAGCCCGCCGCTGATGGCAGTGGCGCTGACGGGAACGGAACTCCGCCGCCACAGCGGCTGCGCGAAGCCCGTGACGTGGGCCACCGAGCCCCAGAGCCACAGCCGGTCCGAGACATGCCACGAGGCCTTGGCCCACATGGCGTGCACGTCGGTACCCTCCCTGCGCGGCGCCAGGCTGCGCGGGCCACGCCCTTGCAGTACCCATCCGCCAGCCGGAGCCAGCGAACCGGCATGCGCCAAGCCGCCGCCCACGGTCACACCGCGTCCGGCGTCGTAGCTCGCCTCGCCGGCAACCCATCCCAGCGAGCGATGCTGACCCAGTCCGCTGCACGCCGCGGCTCCCGTAGCCATACGGAAATGCCACCCCGTGCTGTCGCTCTCCTGGGCTGCAACACCCACGCTCGCCAGCGTCAGGAGCAGGGCCGCTATCCATGTCTTCCTTCTTGTCATACCTCTCTCTAACGCTGTCCTCCCCTTTTTATTATATGCCACCCCAAAATTTATTCCCCTCCCCTCCGCCCCGTCGCCTCCCCAAACGCCCCTCTATTTAACATAACCCCACAAACACCCCTTGATAATCAAGTCCTCACGGCCCCCTCTCTACCCCCTCTCTACCCCTACTCTACCCCCTCTCTACCCCCCGCCCCCCAAAATTTTCAATTTTCAACTCTCAATTTTCAACTTCCTCCCCGACCCCCAAAATTTTCAATTTTCAACTCTCAATTTTCAACTTCCCCCCGCCCCCCCAAAAATTTTCAATT
>CAMVAA010000019.1 GCA_947165345.1 uncultured Bacteroidales bacterium
GATGACCTCCGGGTTATGAATCCAGCGCTCTAACCAGCTGAGCTATCCCGCCATCGCTCCGGGCCACTCTCGGTCTCGGAAAACGGGTGCAAAAGTACGAACAATTTCCGATATGACAAAATGTTTTTTCATTTTATTTCATAACATGCTGTAGCATAAGGTCAAAAATACGCCACGGACGGGGATGATGCAGCGTGGTTCGGTCGGCCGGGGCACGGCGCGGCGGGTATTTTCGGCCTTTGATTATTGTTGTTGGAGGATGGTAAAAAGTGGAGTGGGCGGTGCGCCGGGGTGGGGGCGGATGGTAGAGTAGGGGTAGAGAGGGGGTAGAGAGGGGGTAGAGAGGACCCAGAGAGGACCCAGAGAGGACCCAGAGAGGGGGTAGAGAGGGGGTAGAGAGGGGGTAGAGAGGGGGTGGAGAATTACCCGGGCGGCGGGGGGCATCGCGGGGTGGGTACTTCAGCCGGCGGCGCTTTTGCTCAACCCTTGGCGTACTTTTCGGACAGCGAGGGGTTTATGTTGGGCACGATGCCGCTGATACAGCCACCGACGCTGTCTTGGCGGGCACCGGTGACGGACGCCAGAGTGTTGACACGTCCACCGAGGCGCAGGTAGCCGAGGAGGGCGAAGACTATGGCCTCCTTGTAGTTGACCGTCATGAGGTCGGGCACGGTGACCGACAGCGACGGTTCGGCCGCCTCGATGCACTCCACGAGGAAGCGGTTCAACGCGCCGCCGCCGGTGACAAGCATGGAGTGGATGCCGTGGCGGCGGGCCGTGTCGGCAATCTGGGATGCGATGTGCTCGGTGACGGTACGCAGCAGGTCGACGGTAGGGAGCGCCGACGCCTCGACGACAGGCCAGAAGGAGTCGACGAACCACTCTTTGCCAAGCGACTTCGGCGGCTGGAGGCGGTAGTAGTCGAGCCGGTCGAGGGTCTGGCGCAGGTAGTAGTCGAGCAATCCGCGACGGGCGTTCTCCCCCTGCGGGTCGTAGGGAAGGCCGAGGTCGGCAGCCAAACGGTTGAGAGCCATATTGCATGGGCAGATGTCGTAGGCTACGCGGCGGGCACCGTCGCGAAAGGATATGTTGGCTATTCCGCCCAGGTTAAGGCATGCGTCGTAGCGACCGAAGAAAAGCTCGTCACCCACCGGCACGAGCGGAGCCCCCTGTCCGCCAAGAGCCACATCGAGAGCACGGAAATTGTACACCACCGGCAGACCCGTTTCGGCGGCGATGGACTCGCCATCGCCAATCTGTGCCGTAAAGCCATGGTGGGGTTGGTGGAAGACAGTGTGGCCGTGAGACGCGATGGCATCGACAGGCAAGTCGATATCCTTGAGAAAACGGTTGACAATATGACCATACAGGTGGCCCAGCTCGACATCGGTCCTGACATATTCGGCTGCCGAGGCGGAGTCGAGAGCGGCAAGCCTCTGCCTCCATTCGTCGCTATAAGGCACCGTGTCGGCCGCAAATACGGAATAGCCGTTCTCGTCGATATTACAAAGAGACAAATCCACACCGTCGAGGGATGTGCCTGACATCAGACCAAGAATCACCATAATATCTTTTTTTTTGCATAACGGCCAAGGCGTTCATTTTATTGCTTAGTTGAACGGCGGTTGATTAAATGTTGAAAACAATACGCGACAAAGATGTCTTGATTAAAGATATTTTAGTATCTTTGCACTTTAAGACAGAGAAAAAACAACACATTATATGGCTGAAAATCAAAATATAGACTATAGTGCGAGTAACATTACCGTACTGGAAGGACTCGAGGCGGTGCGTGTAAGGCCTGCAATGTATATCGGCGATGTCAACGAGCGTGGACTGCACCATCTGGTCTACGAGGTAGTGGATAACTCCATTGACGAGGCTTTGGCGGGCTACTGCACCCGTATCGACGTGCAGATCAACCCGGACAACAGCATCACCGTAGAGGACAACGGACGCGGTATCCCCGTGGACATGCACGAGAAGGAGCATCGCTCGGCCCTGGAGGTGGTGATGACGGTGCTGCACGCCGGCGGCAAGTTCAACAAGAACAGTTACAAGGTCAGCGGCGGTCTGCACGGCGTGGGCGTAAGCTGCGTCAACGCCCTGAGTGACCACATGATTGTGAACGTCTTCCGCAACGGCAAAGTCTACCAGCAGGAATACTCGAAGGGCAAGCCCCTCTACGCCGTGAAGGAAATCGGCACCACCGACAAACGAGGCACCAAGGTGACGTTCCACCCCGACGCTTCGATATTCACCGTCACAGAGTACAAATACGACACGCTGCTTGACCGCATGCGCGAGCTGGCGTACCTGAACAAAGGCATTGAAATCAACATCTGCGACTGGCGACTGCCGCAGGATGCCACCATCCAGGACGCCGCCACGCTGGACAAGCCCACACGCGAGGACCACTTCTTCAGCGAGAAGGGGCTGCGCGACTTCATCGCCTACCTGGACGAGAACCGCGAGAAGCTTATGCCCGAGGCCATTTACATCGAGGGCGAGCGTAAGGGCATCCCGATAGAGATAGCCATGCAGTACAACACCGGCTACAGCGAGAACCTGCACAGCTATGTCAACAACATCAATACCCACGAGGGTGGCACTCACCTGGCGGGCTTCCGCAGCGGCCTTACGCGCACGCTGAAAGCCTATGCCGACCGCAGCGGACTGTTGCAGAAAGCCAAGGTGGAGATTACGGGCGACGACTTCCGCGAGGGCCTGACAGCCATCATCAGCGTCAAAGTGGCCGAGCCTCAGTTCGAGGGCCAGACCAAGACCAAGCTCGGCAACGCCGAGGTGCGCGGTGCCGTAGACGAGGCCGTGAGCGAGATGCTGGAGAACTACCTTGAAGAGCATCCCAACGAAGCCCACACCATCGTGGACAAGGTCATCCTTGCCGCCCGTGCACGCCAAGCCGCCCGCAAAGCCCGCGAGATGGTGCAGCGCAGCACTGCCTTCAGCGGTGCCGGCATGCCCGGCAAGCTGGCTGACTGCCAGAGCAACGACCCGGCGGAGTGCGAGATATTCTTCGTCGAGGGTGACTCTGCAGGCGGAAGCGCCAAGCAGGGCCGTGACCGCCGCTTCCAGGCCATCCTGCCGCTGCGCGGTAAGATTCTCAACGTAGAGAAGGTGATGCGTCACCGCGCCTTCGAGAGCGAGGCCATCCGCGACATCTATACCGCCTTGGGCGTCACCGTAGGCACTCCCGAGGACCCGCAAGCTCTCAACCTCAGCAAACTGCGCTACCACAAGGTAATCGTCATGACCGATGCCGATGTGGACGGCGCCCATATCGACACGCTGATGCTCACGTTCTTCTTCCGCTATATGCCCGAGCTCATCGAGAACGGCTACGTCTACCTGGCCACTCCCCCACTCTACCTGGTAAAAAAAGGCAACAAGCAGGTCTACTGCTGGACCGAGGAGGACCGCGAGCGCGCCCTGATGGAGTTCGGCGACAAGGGTATCCACGTGCAACGCTACAAAGGTCTGGGCGAGATGAACAGCGACCAGCTGCGCGACACCACCATGGACCCCGAGGGCCGCCAGCTTCGCCAGGTGACCATCGAGAACGCCGCCTCTGCGGACCGCATCTTCTCGCTCCTCATGGGCGACGATGTGCCGCCCCGCCGCGCCTTCATCGAGCAGAACGCCACCTACGCCAACATCGACGCATAAGCGACTTGAAAATTGATAGTTGAAAATTGAAAATAATGGACAAGAGGAATTTATTGCTGATCAGCAACAGCACCATGCGCGGCGAGGCTTACCTCGGCTGGTGCAAGGATATGATTGCCGACTTCTGCCGTCGGCACAACATCAAGCGCGTGCTCTTCGTGCCCTACGCCGGCGTGAGCCTGGCCGAAGGTGGGCTGAAGAAGAGTTATGACGCATACGAGGCCAAGGTAGCCAAGGTGTATGCCGAATTCGGCGTGAAGCTCACCTCGGTGCACCACAAGGCGCTGCCCGTCAACGCGGTGTACGACACCGACTGTGTGGCCGTGGGCGGCGGCAACACGTTCCACCTGGTGCGCGAGCTGCAGCGCACGGGCCTGATGCAGGCCATCCGCCAGCGCGCCTTCGACGGTATGCCCTATATGGGCTGGAGCGCCGGCAGCAATGTGGCCGGTCCCACCCTCTGCACCACCAACGACATGCCCATTGTGATGCCAGACTCGTTCGACTGCATGGGTCTGGTGCCGTTCCAGATCAACCCACACTACACCGACTTCTTCGACCCGAAGCACGGCGGCGAGACCCGCGACGACCGCCTGAAGGAGTACATCATGGTGAACCCCAAGGCCACCGTCGCCGCCATCCGTGAGGCCACGGCCCTGCTGCTCGAGGACGGCAAGCTGAACCTCATCGGCAAGCCCAACAAGATGAAGGTCTTCAAGACCAAGATGGAGAACACCAAGGAGTTCGGCCTGAAGGACGACCTGAACTTCCTGCTGAAAGCATAAACAATTTATTTGAGGACAAAATTGTAGCTCTACAAAAAAAGAAACGGGCTCTGCTGCATTGCAGAGCCCGTTTCTTTTTACTCATTTAAGATATAGGCTACGGGAGCATGACAACACGGAACCCAGTATCACCATATTTGTTATCCGGATGAAATTCCATCCTGGCGGGGATGCGGCACTCACGTGCCCAGCTAGCCCAACCACCGCCACGGGCCACACGGTTAGTACCTGAGGACGGACCTTGCGGGTCAGACTGCGCTGTGGCAGAATATTCACCATACCAGTCAAGGCACCATTCCCGGACGCTACCGCTCATATCATACAATCCAAGCTCATTCGGGGCCTTGCTTCCCACTTCGTGAGTCGTGCCATCACAATTATCAGTATACCAACCTACAGCATCCAACTCACTGCCACCAGCATAGACTGTCGGCGTGGCTGGAGCCTTGTGGCCACCCCGAGCCGCATATTCCCATTGTGCCTCGGTGGGTAGCGTGAATGTACGGCCCGTCGAGGTGGAAAGACGCGAACAAAACTCAATGGCTTCATTGTATGAGACCTGCTCTACAGGAAGATTGGTACCCACCCCGAAATAACTGGGATTGGTATCCATAACAGCCTGCCAAAGTTCCTGTGTCACTTCTGTTTTGGCCATATAGAAAGGCTTTGTCAGCGTCACCTGATGTGCGGGTTTTTCACTGTAAGTAACTTCCAAGTCTCCGTTAATTTCCCCCATCATGAAAGTACCTGGCTCAACCTTTACCATGGTGAATTCGATGCCGGAGACTGTAATAGTCTGCATGTCGGCATTCGGGGTTGTGTCGTTGTCATCGTTGCTGCAAGCCGTAAACAGCAATGCTGCAGCAACCATCAGATAAAGGATTCTCTTTTTGTTCATAATATGCTTTATTATTGTTATTTTCTATGAAAAAGCACTGCAAAGATACACACTTTTCCAAACGTAGCCAAATTTATTTTGCCATGTCGTTAAAAAAGCTTATTTTTGCAGCCGTTTAAACAGTCAACAATATGACGAAATACATCGGAGCACATGTGAGCGCATCGGGCGGCGTGGGCAACGCCATACTGAATGCCGAGGCCATCGGGGCCAATGCTTTTGCGCTGTTCACGCGCAACCAGCGCTCGTGGGTGAGCAAGCCGCTGCCGCAGTTGGAGATCGACGGTTTCAAGGCTTTACTTATAGACCGCGGTTTCCGGCCCGAAATGGTGCTGCCGCACGACAGCTACCTCATCAACCTCGGCTCGCCCGACGAGGAGACGCTTCAAAAAAGCCGCGCGGCCTTCTTCGACGAGATGTACAGGGCGCAGCAGCTGGGCCTGACGATGCTGAACTTCCACCCCGGCTCGCATCTTAACAAGATCAGCGAGGAGGAATGCCTGGACCAGATAGCCCGCGAGATCAACATGGCGCTCAGCAAGACTGAGGGCGTCACGGCGGTGATAGAGAACACCGCCGGACAGGGCACCAACCTGGGCTGGAAGTTCGAGCACATAGCCCGCATCATCGAGGGCGTGGAGGACAAAAGCCGCGTAGGCGTCTGCATCGACACCTGCCACACGCTGGCCGCCGGCTACGACCTGACGACCGAGATGGGCTATCAGTTCACGATGGAGGAGTTCGAGCGCGTGGTGGGCTTCAAGTACCTGCGCGCCGTGCACCTCAACGACAGCAAGAAGGGCTCCGGCAGCCATGTGGACCGCCACGAGGTGCTGGGCGAGGGCGCCATGGGCAAGGAGTTCTTCGCCCGCCTGATGCACGACCCGCGTTTCGACGACATGCCCATCATCCTCGAGACCCCCGACCCCATGCGCTGGGCCGACGAAATCAAATGGCTGCGCGGTTTGTAAGGGGGAAGGGGTAAGGTTTACGGTTTAAGGTTTAAGGTTTACGGTTTACAGCTTAAGGTTTACAGTTTACAGTTTAAGGTTTAAGGTTTGAAGTACTTTATTGTAGACGCTTTCACGGACACGTCCTTTGGGGGCAACACTGCGGGGGTGGTGCTGCTGGAAGGCAACGACTTCCCTGACGAGGGACTGATGCAGGACATCGCCGCCGAGCTGCGCTACTCGGAGACTGTCTTCATTCGCCGCCACAAGGCCGGGGCCTGGGAGGCGCGCTACTTCACACCGCAGGGCGAGGTGGACCTCTGCGGCCATGCCACCATCGCCGCCTTCGTCCTGCTGCACCGCCTCAAGGCGGACTCGGGGCCCGCGCGGCTGCTCACCCGGGCCGGGGAGCTGAAGGTGGAGGTCGGCGAGCGGGTGCTGATGCAGATGGCCACACCCCGCATCGTCGGCACGGTCGAGGATACCAAGGATATCTACGCCGCCCTCGGCGTGCGGGATTACCGGCCGACGCTGCCTGTCCAGGTAGTCAGCACCGGACTACCCGACCTAATGATCCAGCTGCCGTCGGTCGAAGTGCTCAACGCCCTGCAGCACGACATGGAGGCCGTGGCATCGATTACCCGGCGGCACGAAGCCATCAGCTTCCACCCCTTCGTCCTCGGCAGCGACGGCTACACGGCCCACGTGCGCGACTTCGCCCCCGCCTACGGAGTGCCCGAGGAGAGCGCCACCGGCACCGCCAACGCCGCCCTGACACACTACCTGGCCACCCACGGCATCATCGCCACAGGCGACCACCGCTTCCTGCAAGGCGAAGCCATGGGGCGCCCCTCGGTGGTGGAGACCCGTCTCATGGCGGACGGCAGCGTGTGGGTTGGCGGCAGCGCCGTCATCGTGGCCGAGGGTAGAATTTTCGTCTGACGTGTAAGATTTCGGCCTCTTATGCGACAACTATATAAACAGACATTTATGAAGAAGACCATCCTCCCCCTCATCGCCCTGCTGTGCCTCGCGCTGGCGGGCTGCTTCCAGAGCCGCCATTCGCTCGTCAGAGTATGCCACCCGACCGACCGCCTGCTACGCCAGGCTCCGACCAAGTATGCCAACCACACGCCCCTCAACACCGGTGACCTGCGCCGCCTTCTGCTGGACGACACCACGCACTACAAGCTGCTCATCGTCTACAGCTACTGCTGTTCCGGCTGCCGCGAAGCCTTCGCTGACACCTACCTGCCGCTGATGCAGGGCCTCGACTCCACGCGCTGCCGCATGTACTTCATCCTCGACGACTGCGGATCACTGCCGTGGAACGACGACTACCTCAGCGCCTACGGCATCACCACCCGCTACTACATGCGCGATGCCGACAGCCTCTTCCTCTGGTACCGCAACGGCAAGGCCACCAACCAGCAGAACTGGACCAACATCGTCAACTACATCACCCAGCCGAGACGCGCCTTCGAGTACTGCGACTATGCACCGCTCACCCTCGTGGTCAGCCCCGACGGCCGTGTGAAGCAGGAATACTGGCAGTTCGACGACCTGGGTTTCCTCACCGCCTACGACCTGCGCGACATGGTGCACCGCGATGCCCTCACGGTCTACGACCTCGACTTCGACCGCATCGACACCACACGCCACCCCTACCCCTTTGGCATCGACGACATGCCCACGGCCGACACCATCTCCTTCCGCCATTACCAGCCACGCCCCAAATACTGTACCCCGGACGGAAAATGCTTCTGACATCATGTAGCATCCAAGGGCACGAGGCTAACTACCGCGTTGTACTCGCCTGTAGCGACCCCTTCTTCGTCCGGCACTTCCAGGCACAAAAATAAAAACATTTTGGCCACGTCGGGAAAAAGTCGTATTTTTGTCATCCTCAAAGGATGATACCGATGCGCCTCAAGAAGTTGATATTGTTGATGCTCGCCCTTGTGTGGCTGATGCCGTGCAAGGCCGAAACGCCCAGTGCGCCCACCGCCAATCTGGTGGACAAGACCTGTGCGGAGCGACCGCAGTGGAGCGACATGGGCATGTACGACCTGCTTGCGGCACCGGGAGCGGCATCGCTGACGCCCCCGTCGACGGTTCGCATAGTGTCGAACGGAGCGTCGGCGACGATAACCGCAGGAGGCGTACACCACCGGATATATGCCTCGCCAACGGTCAGGCCGTTGGTGCATCCAACCAATATACACAGAGGCTACATATACCTGCTGCGCTGTCTCAGACTCTGATTATTCCCAGCATTCCGATGCTAATGGAGACGTGAACCGCCACGCCTTCCATCGCACCTTTTTATGTTTCGATTAACGGCACACCCACAAGGTGTGTCATGATGGCAGATTTGTAATACAA
Source organism: uncultured Bacteroidales bacterium (assembly GCA_947165345.1). Lineage (GTDB taxonomy): Bacteria > Bacteroidota > Bacteroidia > Bacteroidales > P3 > Colimorpha. The sequence continues at coordinate 8,706 of CAMVAA010000019.1, forward strand.
CATGGAATATATCAGAAAATCAATCTATACCCTACCGGAGATACGTCGCACGGTGCTGCCCCTCTGGTCGGCGTGGGTGCTGACGGCGGTCGGCGTGGTGTGCGGCGTGGTTTACTTCATGGTGCCCAACCTGTCGGTTGGAGGAGCGTCGGCGCTGGTAGGCGGCGTAATAGTAGGCGTCTGCAGCCTGCTGCTGACGCTGTGCTACTACCTCTTCGGCGACTCGCGCCGCCCCTACAGCCGCGAGGTGCACGCCGTGCTGGAGCCAACATACGCCTACTACTCCGCCGCGATGGAAGAGGCTGTGACTGACGCCCTCGAGGCGCACGACGAGCAGGCCCTGGAGCACATCAAACGGCAGGCGACACCTGAGCTGGCGCTGGTGCGCTACAGCGACAAGGAAGAGCGGGTCTACTACTCGCAACTGACACGCGTCGACGGAAAGAAGTACATTCCGCTGACAGACATCATTATCAACAAACAAAAACAGTAAAAACAATGGAACACATACAAACGATAGAAGAACACATCGCCGCCGAGATGGGCGGCAAGATAGAACGCAAACGCAATTCCATAGTGGTGCCGCTAACGGTGCTCGCCGTCGGCGTAGGCCTGATAGTGCTGCTGACGCAGACCCATATGAGCGACGCGCTGTCGTCCACCTGCCTCACCGTGGGGCTGATAGCCACAGCCCTCGGCATCATACTCACCGCCATGAACCTCAGCGGGGCCCTCTGCCACTACCGATATGTGAGCACGGGCAGCCGCATAAAGGACCACAAGGTCTACCTCACGGCCGACGACTACCGCAAAGCCCTGGACGCCATGAAGGAAGACCAGATGGCGGAGCTCAGCGAGCTGCACCCTGTGAACAGCAGCAACTGCGCCCTGCGCATCCTTGCCAGCAGAGACGGTTCCATCGCCCTGGTGCAGCCCATGCGTGACGAGAGCGGACACCTTGCGGCCGACGCACCTGTCAGGTGCCTTGTTGGCACGGAAGTTGCACACATCAAGACGTTATGCAAATAGAACTCATCCTACTGGTACTCTCTACCCTATTCTTTGCCAGCATACTGGCGGGCAAGGCGGGCAGCCGTTTCGGCGTGCCCGCCCTGCTACTTTTCCTCGGAGTGGGCATGCTCTTCGGCAGCGACGGTCTGGGCATCCACTTCGACAACATCAAGGTGGCGCAGATGGTGGGCACCGTGGCCCTCAGTGCCATCCTTTTCTCCGGCGGTCTGGACACGAAGGTCTCGGACATCAAGCCCGTGCTCGGTCCGGGCGTGATGCTGGCCACGGTGGGGGTGCTGCTCACGGCCGTGGTGACGGGCGTGATACTCTACTTCCTGGTGGACCACCGGCTGGGCATGAGCCTCATGGGCTGTCTGCTGCTGGCGGCCACCATGAGCAGCACCGACTCAGCCTCGGTATTCTCCACGAAGCGCCCGACGCCACGCCGAAACGCAAGTGGTACAACGTCTTCTTCGACGACGTAGACTGACGCGGAGCAACAATCATTTGGCCACGTCGGGAAAAAGACGTACTTTTGCAGCCGGAAATACGAATGACAGAATGGCCTACCAGCAGCATCCCGACACTCAGTCTACCGCGAAGCGTATAACCTTGGCGGTCAACGGTCCCAAAAAATGTCCAATCTGGGAGAAGATTCTTAACTCTCTTCCCCCATTTCTCATGCTGTTTGTTGTCATTATGATGATATTTGTTATTGTTACAACGGCAAAACAAAATGACGCAGACTTGATTATATGGACTTTTTACACGGCAGCCTTCCTATTTTGTACATACGGGTTCTTCTTCGTATTAGACAATCACATACGTCTATTCCACGCCCAGGAGACCATATCAATACAAGGCGATGCACTTGTCATTGACTGTATAAAAAGCTTTATGCGGCGACATAAAAGTATTCCGCTGTCTTCCATACGCCGTGTAGATCATTACGATGGCAGCAGAGGTAGCAGCCTCACCGTACCCGACACCTTGCGGGTATATTATGGTCGCCACAGCCGCTATCGCTTTGCCATTAATATGACATACAGCGACAGTAGCCAATTGGCAAAAGAAATAATGAAATTTGTCCACAAGTAAAAACATATATATCAAAATGACGCCCCAACTGCACCCCGACACGCTTCCCTTCCTGCGGGAGCTGATGATGAACAACAACCGCGACTGGTTCAACGCCCATAAACCCCACTGGCTGGAAATCAAGGCCGCCTTCGACGACTTCACGCAGGGGCTGATAGAGGAGATGGAAAAGGTGGACGACACCCTCGTGGGTTTAACCGCCAAGAACTCGGTGTACCGCATCTACCGCGACACGCGCTTCTCGGCCGACAAGACACCCTACAAGACTCACATCGCCTGCTTCCTCAGCAGCTGGGGACCGAAGAACAGTGGTGTGCCCGGCTACTACTTCCAGCTTGGCACCGAGGAAGCCTACGGTCTGAAGGGTACCTGCAACCTCGGCGGCGGCATCTTCATGCCCACGCCTGAGGCGCTGAACGCCATACGGCAGGAGATATTCTACTGCCCCGACGAGTTCGTGGCCATCATGAACGAGCCGAGCTACAAGAAATACTTCGGCAGCGAGTTCTTCACGATGAAGAAGCTGCAGCGCGTACCGAAGGGCTATCCGGCGGACTGGGAGCATGCCGACCTGCTGAAATACAAGGACTACTGCACGAGCTACACGATGCCGGACCGGATGATTGGCAGCCCGAAGCTGTTCGACGAGGTGCTGAAGGTGTGGAAGGCCAGTCTGCCGCTGAACCGCTTCATACAGAGGGCGATGGAGGAGTTGAGATGAGAATTGAGAATTGAGAATTGAGAATTGATAATTATTGAGAATTGATATGGGGAATACGATGATTGTCGGGGGGCGGCGAGTGGCGTCGGACAGGATTGAGGAGTTGGGAGAGAGGGAGATATTTGTGTTCGGAAGCAACAAGCAGGGTATGCACGGCGGGGGTGCCGCGTGGGTGGCCCACAAGAAATTCGGCGCCGAATGGGGTGTTGGCGAAGGCCTTACGGGCCGCACCTACGCCCTGCCCACCATGGAGGGGGCGGCATCGATGAAGAAGGCCGTGGAGCAGTTCACGGACTGCGCCCGACGGCATCCAGAGCTGACCTTCCTTGTGACCGCTGTCGGCTGTGGCATAGCGGGTTACACGCCGCAGGAGGTGGCGCCTCTGTTCCGCGCCGCCGCCGGGCTGGAGAACGTGTACCTGCCCGAAATGTTTTGGAAAGAACTGTAAACGTGTTAAGGGCTTTTCAATAAATTGGATTAATATGAAACCCCTACGGGGTTATTAATAGAAGCTTTCACAAGTGTTAAGTGAGAATACTGCTTAGCACTTAAGAGTTTAACACTTACAACGAAAGAATTTAACACTTAAGAACTTAACACTTACCACAAAATGGGAACACACACACAACAGGTGATACTCGTCACCGGAGCGAGCAGCGGCATCGGTCACGACACCGTCTTGGAGCTGGCCGCGCGCGGACACCGCGTCTATGCCGCGGCACGGCGGACCGAACTCATGGAGCCGCTGCGCGAACACGGCATCACACCGCTGAAACTTGACGTCACGGACGACGCCTCGATGCAAGCCTGCGTGAAGGCGGTGCTCGACGCCGAAGGGCGCATTGACGTGCTGGTCAACAATGCCGGCTACGGCTACTTCGGAGCCGTGGAGAACGTGACGCTCGACGAAGCCCGGAGGCAGCTGGAAGTCAACGTATTCGGCCTGGCCCGCATGAGCCAGCTCGTGCTGCCGACGATGCGCCGTCAAGGCCGGGGACGCATAGTGAACATCTCGTCGATAGCGGGGCGGTCGGTCATATACTTCGGCGGGTGGTACCACGTGTCGAAGTATTCGGTGGAAGCCCTGAGCGACGCGATGCGTATGGAGCTGAAACCCTTCGGGATAGACGTAGTCAAGATAGAGCCCGGCGCCATAAAGACCGACTGGGGCCTCATAGCGGCGCGCCACCTGCGCGAGTCGTCGGCGGGCACCGTCTACGAGGACGCCGGGAGCCGCTGGGCCGACGCCATGCAATGGGGCTACTCGTCGCCCTACCTGTCGCAGCCGCGCGTCATCACGCGTGCGATATGCCGTGCGGTGGAGAGCCGCCGTCCGCGCACGCGCTACCTCACAGGGCGTTTCTCGCACCTGATGCTGGCCGCCCACACCCTGCTGCCGGCGCGGTGGTGGGACGCCATGATGAGGAGCACGTCGAGACAATTGAAAATTGAGAATTGATAATTGAAAATTGGAAGAGGGGGTAGAGAGGGGGGGCTTCTTTTATGCTTACGGACCGTCATCCGGACGAGAGAAAAAGGGGATACGGTGTGTTGGAGCGGTGTTCCTATATGTCAATGCGCTTGTGAGTTGTGTGAGGAGCCGTAAAAAAGATTGCGCTATATTATAAAAAAGGCGTATCTTTGCAGCCGGAAATAAAGGGTATAACTATGACGAATGCAACGCAAATAACCCCAACACAGATGCATCTGCTTAAGCTCTTTTCGTTTGATAAGAGCGAAAGTCGTGCGTTAGAAATCAAAGATGTGCTGATGCGCTACTTCCAAGGCCGCCTCGACGCCGAGTCCGATCGATTGTGGGATGAGGGTGTGCTTGACGAGGCACAACTTGAGGCATTACGCCACAAAGACCTACATGCCAAAGCATGAAACTCATTCTCGACACAAACAGCCTGATACAATAGTATAACCAACAATAAAACAGTCAAACATTATGAGTATAATCAAACCTTTCAAGGGCTTCAGGCCGCCCGTCGACATCGTCGAGAAACTGGCTTCGCGTCCCTACGACGTACTGAACAGCGAAGAAGCTCGCAAAGAATGCGAGGGCAACCCTTACAGCCTTCTGCATGTGACCAAGGCCGAGATTGACCTGCCCGCCGGCACCGACGAGCACTCGCCCGAGGTGTACCTGCAGGTGGTGAAGAACTACAACAAGTTCAAAGACCTCGGCTGGCTGGTGAAGGATGAGGAGGAGAAGCTCTACATCTACGCACAGAGCATGAACCCGAAGGACAAGGACGCGAAGTGGCAGTACGGCATCGTGGCCTGCGCCTACAGCGAGGACTATGTGAACAAGGTCATCAAGAAGCACGAGCTGACCCGCAAGGACAAGGAAGAGGACCGCATGAAGCACGTCCGCATCACCAACGCCAACGTGGAGCCGGTGTTCTTCGCCTATCCGTCGGTGGCCCGCATCGACGAGATTGTGGCCTCTGTCACCGCCAAGAAGCCCATCTACGACTTCATCGCCAAGGAAGACGGCTTCGGCCACCGCTTCTGGGTCATCGACGACCGCAAGCTCATCGACGAGCTCGTGGAACTGTTCGACAAGAAGGTTCCCGCCATGTACATCGCCGACGGCCACCACCGCAGTGCCGCCGCCGCCCTCGTGGGCCAGGAGAAGAAGGAGCAGAACCCCAAGCACACCGGCAAGGAGGAGTACAACTACTTCATGACCGTCATCTTCCCCGACAACCAGCTGAACGTCATCGACTACAACCGCGTAGTGAAGGACCTCAACGGTCTCAGCGGCAAGGAGTTCTTCGCCAAGCTGGCCGAGAACTTCGACATCGAGTGCAAGTGCGACTGCACGAAGAACGGCGGCAAGTGCGAGTGCGAGCTGCCGTGCCACTGCGAGTGCAGCCAGGAGTACAAGCCCGCCAAGCTTCACAACTTCTCGATGTACTTCGAGGGTGTGTGGTACAGCCTGACGGCCAAGCCCGGCACCTACAACGACAATGACCCCATCGGCGTGCTCGACGTCACGATCCTCAGCAACCTCGTGCTGGACAAGGTGCTTGGCATCAAGGACCTGCGCACGGACAAGCGCATCGACTTCGTGGGCGGTATCCGCGGACTGGGCGAGCTGAAGCGTCGCGTGGACAGCGGCGAGATGAAGGTTGCCTTCGCTCTCTATCCCGTGAGCATGAAGCAGATCATCGACATTGCCGACACCGGCAACATCATGCCTCCTAAGACCACCTGGTTCGAGCCGAAGCTGCGTTCCGGCCTCGTGATCCACGAGCTCTGCTAACAGGAAACGAATATTCACTAACAATAAACAACAACAACATGAAAAAAACAATGACACTTTTCGCAATGGTAGCCATGTTTGCCACGGCCAGCATTGCACAAGGAATCAACACCTTCCCGTGGACGGAAGGCTTCGAGAATGGTGCCAGCGGCTGGATTTTCCAGTCCGGCAACGCCGAGGACGAAGGATTCACCGTCGTCACCAACGGCCAATACACCTACACCACTATGGGCCAGAGCTGCCTGTTCGGTCCCTACAGCGATGATTTCAACGTGGACCAGTGGGCCATCTCGCCGCTCATAGACCTGACGAACAGCACTGACGACACCCTTCTCTCGTACTACGTCTATATGACGGAATACGACGGAATAGAGACCGAGTATGAGGTGCGCGTATCGACCACCGACACCACCATTGCCAGCTTCACCACCGTGCTGTGGAGCGAGACTGGCTCTGGAGACGGCTATGTGAAGCGTAACGTGTCGCTGGCAGCCTATGCCGGTCAGACCATCCGCATTGCGTTCCGCAATATCACCGGCCAGGGAGGCGACGCCATGATGATTGACGACGTGCGCATCGGTGGTCCCGAGACCCCTGCACTCACCCTGAACGGACCTCAGAATGTCATTGCAAACACGCCGGCGACCTTTGTCGCTGTGAGCGATGTGGCCGGTCCCTTCACTTGGACGGTGGACAACCAGGCCCAGACCACGACCATCGACACGCTGGTGTACACCTTCACGACTGCCGGCAGCCACACGGTGGTTGCCAGTGTGAGCAACAGCGTCGGAACCACGAGCGACACCATCGAGGTGACCGCCATCGAGTGCAACACCGAGAGCGTGCCCTACAGCAGCACCTTTGCCAACGGTATCAGCCTGTGCTGGGAGAACACAGCCCTGGCTCCGGAGACATACGCATGGGACACCGTCTCCATGACCGACGGCTCGACAACCTATGCCTACTCCATGTCCGCTCAGAGCTTTTATGGCTACATGTTTGACAACGACGTTGACAACTGGCTCATCACGCCGACGCTGAACATTGCCACCGCCGGCGACTACCAGGTGGAATGGATGGTGCGCGAGTATAACAGCAGCTATGCTACGGACCACTACACGGTGTATCTCATTGCCGGCGTCGACACGACGGAGCTCTTCAGCGAGACGCTCACCGCCGAGGCTGCTGCGGCTGACCTGGCCCGCGTGGCCGGACTGCCCGACGACCTGACCGGCGACTTCAAGATTGGCTTCCGCCACCATGCTTCGACGGGCGGTTATGTGCTGATGATCCGCAACATCGGAGTCAATGTGCAGACCGCGCCGAGCGTCACCCTCGTGGGCCCGGCAACGGCCGAGAACGGCTATGCCGTGACGTTCACTGCCCAGAGCGGCAATGCGACGAGCTATGCCTGGACCGTGGACGGCACCGCCCAGACTGAGACCAGCAACACGCTGAGCTACACCTTCACCACCGACGGTGCCCACACCGTGATCGTCACGGCCACGAACAACAGCGGTTCGGCCAGCGACACGATGAGCGTCGAGGTGTACACCTGCGAGGCCATCGACGATTTCCCGTACACACAGGATTTCGAGAGCGGCATGCAGTGCTGGAGCATGGTCAGCATGGATGCTGCCAACGACGCAGAATTCGGCATCTATGCTGACGAAAACGCCTATGCCGGCAGCAACGACTTCCGCTTCAGCAGCTATGACCGAGGCACTGACTACAACCAGTACCTTATCAGCCCTGAGATTACCCTGCCCGCCACCGGCAACTACATGGTGAAGTTCATGTACAAGGGCCATCGTACGACCGATGCCTTCAAAGTGCTGAGTTCCACCACCACGAAGGATGTGGCCGCTTTCACCAATGTGCTGGGCGACTATCCGACGGTGGCCACGGAATGGACCGAAGTGGCCTTCGAGCTGCCTGCCGGTACCAAGTATGTTGCCATCAACTACTACGGCGACTACCAGTACTACCTCTATGTCGACGACATCATGCTCACCACCGTCACAGCCCCGATGGTTACGGTGACCGGCCCTGCTTCGACCACTACCGGCAGCGAGGTGACCTTCACTGCCACCAGCTCGCTGGCCGACAGCTACGCCTGGAGCGTGGACGGCACCGCCCAGAACGAGACGGGCAACACGCTGACCTACACCTTCACCACGGGCGGTGAGCACACCGTGAGCGTCGTGGCCACGAACGCACAGGGCAGCAGCCAGCCTGCGACCCACACCATCAATGTGATTGCCTGCGATGTCATCAGCACCCTGCCGTGGGTTGCCGACTTCGAAGACACCAACGCCACCTATGACTGCTGGAAGTTCTACGATGCCGACCAGGATGGTATCGGCTGGTTCACCTCGTACGGCCAGTTCCAGAATCAGGAGACCTATGGCCACGAGAGCTACGGAGCCATGTTCAGCTTCTCCTACTATTCCAACGGCCAAACCGGCCAGGCTCTCACACCCGACGATTGGGCCTTCACTCCCGCCATTGCCGTTCCCGCCGAGGGCAACTACAGCCTCTCGTGGTATGCCCGCGGTATCGATCCCAATTATGCTGGCGAATACTACAGCGTCTACGTGACCACCACGGCTGCTCCTGACGAGAGCCTCGAGGCTGTGTACAGCGACAGCACCACTGCCACCTGGGAACAGCAAATCGTGAACCTCGCCGACTATGCCGGCCAGACGGTCTACATTGCCTTCCGCCACCACAACTGCACTGACAAATATGCCCTTGCCGTTGACAAGATCCGCGTTGGCGTGGCCGGCTCCGAAAACGAAGGTATCGACAATGCCGCCGCCATCGACATCAACATCTATCCCAACCCGGCCAGCGAGGTGATCAACATTGCTGCCGAGGGAGTGCGCCTGGTCGAGATGCTCGATGTGAACGGCCGCGTGGTTCTGGAGAGCCGCATTGGCGGTGCCATCGACCTGAGCAGCCTTGCCAGCGGCGTTTACATGGTCCGCGTGACCACCGACGCCGGTGTGAGCACCGAGAAGGTTATGAAGCAGTGAGCTGCGCATAAATAGCCGAGGGCGTAAGCTCCCGGTATACATCAAGTCCCGAGGGGGCGGTAGAATTGTTCTGCCGCCCCTTCGGGGTTTGATAGAATTATATGAAACCCATACGGGGTTTTAAGGTGGGGGGTGGGAATCTGGAGGGCTATTGATATGAAACCCCTACGGGGTTTTGATAGAGACGATAGAAAGGGTGGAAAAGACACGGTCATGTTATGCTTTTGCCCTTACAGGGCGTTTGATGCGGTTTGTTCTACCCAGGGCGGTGCCCTGGGCTGGCAGGTCGGTGCCCCTTCGGGGCGCTGTCGGAGAATTGCGAATAATCATTTCATAATAGTTTGATGCGGTTTGTTCTACCCAGGGCAGTGCCCTGGGCTGGCAGGTCGGTGCCCCTTCGGGGCGCTGTCGGAGAATTGCGGATAATCATTTCATAATAGTTTGATGCGGTTTGTTCTACCCAGGGCGGTGCCCCTTCGGGGTTTTATAGCATTATATGAAACCCCTACGGGGTTTTAAGTTGGGGGGGGGGAATCTGGGGGGGCTATTGATATGAAACCCCTACGGGGTTTTGATAGAGACATTACATAAAAATTTGGTTACCTTATATAATAATGGAACTACGGGTTGCGTTATAGGAGGCGTAAACAAAAGAAAGAAAGAGAGAACATGCTACTATTAGACGACAACACTCCTACCCTGCTGGCCGCGGCGGCGGCGCAGACGCCGGACAGCGTGGTGCCGAAAGACGAATTCGGGCAGATGATTCACACGCAGGACAGCATCTCGACGGCAATCAAGGACAGCCTGAAGAACATGGACCTGACGGACATCAAGGCCGTGGTGACGGGCGAGAACACGCTTATCAAAGACGGTCTGCGGTCGCTGACGGAGCTTACGGTGGGCTTCGTGCCGAAGCTGCTGATGGCGATTCTCATCCTGTGGCTTGGCATGAAGCTGGCCAAGATGCTGAAGAACCTCATAGTGCGCGCCCTCGACAAGCGGGACGCCGAGCCGAGCCTGAAGACCTTCCTCGGGTCGCTGGTGGACGTGCTGCTGAAGGCGATGATCATCATCATGGCGATGGACGTGATCGGCATCAAGGCCACGTCGTTCATAGCCCTGCTCGGCGCGATGGGCTTGGCGATAGGCATGGCGCTGCAGGGGACGCTGCAGAACTTTGCGGGCGGTGTCATCATACTGCTCATGAAGCCTTTCAAGGTGGGCGACTACATAGAGTGCGGCTCGTACAAGGGTTATATCAAAGAGATACGCATCTTCCACACCATGATGCGGCCTTTCAACGGGCGCATCATCATCATACCGAACAGCGAGCTGGCGACGAAGAGCCTCATCAACCACACCAAGGAGCCGCAGATAAGGCTGGACGTGGTGGCGAGCGTGGCCTACGGGACGGACCTGAAGAAGGCCAAGGAGGTGCTGTGGGAGGTGATACGGTCGGAGAAAGAGATCGTGTGGGAGCCGAAGAAGCCGAGCGTGGCCGTGAGCAACCTGGGCGACAGCTCGGTGGACATCACGCTGTGGCTCTGGACCAAGGTGGAGGACTACTGGACCCTGTGGGAGCACATACGCGAGGACATCTACATAGCATTCAACAACGCCGGGGTGGAGATACCGTTCCCGCAGGTGACGGTGCACAACGCCACGGAGCAAGCGCCCTTCCAGATGGAGCAGCGCGACTCGACCGTGCCAGCCCCACCGGAGCGGGCTGAGGTTAAAGCCGTCGAAGCATGATGAAGAGACTTCTGACACGAGGGCTGATGGGCCTTATGGGCTTAATGGGCTTGATGGGCACGGTGCAGGCGCAGGGGCCACGGCTGCCGCTGAGCGCGGGTGCCACGGCGAGTGTCATCACCTGCGGGCCGGGCGACGACTTCTACCTTGCCTTCGGGCACTCGGCCATCCGCATCACGGACACGGCCAACGGCATCGACTACGCCTACAACTACGGCACGTTCGACTTCGACACGCCCCACTTCTACTGGAACTTTGCAAGGGGGATGCTGGACTACTGCCTGAGCCGCACGCCCTTCGACCGCTTCACGGCCACGTATGCCTTCGAGGGTCGCGCCATGTGGGAGCAGCGGCTGGAGCTGACGCAGCAGGAGGTGAACAACCTGTACCTGATGCTGGAGTGGAACTACATGCCGGAGAACCGCTTCTACCGGTACGACTTCTTCCGCGACAACTGCGCCACGCGGGTGCGCGACATGGTGGAGAGCGCGTGCGGGAAGCGGCGGGTGGACTGCGGCGAGTGGGAGTCGGAGAGCTACAGGGACATGGTGCACCGGTCGACCGCCGGCGGCTGTCTGGAGTGGTGGACGCTGGGAGTGGACCTGCTGCTGGGCCTGCCGGCCGACCACCGAGTGGACAGCCGCGAAGCCATGTTCCACCCGCTGGCGATGCAGCAGCTCTACGCGACCGCGACACGTGGAGGGGCGCCCTTAGTGGCCGAGAGCCGGACGCTGCTCGAAGACCACCGCGAGCCCCTGCGGAGGAGCTTCCCGCCGGTGGCCGCCTTCGCGCTGCTGCTGACGGCGGTGGCGGTGATGACGGTCGGCGCGGGGCGGTTCGGCATACCGAAGGGCGTGTTGCGCTGGACGGACAGGATACTCTTCGGCGTGGCTGGAGTGGCGGGGCTGTTCCTGTGCTTCATGTGGTTCGGCACGGACCATTGGTGCACACGGTGGAACCTGAACCTGCTGTGGCTCTCGCCGCTGCTGGTGCTCATAGCCATACGGCTGGAGCGGAGCCCGCGGTGGGCGCTGTGGCTGCAGGAAGGCTGCTTCGCCGTGGCGGCGGTGTGGGTGCTGTGGTGCGGGCTTTCGGTGGCTATCATACCCATCATCCTCACGCTGGCGCTGCGCGTGGCGGGGCGGATGAGATAGGGTGGTATTGATTCCCTACGGTTTTTGAGATTTACGGTTGTGGCGTGTCTTCGACACGCGGTGATTATGTAGTGAGTGGATGGCCCCACACGAAACTTCGTTTCGTGTGGGGTTATTAGGATGACGTGCCGGTGGCACGTTTGATATGGAACACCGAGGGAGGGGGCAAGAATATGAGATTTCTATTGATATGAAACCCCTACGGGGTTTTGTGGGGTCGCATGCAGTCAGATGCGGTGGCAGTCGGGTGCAGCAGCAGTCAGGTGCGGGGGCGGTCAGATGCGGCGGCAGTCGGGGCGGTGGCGGAGGTAGTCTTGCCAGCCGGTGCCTTGCTCGTGGGAGAAGCTGCCGCAGCCGTCGGCTTTGGCCTGCTGGCGGTTGGCGTAGCGGCGCTGCATCTGGTCGGGGCTGCGATACTGGTAGTGGTCGACGGGAATCCGTTCTTTGGCGACGATGCCCCAGGGGTGGGGGTAGCGCCAGCGGTCGAGCCAGAGGAGCAGGGGTGAGTGGCGCATGAAGCGGCGCTCCTCGCGAGGCTGAGGGAGGGCGTAGTGCAGCCGGTCCTTGTAGTCGGCGAAGTCGCCGGAGGCGATGCCCTCGTCGAGGTCTTCGTGGGTGAGGACGTAGTCGGTGCTGCTCTTCTTGACGGTGGAGCACCACCAGGGGACGCGGCGTAGGAAGGCGCGGACGTCGCCGGGGTAAAACTCGTCGGCGTCGAGGCGGACGCACCACCAGTCGCCCCAGCCGAGCTCGCGGCGGAAGGCGCGGAAGGCGCGCGCGCGGAGGCCGATATGGAACGGGCCCTCGTAGCGCAGCCAGGGGACGATGCGGGGGTTGGTGGCGGAGAGGCGCTGGACGAGTTCCCACGTGCCGTCGGTGCTGCCGTTGTCGATGACGACGACCTTGTCGCTCCAGCGGCAGGCATCGAGGAGTGAGAGGCCCACGACGTCGGCCTCGTCTTTGACCACAAGGAGACTGTAGACTTTCATATCCGGTCGCGGTGCTGGGTTAACTTCTGCCAATAGTAGCGGAGGGGGTTGGTGTATTTGAGGCGCTTCCAGGGGCGTGAGGAGTGGGGGCGGTGGAGGACGGGTGCGTTGAGCAGGAGGCGGTTGCGGAAGCCGAGTTCGAGGGAGCGGTGTGAGATGGAGACGTCGAACCACTGCTTTTCGGGGTCGAGGAGGTCGAAGCTGTATGCGGAGAGGAAGGCGTTGGAGAGGAGAGTGCAGCAGAAGCTGAAGCGCTTGCGGGTGTCGACGGCCGGGCCGCGGAGGCGGCGTGCGTAGAGGTAGGGGAAGTTGACGCGGCCGGACTCGTCGACGGTGACGGCGGCCACCATGCCGACCCCTTCGGCGACCTCGGCTTCGAGGCGGAGGAAGGTGTCGGGGCTGACGGTGACGTCGCTCTCGACGATGACGAGGTGGGCACCGGAGGCGAGGGCGCGACGCTGCGCGTCCTGGAGGGTGAGGCGGTAGTTGGGCGAGGGGTGGTCGGTGCGGTCGGCCCAGTTCACGAGGCGGAAGCCGAGGTTGCGGCTAAGGAGCTCGAGCTCGGCGGTGGTGTCGGGGCTGCTGAAGTCGTTGTAGACGGTGAAGTCGACGTCGCCGCAGCGCATGACTGCCTGGATGGCCTCGCGGGCTGTCGACATCGAGTCTTTGACCGGCATTATTGCGATTATCATTTGGGGAGTGTTAAGTGTTAAGTGTTAAGTGGTAAGTGGTAAGTGGTAAGTGGTAAGTGGTAAGTGGTAAGTGTTAAGTGTTAAGTGTTAAGTGTTAAGTGTTAGGTGGTAAGTGATGAGTGTTAAGTGTTTTTGTTGGGGTAGTTTATTATTGTTTATTGGGGGTGGGTTGGAGGACGTAGAAGGCGACGGCAGCGGCGGCGGCGACGTTGAGGGAGTCGACGCCGCGCTGCATGGGTATGCGGACGACGAAGTCGGCGGAGTCGAGTACGGCTGGGCTGAGGCCATCGCCTTCGCTTCCGAGGACGACGGCCAAGCGGTCGAGGCCGCGGAGTGCCGGCGAGTCGAGCGGCAGGGAGCGGTCGGCGAGGGCCATGGCGACGACGGAGAAGCCGGCGTCGTGGAGCTGACGGTAGTGGTCGAAGTAGGTCCACGGCAGCTGGAAAACGGTGCCCATGCTGACGCGGCAGGCGCGGCGGTTGAGGGGGTCGCAGGAGGTGCGTGACAGGAGGACGGCGTCGAAGCCGAGTGCGGCGGCGGCGCGGAAGATGGCGCCGGTGTTTTCGGAGT
>CAMVAA010000020.1 GCA_947165345.1 uncultured Bacteroidales bacterium
ACCCCACCCTCTCTACCCCCTCTCTACCCCCTCTCTACCCCTTCTCTACCCCCTCCCTACCCTCTCGTTTCGACGAAAAGCATCCGCAACAGCAGCCCCACCATTAAACCGTATAGAACCACCCTCCAGCAGCCAACCGCCGACTAACACCTTTTGCGGTGATAATATAATGTAACATAGATGGCCTAATTTCGTCTTCCAAGAGCATGGAGACCGTTTTCTTGAACGCGGAAAGACCGAACACACCAAGCAGCGTACACAATAATAATCAGCGCTTTGCGATTTTATTTGCAAATTTATTTTGCCAGTTTGGAAAATATGCGTACCTTTGCACCCGCTTTTAGGAGCGAAAGAAGGTCGTTTGGCCGAGGGGCTAGGCACAGGTCTGCAAAACCTGCTACTCCGGTTCAAATCCGGAAGCGACCTCAAAAAGCAAGGAGCCGCATGGCTCCTTTTTTTGTCCCACATTTTTGAGTGTCACCCTGTTTCGGACACCACTCCGGCCGCATGGAGAAAAAAGTTTGCCGATTTAACATTTGTTTGTGAAAAAATGATTATCTTTGCACCCGATTTTGCCGTTCCGGTGAAAAGTTGACTCCGCAGCGGCAGAAAAAGAAAACAATGTTTAACCAACAATAAAACAACGTATTATGACATCACTATTGATTGCATTGCAAGCAGTGACGAACTTGGCGCTCGGTTACATGGGTGCCGCTGTGGGAGCCGGTCTGGCCACCATCGGTGCCGGTCTCGGCATCGGCAAAATCGGCCAGGGCGCCATGGAAGGCATGGCTCGCCAGCCCGAAGCCGGTGGCGACATCCGCTCGACGATGATTATCGCTGCTGCACTCGTGGAAGGCGTCGCCTTCTTCGCTGTGGTGTGCTGCCTCCTGGTTGTCCTGAAGTAAGCACGCCGTCTCAGAACCCTGTGGGGCGGCGATTGGCCGCCCCATTTGAACCGATGACTGACGCGCCAATCCGCGTCACTAAAGAACTGACTGAAAAACAATGAACAACCCATTGATAAACCCCGGCTTAGGCACCTTCGTGTGGATGCTTGTCGCTTTCGGCATCGTAGCATTCATACTGATGAAGTTCGGCTGGCCGATGATACTTAAGTCGCTGAAAGAGCGCGAGCAGGCCATCAACGACTCCCTCGGCGAGGCCGCCAAGGCCCGCGAGGAGATGAAGCACCTCGTGGTCCACAACGAGGAACTCCTGCGCCAGGCCAAGCAGGAGCGCGACGAAATGCTGCGCCGCGCTCGCCAGGCCAGCGACCAGATTGTCGAAGAAGCCCGCGCCAAAGCCAAGAGCGAGGCCGACCACATCGTGGAAAGCGCACGCGAGAACATACAATACGAGAAACTCAAGGCCATGACCGAGCTGAAGAACGAGATTGCGAACCTCAGCATCGAGATTGCCGAGAAACTCATCCGGGCCGAACTCAGCGACAAGCCCAAAGCCGACGCGCTCATCGCCAAAGAGTTGGAACTGATGAAACTGAACTAAGAAGATGAACAGCTACAGGATCAACGCCAACTACGCCAAAGCGCTGCTGCTGCTGGCCAAAGACCGCGGAGTGGACGCAGCGGTGGCCGACGACATGAAGACGGTCGACAGCGTATGCGCCGAAAACCGCGAACTCCGTGCCATCTTCGCCAACCCCACCATTCGTGCCGACAAGAAAGTCGCCGTGGCCGACGCCCTCTTCGTGGGACGCCTCCACGAAGAGACCATAGCCTTCCTGCGTTTCGTCATCCGCAAAAACCGCGCCATCAACCTGCGTGGCATCAGCCAGGCCTACCTCGCGCAATACCGTGACAGCCACGGCATTGTACTCAGCGACCTTGTAACCCACCAGCCCATCGACGACAACGCACGCCGCTCGGTGACGCAAATCGTGGAAGAGTACACGGGCCGCACCGTGGAGCTGAACGACCACACCGACCCGAACATGCTCGGCGGCTTCAAACTGGAGTTCGACAACAAGATGTACGACGCACGCATACGTACCAAGATACGCAAGCTGCGCAACGAGTTTGCGAAGAACGATTACGAGAGCAAGCTGTGAGGCACATCAAGCCCCAAAGGCCCAATGCCCCGCACATGAAACAATAAAGCGAACAAAGAAACAACAAACAATATGTCAGAGATAAAGCCTGCCGAGGTATCGGCAATACTCAAAAGACAACTGGCCGACGTCAACCTGGAGATCGAGCTCGAGGAGGTAGGCACGGTGCTCACCGTCGGTGACGGCATTGCCCGCGTCTACGGCCTCAACAACGCACAGAGCGGCGAGCTGGTGCAGTTCGAGAACGGCGACCAGGGCATCGTCCAGAACCTCGAGGAGGACAACGTGGGTGTCGTCATGCTGGGCGAGGTGAGCGACGTGAACGAGGGCGACCGCGTGAAACGCACCAAGCGCATCGCCTCCGTCCGCGTGGGCGAAGGCCTCGTGGGCCGCGTCATCAACACCATTGGACAGCCCATCGACGGCCGCGGCCCAATTGACGGCGAACTCTTCGAAATGCCTCTGGAGCGCAAAGCCCCGGGCGTCATCTATCGCCAGCCCGTCGAACAGCCCCTCCAGACCGGCATCAAGGCCATCGACTCGATGATTCCCATCGGCCGCGGTCAGCGCGAACTCATCATCGGCGACCGTCAGACCGGCAAGACCGCCATCGCCATCGACACCATCATCAACCAGAAGAGCAACTTCGAAGCTGGCGACCCCGTCTACTGCATCTACGTCGCCTGCGGCCAGAAAGGCAGCACCGTGGCCAACCTCGTGAAGAACCTCGAAGAGCGCGGCGCCATGGCCTACACCATCGTCGTGGCCGCCACGGCCTCCGACCCCGCCGCCATGCAGTTCTACGCACCCTTCGCCGGTGCCGCCATCGGCGAATACTTCCGCGACACAGGCCGCAACGCACTCGTCATCTACGACGACCTCTCCAAGCAGGCCGTCGCCTACCGCGAAGTCTCCCTGCTCCTCCGTCGCCCGCCGGGACGCGAAGCCTACCCGGGCGATGTCTTCTACCTGCACAGCCGTCTCCTCGAGCGCGCCGCACGCATCATCCAGAACGACCGCATCGCGGCTCAGATGAACGACCTCCCCGTCTCCTTGCAGGGCAAGGTGAAGGGCGGCGGCTCCCTGACAGCTCTGCCCATCATCGAAACACAGGCGGGCGACGTCTCGGCCTACATCCCGACCAACGTCATCTCCATCACCGACGGCCAGATCTTCCTCGAGACCAACCTCTTCAATAGCGGTGTGCGCCCAGCCATCAACGTGGGCATCTCGGTGAGCCGCGTCGGCGGCAAAGCCCAGATCAAGTCCATGAAGAAAATCGCCGGCACCCTCAAAATGGACCAGGCCCAGTACCGCGAACTCGAAGCCTTCTCCAAGTTCGGTTCCGACCTCGACGCCGCCACCAAGGCGGTCCTCGACAAGGGCGCCCGCAACGTAGAAGTGCTCAAACAGCCACAGTACAGCCCCATGCCCGTCGAAGAGCAGGTGGCCATCATTTTCTGCGGCACCAACGGTCTGCTCCAGAAAGTGGCCGTCGACAAAGTGCGCGACTTCGAGCAGGCCTTCCTCTTCATCATGAGGCAGGAGCACGCCGACATTCTGGCAAACCTGCGGGCCGGCAAACTGATCGACAGCGACCTGGCCACCATGAAGGCCCTGGCGTTGGACACAGCAGAAAGGTATAAATAATGGCTAACCTCAAAGAAGTACGTACACGCATCGCCTCCGTCGGCTCGACGCAGCAGATAACATCCGCCATGAAGATGGTCTCTGCCGCCAAGTTCCGCCGTGCACAGAACGCCATCATAGGCATGCGTCCCTATGCCGCCTTGCTGCAGGAGGTCATCGACGACATCGACACCGGCGACGGCGTCCAGACCGCCTACCACGCCGTGCGCGACGTAAAAACGGCCACCCTCGTCGTGGTGACCAGCAACAAGGGTCTGTGTGGCGCCTTCAACAGCAACGTCATCAAGCTGGCTCAACAGCGCATCGAGCACTGGCGCCAGGCCGGCGCCGCGCTGAAGGTGATAGCCATCGGACGCAAGGCTTCGGAGCAGCTGGCCAAACAGAAAGAGCTCTCCCTGACATCCCACGACGAACTGCTCGACAGCCCAGCCTTCGACGCCGTGGCCGAGCTCGCCGACAGGCTCATGGCAGCCTTCGTGGCAAAGGAGACCGACCGCGTAGAGATTGTGTACAACCAGTTCAAGAACTCGCTCTCGCAGACGCTCTCGTGCGAGCAGTTCCTGCCCGTGGCGGCCGAACGCAACACCCAGCGCGGCGCCAAAGCCCCGGCCGACTACATCTTCGAGCCGTCCAAAGAGGAGATTCTCCGCGAAATGACTCCCCTGTCGCTGCGCAGCACATTCTACCGAATCATACTCGACTCGCTGGCAGCCGAACACGGGGCACGCATGACAGCCATGCAGAAAGCCACCGACAACGCCACCGAACTGCTGAAAGACCTGCGCCTGAGCTACAACAAAGCCCGACAGGCATCCATCACGAACGAAATCATAGAAATCGTGAGCGGCTCTGAAGCGCTCAAAGGCTGATAAAGACTTCATGAAGACACCGTTACG
This sequence comes from uncultured Bacteroidales bacterium, assembly GCA_947165345.1. Lineage (GTDB taxonomy): Bacteria > Bacteroidota > Bacteroidia > Bacteroidales > P3 > Colimorpha. The sequence goes on from CAMVAA010000020.1 coordinate 4,618, forward strand.
ACCTGCGTATCGGTGTCTTTTTTGTTTATGACAACCACACAAAGAAAGAGAGAAAGAAGATGAAACGCACACTGCTGACGATAGCAATAGCAGTCCTGGCCACCGTCGCCGTCGCCAAACCGGTCGACCCGTCCCGCGCCATCCAGGTGGCACAGCGCTACCTCGCAACAGCCGACCTCACCGCCACCCCTTTGGGGAGCATCTACCTTGTCGCTCCCGCCGACGGCGAAGGCTTCGTCCTCGTCAGCGCCGACGACTGCATGCGACCCGTGCTGGCCTACTCCCGCGTGGGCCGCTTCCGCACAGACAACATCCCGGCCAACATACAGTCCTGGCTCGACGGCTATCGCATGGAAATCGAATCCTGCGTCGCCGCCGGCATCACCCCCTCGGCCCAGGTGCAGGCGGAGTGGGCCTCGGCGGTCCATCCACGCCGCTCTGCAGGTCCGGCCGTCGACCCGCTCCTCACAACCAAGTGGGACCAGGACGGATTCTATAACAAGCGCTGCCCGTACGACTTCCAGCGTTCGGAAAACTGCCTCACGGGCTGTGCCGCCACCGCCATGGCTCAGCTGATGAAATACTGGAACCACCCCACCACCGGCCGCGGAAGCTACAGCTACACCCAATCGCCATTCGGCACCATTTCGGCCGACTTCGGCAACACCACCTACCAGTGGGACAGCATGCCCGAAAGACTCACTCGCACGAGCGACAGCGCCGCAGTCGAGGCCGTAGCCCTGCTGATGTACCACGCCGGCGTGTCCGTGAGGATGAACTACGGGGTCGACGGCAGCGGAGCCGCCCTCATCACCTACGGCATTCCCAACCGCCCGTCTGCCGAGCACGCGCTGCGCACCTACTTCAGATACAACCCCATGCTGAGAGGCGAGACCAAGTCGTCCTATTCCGACGCAGAATGGGACGATATGATATACTACGAGGTCAGCCACCGCCGACCCGTACTCTACGGCGGCTTCGACTCGCAGGGCGGCCACGCCTTCGTGCTCGACGGCTACGACGGCTACGGCATGTACCATGTCAACTGGGGATGGGGCGGCTATTGCGACGGCTACTACACCATCGACTCTCTCTCCCCAGGCGCCGGCGGTGCCGGCGGAAACGCTACCTACACCTTCAACGAGGGCAACATCGCCCTGATTGGCGTGGAACCGTCGGTCCTCTCTAACGGCGAGACAGCAATCATAAATATGTACGCCGACCCGGCTAAAGGAACAGTCTCCGGCAACGGAAACTACACCCCCTACGCAGACACTGCGCAAATCATAGCACATGCCGCCGACGGCTACCGCTTTGTGCGGTGGAGCCACAGCGGCTCCACCCTCAACCCCCTCAACATCATCGTAGGAGGCGACATCACCGACACCGCCATCTATGCACCCATCGTGGGCGACACCATAGCCTACTCCGACGCCCTCTCTGTCAAAGCCTGGCACGACGACTACCGCTCACGCACCGAGTGGGGCATCCGCATCCCGGCGGAACGCCATGCCGAAATGCGACGCCTCTCGGCAGTTCAGCTCCTCGTCACTCAACAGGACCTCTACACCCTGCGCATCTACCTCGGCGACAGCATCTGCGACGAGACCCTCGTGCATGAGGAAGACATCGTTTGCGACTTCAGCGACTCGCTGGGATTGTGGTACACCCACACACTCTCCAACCCCGTCGCCCTCTACGGCGACAAGACGCTGTGGATTACCTTCTACACCATCGGTGGCGGCCATCCCGCCTCCTGCGCACACTATGGCGGCAACAGCGACGGCTCGTGGTACAGGCTGCCTCAAGGCTGGGTGAAGTACGACGAACACGGCTTCTACGGCACCTGGATGATTCGGGCCATCCTCGAGGAGCGTCCCTTCTACGTCGCCGTGCGTCCCTACGACGGCTGCACCTCTGCCTCGGTCAGCGGCGACGGCTACTTTGAGCAGGGCGAGAGCACCGTTGTCTCGGTCGCTGGCGGCTATCTGGTCGACGCTTCGGGCAACCCCCTCGGCCTCGACTCGGTATCGCTCGTCGTCGAGGGAGACACGGTGTTCTACTATAGATGCTACCCCGAAGGCATCGCCGGCATAGCCGACCCAAGCAGCATCCGGGTCCACGTCGCCGGCCACACGGTCACCGCCGTCGCCGAGTGCGACGAACCAATCCTCCTCTTCGACATCGAAGGCCGCCGCTTGGCGGCGGCGGTGCGCAACCTCAAGGCCACAGTGCCTTCGGCTGGCGTCTACATCGTCCGCTGCGGCGCAAGCACAAGCAAGATAATCGTCAAATAAACCACTGATATGGAAAAGAAACAAAATTTCACCATCCCCATCATCGTGATGTTTCTGCTATTCTTCATGATAGCGTTCGTCACCAACTTTGCCGGCTCCATGGGAGTCATCGTAAAGAACCAGTTCGGGACCAGCAACGCCATTGCCCAGTTGGGCACCCTGGCCAACTTCATAGCCTATGCCTGCATGGGCATCCCCGCGGGCATCATTCTGCGCCGCAAGGGCTATAAGTTCACGTCCCTCCTGGCCGTCACCGTGGGCTTCGCCGGCGTGGGCATACAGTTCCTCTCCGGCTATGTGGAGAGCTTCGCCGTCTATGTGGCCGGTGCCCTCGTGGCAGGCTTCTCGATGTGCCTGCTCAACATCGTCGTCAACCCGATGCTCAACACGCTCGGCGGCGGCGGCAACAAGGGCAACCAGCTCATCCAGTGGGGTGGCACCCTCAACAGCACCGGCGGCACCCTGGCACCCATCCTCCTGGGCTACCTGATCGGCGGAGCCGTCGACAAAGCCAGCGTCAGCGACGCTGCCCCCGCCATGATTATCGCCATGGCCATCTTCGCCGTCGCTTTCGTCGTCATTCTGCTCACCCGCATCCCCGAGCCGCACCTCGAAACCAAAGAGATGCGTGCCGCCAAGACGAGAGACAAACACTCGCCCCTGTCGTTCCGGCACTTTGTGCTCGGCGCCATCGCCATCTTCTTCTATGTCGGCGTGGAAGTGGGCATTCCGAACACTGCCAACCTGTACATGACCACCGCAGCCGAAGACGGTGGCCTGGGCCTGGGCGCCGACCTGGCGGGCTGGTTCGTCGGAGCCTATTGGTTCCTGATGCTCTGCGGCCGCTTCATCGGCGGTCTGCTGGGCGGCAAAGTGTCGTCCAAGACGATGCTCTCCGTGGCCTCCACGGTGGCTATTTGCTTCCTGCTGTGCCTCGTCTTCATCCCCGTCGACGCCACGGTGCACATCCACGGTGCCGACGTGCCCCTGAAGATTGCCTTCGCCACTCTCTGCGGCCTCTGCACATCGGTGATGTGGGGCGCCATATTCAACCTCTCGGCCGAAGGTCTCGGCAAGTACACCCCCATGGCCAGCGGCATCTTCATGACCCTGGTCTGCGGCGGCGGCATCCTGCCCTTCTTCCAGAACATGGTCGCCGACGGCGCCGGCTTCGTGGCCAGCTACTGGATTGTGGTGGCCGGCTTCGCCTACATCCTCTTCTACGCCCTCGTGGGCTCAAAGAACGTGAACCGGGACATCCCGGTGGAGTGACAACACTTGAATAACAACTACATAAGAACTATGCGATACGAAGTAGACTTTCTTGTCGTCGGGTCGGGCATCGCCGGCCTGAGTTTCGCCCTGAAGGTGGCTCCCTACGGCAAGGTGTGCATCCTGACCAAGGGCGCCGCCGATGAAGGCAGCACTCGCTATGCTCAAGGCGGTATCGCCGCCGTGATGTACGACAGCGACTCTTTTGACAAGCACATCCACGACACCCTGGTGGCCGGCGACGGCATCTGCGACCGCGAGGTAGTGGAAATGACCATCCGCGAAGCGCCCGACCGCATACGCGAGCTGGTGCAGTACGGCGTCGAGTTTGACCGCGTTCCCAACACCGAACACCGGACCCCGGACGCCGAACGCCGGTTCGACCTGCACCGCGAAGGCGGCCACTCGGAGTTCCGCATACTGCACCACAAAGACAACACCGGCGAGGAAATAGAACGTGGCCTCCTCGAGGCTGCACGACGCCATCCCAACATAGAGATAAAAGAGCGCCAGTTCGCCATCGACATCATCACCCAGCACCACCTGGGACAGCGGGTCACGAAGCACACCCCCGACATCGAGTGCTATGGCGTCTACGCCCTCGACTGCGACACCAACCGCATAGACACCTACCTGGCCAAAGTCACCCTCCTGGCCACCGGCGGCATGGGCAACGTATACAGCACCACCACGACACCGGTCATCTCGACTGGCGACGGTGTGGCCATGGTTCACCGTGCACGTGGCGTACTGAGCGACCTGGAGTTCATGCAGTTCCACCCCACGAGCCTCTATAACCCGGCCGAAAAGCCGGCGTTCCTCATCACCGAGGCCATGCGTGGCGCCGGGGCTGTCCTGAAAGACCGCGACGGGAAAGAGTTCATGCAGAAATACGACAAGCGGCTCTCGCTGGCACCTCGCGACATTGTGGCCCGCGCCATCGACAACGAAATGAAGCTCCGCGGCAAGGACTACCTCTACCTTGACGCTCGCAGCATCGGCAAACGGCACCTCATCGAAGGCTTCCCCACTATCTATGCCAAGTGCCTCAGCATCGGCATTGACATCACACGCGACATGATTCCCATACGCCCCGCGGCTCACTATCAGTGCGGCGGCATCAAGGTTGACCGCAACGGCGAGAGCTCCATAAAGAATCTCTACGCCGCCGGCGAGTGCAGCTGCACCGGTCTGCACGGCGGCAACCGTCTGGCCAGCAACTCGCTCCTCGAAGCCGTCGTCTACGCCCACAACGCAGCCATGGCGGCCATCAAGAACATCCAGACGAACACCAGCAAGCCGAACAGCAAAATCCCCGACTGGAACGCCGAGGGCATGGTACTCAACGAAGAGATGGTACTCATCACCCAGACCAAGCACGAACTGCAGGAAATCATGTGGAACTACGTCGGCATCGTGCGTAGCGACCTGCGTCTGCAGCGCGCATTCGACCGCCTGAACCTAATATTCCGCGAGACAGAGGAACTCTACAACCGTTCCGTCCTGATTGAGCCGCTGTGCGAGCTGCGCAACCTCATCGCATGCTCCTATCTCATCATCAAGATGGCGCGTGCTCGCCGCCAGAACGTCGGCCTCCACTATTCAATCGACCTCGTATAACAATTGCCTTACGATGAACGCTGGGCGCCTGTCACTCAGCGTTCATCGAAAGCAGCTTGGATATTCATCTCGTATAGTTCAGCGGGACTGATACCCATGGCTCGTGCCTGTTTGGGCACGATACTCTCGGCACTTTGCCCGGGTATGGTATTCACCTCGAGGAAGTAAAGCTCCTTCTCCTCAGTATTGTAGATGTAGTCGAACCGCACCAAGCCGCGGCAACCCAGTAGGTCATAGAGACGGTACGACACCTCCTGGATATGGTGGGCTATTGAGTCGTCGACCACCGCAGGGCACACCTCGTTGCTGAAGCCGTCATACTTGGCCTCGTAGTCGAAGAACTCGTGCCCGCCGATGGGAATGATCTCCGTGACGGGGAACACCAGCTTGTGCTTGAAGTCGGCATTCCAGCCTTCGTATTTAGAGCCTTTGGGGAACTGCATGACTCCGCAGTCGAACTCTCGCCCAGGGATAAACTCCTCGACGAGTACTTGCCTGTCTTCCGTGAAGGCTTCACGGATAGCCGGGATCAGCTGCTCGTAGCTTTTCACCTTGGTAGTGGCCACACTGCTCCCGCCGGCGGCGGGCTTCACAAACACCGGATAGCGCATACCCTCCATAAGCTCGTCGAGCTTGGCCTTGGTTGGCGGCTCCTTATAGAGCAGCACCGACCGTGCCACTTTGACCAGGCCAAAGCTTTTCACCACGGGATTACAGAACCCTTTCTGGAAGGTCAGTGCCGAGGTGTAGAACCCGCAGGTGTTGTAGCGTATGCCGAGCATGTCGAAGTAGCCCTGCAGGACCCCGTTCTCCCCGGGGTTGCCGTGCACAATAATGAAAGCCAAGTCAAAGTGCACCTTCTGCCCTTTGTCTACGATAGTGAAGTCACTCCGGTCAACGGGACACCGGTCGCCATCGCCCCACTCTCCACTCCCCTTTTTCCACTCTCCGCTTTGCCAGTACCATCCCTGGCGATCTATTACAATCTTGTATATATTGTACTTGGTGTGGTCAAGCTGGCCGAACACCTGGCTACCGCTGGCGATCGAGACGTCGTGTTCGCCGCTGTAACCGCCCATGACGAGTGCAATGTTCTTTTTCATAGACTCTATTTTTTACATCCACTTAACGCTGCGCCGACCTGTTTATTTTGTCAGTGTAGCGGAATATGGTCCTTTTGTCTGGCACGCTTGGCGTTGTTGTGAGCTTGCTGTATGGTGGCTGGCGACATGCAGGCCTGCTGGAAGCGGTCGTATACAATGTCGGCCGCCAGCGGTGTGGGGTGGACCATGTCGGGACCGAAAAATCGATAGTCGCGAAGCTCGTCGAGGACTATCTCGTAGGCTGGAAAGTAGTTGACAGTCCTGGTGTCGGCTGTCAGCCTGTCCACCGAAAGCAGCAGTGTACTCTTGCTAAGCTGGTTGCCATGGGCACCGTCGGCCAGATGACGTATGGGCGACACCGTGAAAAGGATGTTCATCCTTGGATTGAAGGCCGCGAGGCGTCCGAGCAGCGGGGTCCAGAGGTCTACAATCTCTCCGACGGACATCATGCGGCGCTCGAAGTTCTGTGGCGGCAGTTTGTGACAGTTGGCCACAACCGCACCCTCCCGTTCGTAAACCCAAGCCGTGCCGAAGGTCGCCATCAGCAGCGTAGCCTCCTTGAGGGCTGCGTGTGCGGTGTGTATCCGCGTGTTGCATACTTCCAGCGTGTCACTGGCCATGGGACGCGAGAAGGAACCGTGGTGGTGCCACGAATGCCACAGACCGTCATGACTTACCAGGTCCGACATGCCGACCTCGCGGTCGTCGACAATACGCTCTATCGCCGACGCCATCGAGGCCGGGTTATAAAGGGTTCCGAAGGGGTTGAGGTCAACGGAGAAGCCCCCGTCCTGAAGCCGGCGTCCTATCTCGTCGCTGAAGCAGGAGCCTATGCTCACAATCCGGTCGGCATGCGTCAGTACGAATGGCAGCGTCGGGGAGTCCACCGGGGTATAGAGTCGCGTGGTCATGATATGCGTCACGATTTAATCATGGGTGTGATACTGACGATGCCCTTCACCTGCTCAAGCAGAGGCAGCACATCGCGCACCGAGACGCGAAGGTCCTGACTGTCCATGTTAAGCACCATGTCTTTCTCACGGTAATAGACTGTGGCCTGAAGCGGCACTGCTCCCTTGTGACGCTTGGCTATCCGTTCCACCTCGTGGCAGAAAGCCTCATTTACATCTTCAAGGTTTACCCTGAAGTTGAGGCGCGACGTATACTTGTCGAGTACGCTGCCCAGATACATCATGGTCAGTATGTGCAATCCTGTATACTTGCGCTCGTTGCCGTTCTTGTCCGTATAGCGCCGCGATGTGACCTTGGCGCGGCAGAAGATGAAGGTATTGTCGTCGAAGAAGTTCTTGAACTGCATGAACTCGTCGCCGTAGAGCCGCAGCTCGTAGCTTCCGGAGTAGTCGTCTATGACCATCGTTCCGAACTCCTCGCCCTTCTTGCTCCTCATCTTCTTGGTATTGGAGACCAAGCCGCCGAAACGCACCTCACGTCCCGCTAGCGGCTCAAGGTTGTTGAGGGCTGCAACGTCAGTACACGACATCATCTTCATCTCATAGCGGAAGTCGTCGAGGGGGTGTCCGCTCAGGTATGTGGAGATAACCTCCTTCTCGTATCGGCAACGCTCGATGTTGTTCCACGGCTCGCACTGCGGCACCGGCGGGTGGTCCTCCTCGGCCAGCTCGCTGCTCATGTCGAAGATGCTCATCTGGGCCGACGAGGCGCTGTCCTGACGCCTGATGGCCCACCGCACAAGGGTTTCTATATAGGTAGGCGTGCTCTCCAGCTCGTTCTCCTTGTAGAAGTACTGTGCCCTGTGCATATCCCCTACCCCGTCGAAGGCTCCGGCCTTCACCAGCACCTCTATGTTCTTCCTGTTCACAACGTGCATATTGACACGCTTCAGGAAGTCAAAGATGTCGGCATAGGGGCCGTTCTGCTCGCGCTCGGCTATGATGGCCGACGATGCAGCCTCGCCCATACCGCTGATGGCCTGCAGTCCGAAACGTATCCTGCCCATGGAGTCCACACTGAAGTCCATATCCGACTCGTTGACACTGGGTGCCGCCACGTCGACACCCTGGCGGCGGCAGTCGTCCATGAGCTCGGTGACACGCTTGATGTCGGTCTGCGACGACGTCATGACGGCGGACATATACTCCGCCGGATAGTGCGCCTTGAGGTAGGCCGTCTGGTAGGCCACCCACGAATAGCAGGCCGCATGGCTCTTGTTGAAGGCATAGCTGGCAAACTTCTTCCACTCCTCCCATATCTTGCTCAGCTTCTCCCGCGGGTGTCCGTTCTTCTCGCCGCCTTCATAGAAAAGCACCTCCAGCTCGTTCATCTTGTCTATCTGCTTCTTACCCATGGCCTTACGCAGGGTGTCGCTCTGGCCGCGTGTGAAGCCCGCCAGCAGGCGGCTCAAGAGCATCACCTGCTCCTGATATACGGTGATTCCATACGTGTCCTTCAAGTACTTCTCCATCACCGGCAGGTCATAGACGATAGGCTTGCGCCCCTGCTTGCGGTCGATGAACTCCGGTATGTTGTCCATGGGGCCCGGCCGGTAAAGGGCATTCATGGCTATGAGGTCGTCGATGACATGTGGCTGCAGTTCGCGCAGGTATTTCTGCATGCCGGCACTTTCAAACTGGAACACGCCCACCGTGTTGCCGTCGCAGAAAAGGCGGTACGTCAGCTCGTCGTCGAGCGGCAGGTGGTCGATGTCGATGTCCTCACCCGTCCGCTTCTTGATCATGCGGATGCAGTTCTTTATGATGGTGAGGTTCTTCAGCCCGAGGAAGTCCATTTTGATCAAGCCCACGTTCTCCACCACGTGACCATCATACTGCGTAACCAGCACATCCTCGCCGCTCTCCTTATCGTTGATAACGCACACCGGGGCCACGTTGGTGATGTCCTGCGAGCCTATGATGACGCCGCAGGCGTGGATGCCTATCTGGCGGTTCGTGTCCTCCAGCTCCTCGGCGTAGGTGAGCATCCGTTTCAGGCTCTCGTCCGTGCCATCCATAATGGCCTTCAGCTCGGGCACATACTTGTAGCAGTTCTTCAGGTTCACCTTCGGCGACTTGCCCTTCTCGTCCTTCACACTGTCGGGAAATCCGCGGTCGGGAATATAGCTCTTGAGCTGGTTTACAACGTTCAGCGGCACCTTCTCCACCCTCCCCACGTCGGCTATACTGCTCTTGGTGGCCATGGTGCCATAGGTGATGATGTGGGCCACGCGCTCCTTGCCGTACTTGTGCGTCACCCATTCCAGCACCCTGCCGCGTCCCGCATCGTCGAAGTCCACGTCGATATCGGGCAGCGAGATACGGTCGGGGTTCAGGAATCGTTCAAACAGCAGGTCGTACCGCAGCGGGTCTAAGTCGGTAATCCACAGGCAGTAGGCTACCACACTTCCGGCAGCGCTTCCGCGCCCGGGCCCCACGCTGACGCCCAGCTCCTCGCGCGCCGCACGGATATAGTCGCTCACTATTAGGAAGTATCCCGGGAAGCCCATCGTCTTGATAGTGTGCAGCTCAAACACGATTCTCTCTCTCACCTCCTCGCTCAGCGCCGCCTTTATGTCCGCGTCCGCCCATTCCACGCCACCCTCTCTACCCCCTCTTGGCCCCCTCTCTACCCCCTCTCTACCCCCTCTCGGCCCCCTCTCTACCCCTTCTCTACTCTCCACACCCATATTCTCGCTCTCCTCCACACCCTCATTCTCGCTCTCCCGCACTCCCGCATTTCCACCGTCCAGATATCTCTTCTTCGCCCCCTGCCACACCAGATGCTCCAGGTAGTCAGCCTCGAACTTGATGCGCCGCAGCTTGGCATACCCGCCCAACTTCTTGATTTTCTTCTCCGCAGCCTCCTGACCCATCACCACCTCGCCCTTCTCGTTGCGCGTAAACTCGTCGAAAAGCTGCTCGTCGCTGAACTTGTCGTGCCACTCCTCTTCGCTGCCGAAGCTTTCCGGTATGGGGAACACCGGCATCAGCGGGTCGCTGTCTATACTGTACGTCTCCACCTTGGCGGCCACCTCCATCGTGTTCGCCAGCGCCTCCGGCAGGTCGGCAAATATGGCCTCCATCTCCTCCGGACTCTTCAGCCACTCCTGCTTCGTATAGTGCATGCGGTTGGGGTCGTCATAGTCCTTCTGTGTCGCCAGGCAGATAAGGTGGTCGTGCGCCTCCCCGTGCTCCTCCTCTACAAAATGCGCGTCGTTGGTGGCTATGATTTTTATGTCGTGCTTACGCGCCAGCTCTATCAGGACCGGGTTTATCTTCTGCTGCAGCTCGTAGGTCTGACGGTTCGCGTTGGGCTTGTCCGTCTTGTGGCGCATAAGCTCTATGTAGTAGTCCTCGCCGAACTGCTCCTTGAACCACACCACCACACGCTCCGCACCCTCTATGTCGCCCTTCATGATAAGCTGCGGCACCTCGCCGCCCAGGCACGCCGAACACACAATCAGCCCCTCCTTGTACCGCGCCAGCACCTCGTGGTCTATCCTCGGACGGTTGTAGAAACCCTCCGTATACGCTATCGACGCCAGCTTGCACAGCGAATGGTACCCCTTCAAATTCTTCGCCAGCAGTATCAAGTGATACCCCGAACTGTCCACAATCCGGTCCCTACCCGTCTCGGGGTTTATCTCCTTCAGGTTCTTGTCCTTGTCGTGCAGCGTACGCCGCGCGCAGTAAGCCTCCGTACCCACTATCGGCTTGAAAATCTGCCCCTTCAAGCCCTCCAGCTCCTCCTGCAGCTCGCTCAGCTTCGGCGTCCCCTCCGGGATCTCCTGCTGCGTGTAAATCTCCTCCACCCTCTTGATTTCGGCCTCCAACGACTTGATCTTCTCCTTCACCTTCCCGTTCTCCTTGCTCACCGTATCCAGAAAATCCTTTATGCCGAACATATTTCCGTGGTCGGTCAGCGCCATGGCATACATGCCGCAACGCTTCGCCTTCTGCACCAACTCCGGAATCTTCGACATACCGTCGAGCATCGAATAGTGCGAGTGCACATGCAAATGAGTAAACTGCGCCATACAAACAATTGCTTTTTCCGACTGCAAATATACACAAAAAATCCGACATACCCCCACCCCTCCCCAAAAACATATCCCCAAAATATCACCCACCCATTAACACACTAACCCATTAACGCACTAACGCATTAACACATTCCCCAACCTCCCCACCAAAGCCCTGTCGGCGGGCAGCCACTCCACATCCCCCAGCTCCTCCGCCGCGAGCCACCTCGCCGCCTCGTGCTCCCTCAGCTCCAACCGCCCGCTCACCACATGGCAGCGGTAACAGTGCATCGTAAGGTGGAAAGCCGGATAGTCCCACTCCACCGTCTCCACCAGCCCCTCCACCGCCACCTCCGTCGCCAGCTCCTCCCGTATCTCGCGCCGCAAAGCCTCCTCCCGGCTCTCCCCAGCCTCCACCTTGCCCCCCGGAAACTCCCAGTAGTCCTTCCACTCCCCATACCCCCTCTGCGTAGCAAACACCCTCCCCTCCCCGTCATATATAATCGCCGCCACCACTTCTACCTGTTTCATAGCATTGAACCTGTTTTAGTACTTGTTCCCTTATTGCACCTGTCTAGAACCAGATTGGCCAGACACACGGCGATTTCCCTCTCCTCCTCACGTGGCCGCCAGGCAAGCACGAAACTCACCTCTGCCCCTGTGACCGCATAGCCCTTCGCCTCCATCTCACTCATCCGTTCGCGCATCCCATTGGACAGACTGCCGATACGCACACCTTGGGCGATTAGATAACCGTCAGCGTAGTCAAGCCTGTCGCCGCTCCGCAAGCGAAGAACCTGCTCCTTCCAATTCCGGAAATAGTCGAGCCACACATCGCGCATAGAGAGTGATAGTACGATGGACGGTTGATTGGTTAGAGCAGATGTGTCATTGTATACAAACAATTGGTGCTTGGCTCGAGTAATGCCTACATAAACGGCACGGAGCATGTCGTTGTCCATTCTTCGGACACCCCCTAATAAAAGATGGACCGTGTCGAACTCGCGACCTTTGGCTTTGTGAATCGTACTGACAAAGACGGTGTTCTCTTCCGTGGCGATGAAGTCTTCTATGCTCGAATCCAGCACAAACTCACGCATATCACTGCGGTAGAAGTTTTTATGAGTTGTCTCGAAGTCATCGAAAAAGCGTTTCATGGCCGGCAGACAAGTACTGGTAGCATACGACGCCTCTGTGCGACGCTTGGATTCTTCCCACTGCTCACGACTGATACTGCCATCGGCACCATCACCCAACTGCTTAAAAAAGTAGCGCACCTCTGCGAGATTGATAAACCGGAAACCGTCGGTGGACTGTATCATCCGCACCTGTTTACCCTGCTGCCGCAAGAGCTGTGCCACCTGTAGCGTCTGTTCGTTGGTGACAGTGAGGATGGCCGTCGTACCCTTGCACGATATGTCTTTGATGTTGAATACTGGCGAATCGACAACCGTTCCCTCCTGCTGGCTCACGGACACTATGGGTGATTGCTTCATGCGGCCCTGTATTTGCCTCACAAAACCGTTGGCGTAGTCGACAATGGCTCGGTCGCTGCGATAGTTGTCCGTGAGTTCATAGGAAGTGGCCTGATAGTCGGTGACGAACGACCGCAGGTAACGTGAATCGGAGCCGCGGAAGGCATAGATGTTTTGGTCGTCGTCGCCCACAGCAATGACACGCATCTCCTCGTTCCGGCTCATCAGTGCCTGCACCAGTCGGAAGTCGTCGGCACCCATGTCCTGTGCCTCGTCGATGACAAGCACGCTTTTGGCAATCTTGCTTTCCTCCACCTCGCCGTTCTCAATCATCTCCGCTGCACGTCTCACCACGCTGTCAGCCTCTTCGAGCGACCCGTTGCGCCCGACCAGGTCGAAGCTATATGAGTGAAAAGTCTTGATGTCAACATAATGTGCCGCATTGCCCACCAGTTCCATGAGTCGTTTCTTGAATTCGGTAGCCGCAGCCCTTGAGAAGGTGAGCATCAGCAGCTGTTCGTGCTTCACGTCCTCCATCAGCAAAAGCGAAGCCAGCTTGTGAGCCAGCACACGCGTCTTGCCGCTGCCCGGTCCCGCCGCCACCACAATGTATCGCGACTGTTTGTCGTCGATAATTTCACGCTGTCGGGCACTGAGCGACCCAAATATCTGCTCATACTTGGCAGGCGTGATGTTCTTGGTAATTTGTGTGCGTCGCTCACCTTTGAAGTATTTGTTGACAAAGGCCCGGTAGTCCATCATAAAGTAATCTCTGACGAACTTCATTGCGGCATCGTAGTCGCGAACCATCATGTTGGCAAATTCGCCCACGATATGTATCTGCTGGATGCGCTGTCGATAGAACTCGTCCAGCAGACGGTACTGCTCTTTGCCGTAGCGACGCGAGCGCTCCACCTTTCGGTGTAGTTGCATAGTGTTGTATATCACCATAAACCCACCCTCTATCTTCACCAGTCCGGCCTTGCTGAGATAGAGCAGTGCCTCCTCTATGTCACCCAAAGTTGCTTTCTCTGTTGCCTCGAAGGCGGATGTTTGCAGGGTGGCGTTATATTTGTTCAGCAGTTCTACCACCGAGAAAGTAATCATCTTCTCCTCGGCAGCCGATGTCAGCTCCTTGGCGACAAAACGGCTCAAATCAGCGCGCCGGTTAAACCGCGCCATCGCTGTCTCCCTGTCAACCTCCAGTCTCAAACTGACACTGCCACCGGCGGTATGTTCTTCCTTGCGTAGATAACCCTTGATTAGCAGGAAGTGGAAAAGCATTCGCAGCAGTTTGACGGTGCATCGTGGATGCCCTGCCTGTTGTGCATCGGCATTGAGTTGTTTGTAGTTGAAAAGACTGGGCTCGGTAGTGATGTGCTGCAGCAGGAAATGTTCAAGACGAAGCATCTCCTCCAGTCCACGGCTGATATTGGCACGGTCCATATAAGCCTGCATGTCTTGTGTGTCGGCCAGCAGCCCCTCCTGTCGCATAAGGGTGATGTTGCGCACTACCGCCTCTTTTTTCATTCCGAGTATATCGGCCAGATAATCGATACGGCTCTCTGCCTCTGCATCGCGACCACCTGTTTTAGCCCGACTGCTGATGAGCGAATGGATGATGCGGGCAGCGTCTTCTCGCGTAGTGTCGTCGAAGAGGGCTGAGGCATTGAGTCGCTGTCGGGCTTCGTCCATCGTGTGGACATTTATACCGGTGGCGAAGATGCGTGGCGCATTACTGCCTCGACTGATGAAGCCGGCCTGCTCCAGAGCGGTGACAGCTCCTCGCACACGTGTCTCGATGTCGTTACCGTCGTCGCTGTTCCATCCGGCCTGGCGGGCAATCTCCAATGGCGAACAACTGACCTTCTCATGCTTGACCGTCAGGTCTTTGACAGCCTTCCACACTTGTTGAATCTCACTGATGGAGAGTTTGTTCTGATTGAGCAGGATGAAATGCTTGTCCAAGTCGCTGTCATCAAATAGCACATAGCAGTCGGCTTCCATATGGGGGTCGCGACCGGCGCGACCCGCCTCCTGCACGTAATTCTCCAACGAGTCGCTGATATCGTAATGAACCACCAGTCCCACATCCTTCTTGTCCACACCCATGCCGAAGGCAGATGTAGCCACAATAACCTGCGTCTCGCCTCTCATAAATGCGTTTTGGTTTCTCACCTTTTCTGCTGCCTCCATCTTGCCGTTGAACGGCAGTGCCCTGATACCGTCACGTTGCAATCGTTCTGCCAACTCACGGGTTCGGCGGGTTCGGGCGACATAGATGATGGTAGGACAACGGTGCCCAAGAATCAAGTTGCGCAATTGTGTGTATTTCTCATCTGTCGTCTCAGCGTGCAGCACGCTGTATCGCAGATTTTTCCGCTCTGCACTCGAAGCAAACACCTTCAGCTCTATGCCAATCTTTTCTTTGAAGTACTCACAAATATCCGAAATAACCTTTTGCTTGGCAGTGGCGGTAAAACAACTGATAGCAATCGGGCTGGGTTGTTGTTTCTTCTCTTGCAACTCGCGGATAAAGTCACCGATATATAGGTAGTCGGTTCGAAAGTCTTGCCCCCATGCAGAAAAGCAGTGGGCTTCGTCGATTACAAACCGCACCACATTCCGACACAGCAGCAGTCGCTCTATGGTCTTGCTGCGCAGCATCTCTGGTGCAATATAGAGCATATTGGCGGTTCCCTCTGCCACCTGCTCAATGGCGGCTGCACGTTCAACAGGGTCAAGTAAACCGTTGATGGTCACAGCGTCGCTGATGCCTCGCTCGGCAAGATTATCAACCTGGTCTTTCATCAGGCTCTGTAGAGGCGAGATAACAACCGTCAGTCCATGTATGTTCCGTCCTGCCATCAAGGCGGGCAGTTGGAAAGTCAACGACTTGCCGCCGCCTGTCGGAAAGATAGCCAACAGCGACTCGCCCAAAATAGCCGCTTCCACTGCTTTTTGTTGCATAGGTTCGCCATCGAACAGGCGGAACTCGTCATACCCAAAGAACTCTTTCAGTCCGGTGTGTGCATCCAGTCTGCGCTTGCAATACTCACATTCGCCGCATGAGGTATTACATAGAAAAGCCATCACGTTGTTCACCTTCGGATAGTTGTGCAGCACCCATGCCGGGGTTAGCGACTGCAAGTCGCCTGCACCGATGACCGCCAACGCGTAGGCCAATTCCACCGGATAATGCTTCACTACAGCCTCAATGTTGGCGTTGGTACATATCTTCCCGGCAAATTCTTCGCGTATAAGCTTGCTAACATGATCCGAGACACAATCATTGCCCATCCAATTGAAGAACCCACGAAACTCCATCCTCTGCCCCAACAGGCTGCGATATATAGTCTTTCTTCTTTCAGTCAATGCTCTCCAGGCATCTACCTCGTCATAAAACAAATCTCGCGCCTTCTTGGCATCGTTAACAGGATTATTCAGCTCGTCTACCTGAAGTTTGTCGTCTTTTACCAACCGATGGTAGGGCTTGCGTGGAAACAGCAGTGGAGACAACGGCAGGGTATCGATGACGGCATATTGTCCTTTCAGCTGCAGGTATTTCAAGTCATGGTTGATGATATTATGTCCACACACTGTGTCGCTCGACGACACAAAGCTCTCGAAATCGCGGGCCGATTGTGTGTGTATCAATGCACCGTCCTCGCGTACAGCCCCGTAGTCCTCAATCTTCTGGCTGTCCACACCCACCTCCGTGTCAATGAACACAATACTCGATGACAATCTCTCCCTATATAAGGAGCTTTCTTGTGATTGTTTTGTGGAGTTATCTTGAGGATAAAGAGCTACCCCATACTTTTCTGCCAAATATTGCAAACTCTCAACAAACGAAAAGTGTTTGTACTTTTGCAAAAAGGAAATAACATTACCACCTTCACCACACACAAAACACTTGAAAATCCCCTTTGAAGGCGAAACATATAATGAAGCTGCTCTCCCCGAATGAAACGGGCATAGCCCAACATAGTTTTCCCCCTTTTTCTTTAGTTGCACAAATTCGCCAACCACTTCCTCAATATGAGTAGAGTCTAAAATCTGTTCTATGATTTCTCTTTCTATCATCTATACCTTCCTTTGCTATTTGACAAACGCCTTATCCCGATGAAATGCCAGAAAGTCTCATTTTGTATGCGGAATCTTGCAGCATACGGAATCCTCCACACTCCCGCATTAACGCATTCCCATGTTTCCGCACTGCTATTGTGGTATTTCGTATACTATGCTCCAGCTGCCCATCTTCGTTCCGTGGCAGTCGAGCTCTTGGTAGTCGGCCACCTCGAAACCAAGGTGGCGGTAGAAGGCTAGGTTGCTCTCGCTGTTGGTGAAGAAGCACAGACGTGTGCCGCCGTGCCTACGGATGTAGGGCACCACGCATTCCATCAGCATCTCGCGGCCATAGCCGTGTCCTTGGCGCTCGGGACTGACAGTGAGGGAGCTGAGGTACCATGTGCTGCCGCCCAGCAGCGTGTGGCAGTAGTGGCCGGCGTCGCTGTCCATCGCCAGCCATTCTTTGACGATGTCCTGCTTCGGCAACCGCAGCACACGCCCCCAGCCGTGCAGCAGGTATTGCAAGTCCGAAGGCTTCCGCCAGTCGGGAGGAAACAAGTCGGCCACCGCCACCGGCACTCCGCCAGCGTGACCCACAAGGAAGTGGGCGCGTCTCCTCGTGGTGCGGTACTCGCTGTGTATCATGGCACACATGAAAGCCAGCCGCTCCCCGCGCTCGGCAAAGAAGTTGGTGAAGTATTCGTAGTCGGCAAAGGCCTGCACCGACAGCTCGGCGCACTTTCCAATCTCCTCGTGCCGCATGGGCGCTATGGTCATGTGCTCGGTGTTCATTCGCGTACTTCGTGTTTCAGTAGGCATATACCAGTCCGTATTTCTCTGTCAGTTGGCGCAGGCTGCCGTCGGCCTTCATCTGACGGATGATGCTGTTCACGACGGCCAGCAGGTCGTCCTGCCCCTGCCGCATCAGCACGCCGATCTCGCCATGGGTGAAGGGCGCGTCGAGCAGCGGCGCCGCCAGGCGCGAGTCGCTCTGCACGTAGTAGGGCGCTTCCGTTATCTCGGTGATCATCACGTCGGCCTCGCCCTCGGCCACGAGCGCGGGTATCTCCTCGTTGTTCGCGTGTACGATGAGTGTGGCGTGCGTAAGGTGCTGGCGCGCGAACTGCTCGTTGAGGCCGCCGGGGTTGACCATAACGCGCACCTCCTCTCGGTCTATGTCCTCCAGCGAGCGGAAGCGCGCGCTGTCCTCCACGCGGCAGAGTATGGTCTTGCCGTTGGCCAGGTAGCCTTCGCTCATCAGCATCGTGGCGCAGCGCGTCTCGGTGATGGTGATGCCGCCCATGGCCATGTCGAACAGCTGCGGCTCGGCCTGCACGTCGGCCGTCAGCGTGGGCCATGAGGTGGGTACGAACTCCACCGCCACGCCCATCCGCTTGGCCATCGCCTCGGCCAGCTCGATGGCGAAGCCCCAGTACTCGCCCGTCTCCGGCTC
>CAMVAA010000021.1 GCA_947165345.1 uncultured Bacteroidales bacterium
AAATGATTAATAAACAATAGAAATATGAAACTATTCAAGAAAAAGAACTGGGCATACTACCTGTTTCTGTTTGGCGTATTTTCCTTGGCATTTTTCCTTGTAAGAATACTGTTCGACCATGACGGACTACGCAGTGCTGTTATTGGCGGATTGGTAAGTGGCGTTGTCTTCACCATCCTGTGGTGGTTTCTCGACCAAGGCCACGTGCAGATAAAGTCCTCTGCCAAGGAAGACGAGGCCGAGCGCAAACGCAAGGAATAACCCGTGGCGGATGTTGCGGCGCGGCGGCATGCCGCCGCGCCGCAGAAATCTATAAATCTTATAAATTATTTCCGCCTGCGGCGGGATTCCCCAATCCGCAACCCCCGAAGGGGTGTTGAGCACCGCTGAAATCAATCAAATTAAGCGAAAAAGCGCAATAATCTATAAGATTTATAGATTTCGCCCGCCGCAGGCGGGCAGGAGTAAAGGAACAGAAAACCGTATTTCAACAAATAATATATAATGTATATGAAGAAAGCATTTTTAGCCCTCGCGATGCTGTGCGCCGTGGCAATGATGGCCGGATGCAAGGGCGACATCGACTTTGCAAATATCCAGGAGTACACTGCTTCGGACGATGAGCACTTGAATGTGGACTCTATCAACGGATATTCCACATTCTCGGCCGACGGCCGGTTGGTCGTCATTCCCGAGGAGATTACGCGGGAGCAGTACGAACGGCTGCTCACCGACAAATACACGGTGCAGCCAGTGGCTGTCGACACGGGTTCTTCGCTCTATGCGGAGTTGTATCAAAAGGGTAGTCAGAACGCTATTCGGTACTACTTGGAGCGAGGGCATATGGAAAATGAGGAGGTTCTGGAAAATGTGCTTGCAGAGAGTGATGATTACCTTCCAATCATCCATTATCCCGAGACTAAACAGTACGAGTTCGCTCTGTGGTCGCCGTTGACCACTGAGTCGTTTATGATGACCGAGGATGGCATTGTCGACTCCACCTTTATGCAGTCGGAGACGAGCACCTACGGAACAAATGGTATTTTTGTCGGGCAGCAAGGGCACGACTGTGACTTCCATGGTGACCTGTGGTTCTACTGGTACGACGTGCAACGACACCACATGGTCCCGCTGTGCCACTACATGGACTACCGCTGGAGCGAAGACGGAGTGGAACAAGGTTTCAACATCTGCTGGATCAGTGATAATGAATTGTTGGTGGCGGCAGTCTCCAACGGAAACAGCGAGTGGGGATGGGCAGGCGGATACAAGCCGACAACTCTCGCACCATGGGGAACCCCTGTTTATTATAAACTAAAAATCACAATCAAATAATCGTTTAATTTATAACCACAGGTCATTATGAAGAAAGTATTTTTAACCCTCGCGGTGCTGTGCGCCGTGGCGATGATGGCCGGATGCAAGGGCGGTGGTACTCCTGCCGAACTTGACGACCGAACGGCAACCGTGGCCGCAAACGATTCCTTGGCGGGGATAATAAACCTGTACAATGCCGAAGGCAAAAAAGACGGCCTGTGGCTGATTGAAGAGAACGATAGGATGATTTCGGAGGTTCACTACTGCAACGGCATCGAATGTGGAGAACTAAAGATGTATTTCGATGGGAAACTTAACTGCCATTTCACCGGCATCGAAAAAACGGACACTGTAATTGGCCTGAACAGGTTCGAATACAAGGCGCACTACAAGGAGTACACCGACGACGGCACCACCATCAACAAGGAGGGCGACGGATTTTACAACGGATACGAGGCGTTTATACACGACGGCTTCCTCGGCGTTGGCGACTGGCGCGTCTACGACACTCTGGACAACACATACAAGACCGTAACCCTCACCGAACCCGCATTCGACGAATCAATACTAATCAAATAATGTCCCACAAACATTTTTTATAAAATGAAGAAAGCATTTTTAGCCCTCGCGGTGCTGTGCGCCGTGGCGATGATGGCCGGATGCAAGGGCGGGGTGGCAAACGATGCCGCAGTCGACTCTGTGCTACAAGGCTCAAATGCGGATGTAAGTCACTCTGGCAATGGCGCACAACAGCCATCAAGTGTGACGGATGATTCCGGGCTTCAGGGTACCGTTTGGGTACACCGTTGGGCCACGGATATGGATAGGGACTTCGTTGCATTCATCACGGATGACAAAGCCTTCAGCTATTCATACGAAAATGATGAGTATGAGTTCTGCGAATATCATGTTTATGGTGACACACTCAAGATGACAACGCTCACCGACGCCAAGACACAAGAGGATGAAAGGAACTTAGAACACACGGACTATTACTACAAATTGGATAAGGACTATATCGTTTTAGAGAAAACGGTGTTTTCGTATGACGGAAACGATACGAGAGTGTTCATCCCAACCAATGAATATAAATTGCACAAAAGGCAATTATAAGGATTTGCCATAAGCACACGTTATAAAAACACAAAGAGTCTAACCAATAAAACAAAATCATTAATGAAGAAAGCATTTTTAGCCCTCGCGGTGCTGTGCACCCTCGGAATGATGACCGCCTGCGGTACTAGAAACGATGGAGGACACCTCATAAAGTTTAAACTTGACGAATACGATTTTATCGACAAAACGCTAAAGGAGAACCTCGAAACCGTAATTGCCGAGCAGTTCAAGGAAGAACCCGATGTGCCACTCGACCTTGACTTTTTAGAGCCTTGCGGTCTTTTGGCAACAAGTTCAACATTGGATTTTATGCTAGATTCCGTTATCGGCACGTATGATATTGAGGTCAAAACTCGCCATTATAGCTATTATGGTCATTATGCAGATAGCCTACAATACTATGTGGAGGGCTGTTGCATGTTGGCTGGCCATCTTTGCTATATCTTCCCGGATAGCCAGTATTTCAAGAAAACAGGCAAAAAGCAGAAAGTGTCATTTGTTACATACGAAGAAGTATGTCCATGTTCAGAGAATAATATATATTTGAAGTTTGTCAATAAAAACGAAATACAGTTGATACCCTGCGATGAGCTCCTTCAACAGTTGGGGAGTCTTGGCGCTGTTACTGACTGGTGCGAGTCGTATGATTCATTATACAATGACTATATGTCGAAACAATAATAATATCGCCAGCCCCGACCGCTTTTGAAACCGCCTGTCGCTGGTATGCCGTCGGCTCTGCCGACAACGTGCGAAAGGGCCAATTGGTTTTGAAAACGGCTTTCGCGGGGCGCGAAAACTCCAAGCAATCCAAAATGAATATTAACCCAATAAAAATATTACACCTATGAACATCCCTCAGCAAATTGAATCCATCAGCATCGCGCGCACGGCCTGCTATCGAGCCCGGTGAGCGAACGCGCCCCATTACGAGTACATGACCACCTTCGGCAAGCGCACCGCCGACCTGCGATAGTACCCCCTCTCTACCCCTACACTACCCCCCCCGCTGGGTATTGGCACCATCAACCCCCCCCCCAAAAAACCGGCAAACTCTCACCAACCAATCAGGACACCCCATTCCGCCCCAGCAACCTTGCCTCACCCGCCCACAGTGGCACTTTAGTCGCATCTGCCGACAAAATTATTTTTCCATTTCTCTATAATTTAGTATCTTTGCAAATCGTCCCGTCCCCTACGGGAGGCGGTAAGACATTATTGCAGTGAACTATATAATAAAAAGAAACATATAATATATGGATAAAAAATCGATAATCGGTCTGGTATTGATAATCGGCATCTTTGTCGGCTACATGTTGTGGGTGAGCCCCTCGAAGGAGGAGATCACCGAGCGGCAGCGCGTCTACGACTCCACGATGGCAGCCAATCTGGAAGCCCAGCGGGTAGCCGACAGCCTAGCCGCCGCCAAGGCCCAGGCCGACAGTCTGGCCGCCGCGGGCGACAGCACCGCCCTCACCCTCAGCACTGGACGACGCGTCGCCGACATGGGGGCCTTCAACAACGCCGCTCGCGGCGAAGCACGCAGCTTCACTCTCAGCAACCACCTGATGTCTGTGGAATTCAACACCCTCGGCGCACGCGTGGACCGCGTCGTGCTGGCCGACTACCAAACCTACGACAGCAACGAGCTGGTGCTCATCTCACCCTCTCAGGACAACATGAACCTCGTCTTCTCCACCGAGGACAACCGCGTGGTCAACACCAAAGACCTGGTCTTTGTGCCCTACTTCGGCAACTCCGGCAAGCCCGTTTACGAATACCTCCTCGACAACCAGCTGTCCGTTGACCTCGAGGACGTTGCAAGCGTCCGCTTCCGCGCCGAAGTGGCCGACAGCGCCAATCCCGGCTACCTCGAGTTCGTCTACACCATACACGGCGACAGCTACGAAGTGGGCTTCGACATCAACTTCGTCGGCCTCACCTCACTGGTGCGCAACACCCCCTACATGGACTTCCAGTGGCAGAACCGCATGCTCCGCCAGGAGAAAGTCAACAGCGGCAGCCGCGGCAAGAGCAACCGCAACAGCGACCGCGAAAGCTTCTACAGCAGCATCTACTACAAGACCCCGAAAGACAAGAACCCCGACAACCTCGGCCTCGGCAAGAAAGACGTCGACAAGCAGGTCAAAGTGAACCTCGACTGGGTGGCCTTCAAGCAGCAGTACTTCGCCGCCATCATCACCGCCGAAGGCGGCGTGCCATTCGAAAACGCCGAACTCGAAATCCGCACCGACAAGCGCGACACCGCCAAGAACTACCTCGCCGACATGCGCGCCGTCGTCGGGCTCCAGTACGACCAAGAGCAGCCTCAGATGCACCTCGGATTCTACTACGGCCCCACCAAGCTGCGCGACCTCCGCGCCATGGACCGCGGCTACGACCGCATGCTGCCTCTCGGCTGGACCGTCATCTCCAAGAGCATCAGCCGCTACCTCATCGTCCCGGTGTTCAACTTCCTCGAGCGCTTCAACTGGAACTACGGCATCATCATCATCGTCTTCACACTGCTCATCCGCCTCGTGCTCCTGCCACTGGTCTACAAGAGCTACCAGGGCGGCGCCATCATGCGCGTGTTGAAGCCAGAAATGGACGCCCTGAACAAACGCTTCCCACAGCCCGAACAGGCCATGCAGAAACAGCAGCAGATGATGGCACTCCAGAAGCGCGCCGGCTACAGCCCCATGGCGGGTTGCCTCCCTGTGCTCATCCAGATGCCATTCCTCACGGCCATGTTCATGTTCTTCCCCATCGCCATCGAACTGCGACAGAAGCCCTTCCTCTGGTGCCCCGACCTCTCCAACTTCGACTCCATCCTCGACTTCGGATTCAACATACCCCTCTACGGCGACCACATCTCCCTCTTCTGCCTCCTGATGTTCGGCATGCAGTTCTTCTACACCTGGTACACCATGCGCCAGCAGGCCGGCACTCAGAGCATGCCCGGCATGAAATTCATGATGTACTTCATGCCCTTCATGATGCTCTTCATCTTCAACAGCCAGAGCGCAGGTCTTAACCTCTACTACCTCATCTCCCTCACCTTCACCATGACGGTCATGATGCTCATCCGCCGCTTCACCAGCGAGCGCAAAGTGCGCGCACGTATGGCCGCCTACGACGCCAAACACGCCAAGGACAACGGCAAAGGCAAGAAAAAGAGCAACTTCCAGCGTCGCCTCGAAGAACTCCAGAAACAAGCCGAACAGATGCAGAAACAACAGAACAACAGACGATAAACGATACAATACAATAAAATCAAAACTATGGTTGCAACACTTATCACTGTTTTCATTGTCGGGTACGCTTGCATCGCACTCGAACACCCGTTGAAGGTCAACAAGACGGCCTCGGCTCTGCTGCTGGGATGCCTCATCTGGGCAATCTTCAACATGTTCAACATCAACAACCCCGAGTTGCTCGCCGGCTACGGCGGCCTCGAGGGCTACCGCTCCTTCGTGAGCTCAAGCCTTGTGGAGAACCTCGGCGAAACAGCCGAAATAGTCTTCTTCCTCCTCGGCGCCATGACCATCGTCACACTCATCGAGGACTATAAAGGCTTCACGGTCATCACCGACCTCATCAAGACCACCGACAAGAAGAAACTCCTCTGGGTCGTCTCCATCCTCACCTTCTTCCTCTCGGCTCTGCTCGACAACATGACCACCGCCATCGTCATGGTCGCACTCCTCCGCAAACTCATCGCCGACAAGAAGGAACGCTGGCTCTTCGCCGGCATGGTCATCCTCGCCGCCAACGCCGGCGGCGCCTGGAGCCCCATCGGCGACGTCACCACCATCATGCTCTGGATCAAAGGACAAGTGACCACGGTCAACATCATAGTGAAAACCCTCCTGCCCAGCCTCGTCTGCATGGTCGTGCCCGTGCTCCTCCTGGGAAGCACCCTCAAGGGCGACATCGTGCGCCCGGAAGTGAAGGACGACGGCATCGACGTCGCTCCCTGGATGCGCCGACTCGTGCTCATCATGGGCGTCTGCGGCCTCATCTTCGTGCCCGTCTTCAAAACCATCACACACCTGCCACCCTACCTCGGCATGCTCATTAGCCTCTCCATCCTCTGGGTGACAACCGAAATCCTCAGCCGCAAACACTCTAAAGAAGGCCAGAACCTGCCCACCGCCGTAAGCACACTCGAGCACGTCGACGTCCCCACCGTCCTCTTCTTCCTCGGCATCCTCATGGCCGTCAGCTGCCTGAAAGTCTCAGGCATCCTCGGCAGCCTCGCCCAGGGACTCGACTCCATGCGCGGCATCAGCGTCGGCGGCGAGACCGTAGGCTTCTTCCTCATCGACCTCATCATTGGCATCCTCTCCTCTATCGTCGACAACGTACCGCTCGTGGCCGCCGTCCAGGGCATGTACCCCATGTCGCCCGAGGGCTTCATCGCCAACCACCCCTTCTGGGAGTTCCTCGCCTACTGCGCCGGCACCGGCGGCTCCCTCCTCATCATCGGCTCCGCGGCCGGTGTCGCCGTCATGGGCATGGAGAAGATAGACTTCATCTGGTACCTCAAGAAAATCTCATGGCTCGCCCTCGCTGGCTACCTCGCCGGCGCCATCGTCTTCGTCGCCATGAACCTCACCTTCGAGCCCTACGACTGGTGGAGCCAGATGGTCTGACAAACACCTCCTCAAGACTTGTAGTCTTGCAGACCTGTTGACTTATATACCAAGACACCAAGACACACACACGGTGGACACAAACAACACAAAGTCCCGAAGCCTCGAAACCGCGAAGTCTCTCTGGACTGATTTCAAACAGCGCCCCCTCTGGCGCAAGATATGCGACATCCTGCTGGTGCTCTTCGCACTGGCAGGTGCCGCTATTATAGGGGCCTGGGGCCTCTACCAACTGGGCGTCACCAACAACCGCGGCGCCATCGACAAGAACTACCGCTACATGGTCTCGGCCTCCGAGGTGGCACAGGGAGCGGTCCGCCAAGACACCGTCGACCTCCACGGCCAGCTCCTGCGCCTCGCGTCCGTCGCCGAACGCTATCCCGTCAACGCGCGGCTCATGCTCAATGCCGTCGTCCAGAGCGACGACCCCACCCTGCTCGACCGCATGCTCGCCGCCCTCGCTGTCTACACCGACACCGCACACTTAACACCTAACACTGCCCACCTAACACCCAACACCCAAAACGCCATTCCCTGGATGGCCACCCCAGAATGGGAAGCCCTGAAGGGGGCCATCGTGCGCGACAGCGCTCTCATCCACGAGGCCGGACGCCTCACCGGCGTCGAGCCGCGCCTCATCGTGGGATGCCTCATCGGCGAGCAGATCCGTCTCTTCAACTCCAAGCGCGAAATATTCAAGCGCTACCTCGGCCCCGTCAAGGTGCTCAGCGTCCAGAGCCAGTTCAGCTACGGCGTCAACGGCATCAAGGACTTCACCGCCGAGGCCGTCGAGCAGCACCTGAAAGACCCAACGTCCGAATACTACATGGGCCCTGCCTACGAACACCTGCTCGACTTCGAGACCGACGACCACGAGACCGAACGCTACAACCGACTCGTCGACTACCGCAACCACCTCTACAGCTACATCTACACCGGCTGCATCCTCCACCAGACCATGCTCCAGTGGCGCCGCGCCGGCTACGACATCAGCGACCGCCCAGACCTCCTTTTCACTCTCTTCAACGTGGGCTTCTCGCAGTCACACCCCAAGCCCGACCCCATGCCGGGCGGTAGCCACATCACCGTCGCCGACCGCAAATACACCTTCGGCGCCATTGGCTTCGACTTCTACTACAGCGGCGAACTGGCCGACGCATTCCCCTACTCCACCACCCATTTCGTCGAAAGCACCCACGCTCTCACCCCCGACGAGGTGGAGCGCATCCAGGACAACATGAGCAACTGCGCCCGCCCCGAGAAAGGTCTTGAATACCGCCGCGACAGCTCGGCGGCTTCCATACAACAACCCGCCCGCCAAACCGAGCCCCCAGACCCCTTCGGCATCGACCACTCTAAAGTGAAACCCGTCGAACATACGGCACAATAATATTTCTCATCCCGCGTTATATCGGAAACATCATAAACCAAAAAAACATTAAAACAATGAAAAAGACAACTGTTTTCATGGCCATCGCCACCGCGCTGATGCTCACCTTCGCCGCTTGCGAGAAGGAAGAGGAAACACCCGCTAACAACAATGGCAGCAACACCGAGACTCCGGACAACCCGACCCCGGCCGACACCACCGGCAACCAGGAACCCACCGCCGCCTTCCCCCACAACACTTCCTGGGAGAGCACCCTCAACATCGACACCACCGTCAACTACCCTGTCACCGACACCTATACGGCAGAAGTCGGCTTCAATGTCGATTTCACCTTTACCCTCGACTTCCATCCCACCGCCGACAGCGCTGTCTTCACCATCGGCTTAAACGCCACAATGACCGGCCTGCCGGTCCCCATGGACCCCATGAGTGAAGAAATTCCCGTGAACGCTACGTTCTTCTTCGACGCCACCACCAACACTGGCACAATCACCTTCGCCGACCCCTCTGGCAACGAGCAACCCGCCGTCATGCCCTTCACCTACACTCCCTCGCCCGAGACCATCACCATCACCCTGCCCACCGACTTCTGGAGCGGCATGATGCCTGAGGAAGATGACCCCGAACTGGAAGGCAACCCCTTCTTCGAGGTCATCAACAACTACAACTTCCCCACCGAATTGGTCTTCACTCTCAAGTAGTCCATCCAAACTACCGACAATAAAGAGAGGTCCACCCCGTCGGGGTGGACCTCTCCTTTTGTTCTCGCTCTTTCACTCCGCCTTCCAGGCTCGGAAGGTGCAGGCGAAGTGCGGGTCGCCATTGTGCTTGATGCTGAAGGCCAGACCCTCGGTGGCGGCCACTTTGGACATCTCCTCCATGCGGCGAATGCATTTATTGACGCCGCCCGGGCCGTGGGTACACTGCATGTAGCAGCCCTTGTGCCCAGCCTGGTGGTGCAGCTCGAAGCTGCCGAAGCCCAGCTTCTTGGCGCGCTGTTCCAAGCGGTCGAAAGCGCGGTCGGCCGAGCAGCCGTGTGAGACGAAGACAGTGTCGATCAGCGTCGTGCTCGCGGCCTGCCGGGCCTCTTCAGCCTCCTCTCGGGCGTCGTCCAGCTCCTCCATGATGTCGTCCCACTCGTCCTCCATGTCGGCCTTGTCGGCGGTCAGCAGCTGCACGTAGACCACGTGCAGCACCAGCTCACGCACCTCGGGCATATCGAGCAGGCGGGTGGAGCGCAGCGCCGGGTCGTCGCAGACGAAGGTGCAGTGCGCCATCGGACGGCCCCAGAAGCGCACGTCGAACTCCACACCGTCGCTGGTCACGCGCGTCCAGCCCAGTCGCACGTTGAGCACCCACTTGGGCACACCCCGCATCTTGATGCACCAGACGCTGTCGTTCATCGCTTCCAAAGTGATGCCATCGTCAGTGAGCGACTGCGTGGAAGCTTGGTCGATGTGGAGCGTGTCGTCGCTGCCATCGTAGACGCGGGTGAAGAAGTGCAGGCTGTCGCGCCAGCCGTAGGTGACCAGCTGCCGCTCCTTGGTGGTCGCCATGAGGGCGAAGTCGTAGCCCTCGGCCTCGAGGGTGCTCTCCACCTCGCTGGCCGTTACGCCGCCCTGGAAGCCATCCAGCGCCGGCGCCTCGCGGTGGCGGCAGCCCGTAGCCATCAGGGCCGCCACCGCCATTGTCAAGATAATGTAACGTTTCATAATTCTCAATTTTCAATTATCAATTTTCAATTCTTCCACGCTGATGCCCAGCAGTTTCATCTTCTGCCGGATGAGTGGCAGCTCCTCCTCGAGGAACTCGCGCCGCTGGTGGGCGAGGATGCGCTCGCGGGCGTCGGCACCGACAAAGTAGCCCACGCCGCGGCGCTGATAGATGATCTCTTCCTGCTGCAGGTAGTCGAACGATCGCACCACCGTGTTGGGGTTGACGCCCATCTGGGTGGCCACGTCGCGCACCGACGGCATGCGGTCGTCGGCCACGAGCTGCCCTTGCAGCACCTGCTCCATCAGCCAGTCGGCTATCTGCAGGTATATCGGTTTCTGTTTCCTAAAGTCCATAGTCGTTTCCTCCATATTTCAGTTCGCGGATGCTCAGCTTGACGCCGACACCGTCGGCCTCCACCTTGCAGCGTCCGTCGCCCACAATGGTCTTCTCGCCTTCCTTGCGCGAGGGCAGGTCGCAAGTGAGCCAAGGCTTTATGCCCGACATCCCGATGGTCAGGCCTGCCGTTTCTGGCACCACATGGAGCGCCAGCAGGCACTGCACGCCGTCGACATCAATCTCGTCAGGCAGGGTGTTGGGGTAGTCGGCGTTGACGTTAATCTTCACACCATCCACCGTTAGCTCGCGGCTCAGCACGTTTTCAATTATCACCCCGGACTCGACACCGTCGATGTCGATATCGTCGAGCACTGTGCCGCGCGGCACCTCGACGACAAGGTGCTTGCGAATATTCTTCAAATCACCATAGCGGTACTTGCCATGACCGCAGTATTGTATCTCAAGCTCGCCCTCCTCATCGACATAGTAGCGCATACGCAGCGAGTCGGTCAGCGGGAGGAAGCCCTCCTGAATCTCCTCATGGATGCGTACCGCAGAGTCGTCGGTGTAGAGTATTTCCATGTTGCCGAAGAGCCAGTCGACGCTGATGCCGCTAATCGGTTGCCGCAACGTGGCGTCGCCTACGCTGTAGCGCTCGGGGTGGTCGTACTTAATATCGATCTTTGTATTCTCGCCGCAGGCCACCATCAACACCGTGGCCATAACGGATATCAATGCTATACGTTTCATAATTCTTAACTCTTAACTTTTAACTCTTAACTTTCAATACGCCATGCGGTTCAGGCGGCGCCAGCTGAGCCAGCCGAAGAGGGCCGTCATCAGCACGTCGAAGCCCAGGGCCAGTCCAAAGATCCAGTTGACCATCTGCTCGCCGCTCATGCGGTCGGGCAGCTGCATGAACCAGTCCATGAAGCTGCTGTCGGAGAAGACGGCCACCATCACGGGCACGAGGACGATGCTAATCACGAAGTTGATGACATACAGCCAGAGGATGGTCTGCAGCACCTTGTGCTTCTTGAAGATGGTGCTGGTGAAGAGGAACATCAGCACGGTGCTTATATAGCCGACCCAGCAGCACAGCTGATACATCCATCCGAAGTGCAGGAAGGCCTCGGCACCCTCCTCGGCGGCGGCATACTCGCTCAGACGCGACATGTCGAAAGTGAAGGGGAAGCCCATCTCACCCTGCCATATCCACTCCTGCCACGGGCCGAAGGGGACGACGGTGAGGAACATATCGAGCACCAGGCTACCTAGGTAGACCGCCAGCGGGCACACGATGAGCGAGAAGAGCAGCGCCGAGCAGAACTTCTCCGCCTTCGAGGCGGGGAGCATGGCGTAGTAGATGCCCTCGTTGCGCAGGTTCCACGTGCGATACATGCGCGAGGGGGCCATGATGGCGGCGATATAGGCCACGGCCTCTATCATGATGAGGCGCAGGTCGGCCGGCATGTGGGCGTCGCCGCCGCCGAAGACATACATCATCAGCCACGCGGCAAACGGCAGGGCCGCCAAGATAATCATTGTGGTGCCGAACATCGGCCACATATTGCGAAAGTCTTTCGCTACGACTTTGCAGAAACGGTTCCAATCCATATTGTTTACAGTTTACGGTTTACAATTTAATACGTCATACGGTCCATCCGGCGGCGGCTGAGCCAGGCCAGGAAGAGGGTTGCGACAGCCTCGACGGCAATCACGACCCAGTAGCCTTGCGGCCTATTGTCGAAATAGAGGGGGAAAAACACCAACCCTCCGATCATCAAGAGGAACAGCAGCACCTGCAGGATGCCGCGGAGGGTGTTGTTGGCCACCGTGTTGGCCCATATCATGCCGAACATCGCCGTGAGGAAGGTGAACAGGGTGCCCAGCACCATTGGCAGGTCGAGGAACCTAAGAGTCTCCGACTGCCAGAAGTACTTCGTGTAGCCCGGCAGATGCACCGCCGTCAGCAGCACGTCCTCCGCCAGGCCGATGGCCATCAGCCCCACAACGGTCAGCACCATCAGCGTGGCAATCGAGGCGTGCTTCTCGGCTTTAGTGGCGGGCAGCATGGCGAAGTAGATGCCGCGTTTCTTCTTACCCACGTTGGGGTAGACCTGCGTGGGAATCATCAGCGCCCACCAGGTCACCATGCCCACCATCAGTGCCAGGCGATAGAAGGTGCCATATTGTTCCTGGCCGAGCCACTGCCGGCTCAGCACCATCAGTGGCGCAAAGGCCAGCGCCATCCACAGGCCCGAATAGAGGGTCTCTCTGGGGCAACTGCGTACATCGTGCCGCACCAGCCGCCCGTAACGCTTTATGTCGAATGTCTGACTCATGCGAACAGCTCTTTAATCTTTTCCTTGTTGCGCAGCACAGCGTTGAAGAGGGCCTCGATGTTGAGCTGGCTCTCCTCGCCGCTCTCGTTGGCCACCACATTCATGTAGCCGCCCGGCAGCAACTCGCTGTAGAGGGCATCCGGGCGCTCCGCACCGCCGTACTCGAAGAAGAGCTTCTCGGTGATCTTCTGCACCGAGGCGTCGAGCAGCACAGCGTTGTGGCTCAGGATGACGATGGGGTCGATGAGGTTCTCCACATCCTTCACCTGGTGGGTGGAGATGATAATGGTCTTGCCCTCGTCGGCGATTTTGCTCAGGATGGAGCGGAACTGGGCCTTGCTGGGGATGTCGAGGCCGTTGGTGGGCTCGTCGAGCAGCACATAGTCAGTGCCCAGCGAGAGGCTGGCGGCGATGAGGCTCTTCTTCTGCTGGCCGAAGCTCATCTCGCGGAACTTGCGGTCGGGCTCCACCTCCAACTCCTGCATCAGGTGCAGAAAGGTGCCCTGCACGAAGGTGGGATAGAAGGGACTGAGCTCGTCGACATACTTCTGCGGCGTGGCGTTGTCGGGCAGCGTCACCTCGTCGGGCAGGAAGACGATGCGCTGCAGCATCTCCGGCAGGCGGTCGTAGCTGGTGAGGCCGTCTACCGTGCAGCTGCCGCTCACCGGCCGCTGCAAACCGCAGATAATCTTGAGCAACGTGGTCTTGCCCACGCCGTTCTCACCCAGCAGGCCATAGATGGCGCCCTGCGGGAAACTCAGGTTGATATTGTTGAAGACCGGAGTCTTCTTGTAGCTGAAGTCAAGGTTCTTAATCTCTATCATATCATTTGTCTTTTACGGTTTACTTATACTTCACTGCTGTGCCGAACACCAGCACCTCGGCGGCCTGGGCCATGATGCTGTTGGTGGTGTAGCGCACGCCGATGACGGCGTCGGCGCCCATGCGGACGGCCTGGTCCACCATGCGCCGGGTGGCTTTCTCGCGTGCTTTCTCCATCATGTCGGTGTAGCTGTGCAGCTCGCCGCCCACGATGCTCTTCAGTCCCTGGCCGAAGTCGGCGAACATGTTCTTGCTCTGAATGGTGCTACCGGTGACCACTCCGAGCTCTTCGTAATTGCACCCCTGAAGGGTTTCTACTGTTACAAGTTTCATAATTCTACTATTTTATGTATTTCTGTTTCCTTTGTCGTGTACACGGACGCTTGCGTCCGTCGTCCAATGTCTACATCTGCGGCATGCCGGCACCCGTGTCGGTGGCGCCCTGGCGCGCCTTGCTCTCCAGCTCCATCTTGCCGATACGCCACGTCAGGCCAAGGCTCACGAACCTCGAGTCGAACTGCTGGCTGCCGGTGGTCTGGTACTGCGGCGCCGTGGTATTGTTGCCCCACTTGGCCATGCCGAAGATGTCGTTGACGTTGAAGTAGACGCTCAGCTGGCGGTCGAAGAAGTCGCTGCTCAGGCCGAAGTCCACTCCCATATTCTCCACACTCATGCTGTACAGGCCCATACGCGGCGAAGTGTAGTGCGCGTTGGCGAAGACCTCCAGCTTGCTCCACAGCTTGGCCCACACATTCAGGCGGGCGCTCCAGCTCCAGTGGTTATCCGTGTTGCCCTGATAGTTGTAGCCGTAGTTGAACACCGAGGCGTTCAGCCGCACGTTGATGAAGCCGCTGGGACGGTAGGTGATATTGGCATCCAGACCCTCGGTATGGCTGCTCCCGATGTTGTCGGGGAAGGTGTAGTTGACCAGCTGGGTGGCGGGGAAGTACGCCGGGGCATAGCCGGCGGCGGCCATGGAGCCTATCTCGTCGGTATTGGCGCGGAAGTAGGCGCTGAGGTTCAGCATGCCGAAGCCCATGATGTACTTACTCCAGCCCGCCTCTAGGTTGTGCGTGTAGGTGCGCCGCAGGGCGGGATTGCCAGTCTCGTAGCTGTAGTCGTCGTAAAATACAAAGCGGTTGAGCTTGGTGGAGCCCGGATTGCTGTGGCGAAGGGTGTAGCTGAGGCTGTAGGAGGTGAAGGTCTTGGTCTGGTAGCTCAGGTGCAACGAGGGAACAAGGCCGAAGAACGAAGTGTCCACCACAGACCTACCCGTGCCGTCGGCATAGCTCCAGGTGCTGCGCGGCCAGGCGCTTTCGGCACGCAGGCCCAGCTTGGCGGTGAAGCCGCCCCAACGCTTCTGGGCGGTGGCGTAGAGGGCCAGGTCGGTGCCGCGCTCCTCCCCCTCATTCGAACGCAGGGTGACGCGCTGATACTGGCCGGCGGCCATGGTGTCCAACGTCTGCCGCTGGCTGCCCCCACCGGTGCTGGCTGCCACGCCGGCGGCCAACTCCCAGTCGTTCTTCAAGGGGTGGGCATAGTCGAGATTGAATCCAATGGTAGGGTTGATGTTCTGCGAGTAGTTGCGGCGAAAGAGGGTGTCGCGCAACGGGTCGCGATAGGCGAACGAGCTGGTGCTGGTGCCTTCGTTGCTGGAGGTGTTGCCGTTGAGCGAGATGGAGAGTTTGCGGCCGGTGCTGTCGAATCGGTGCTCAAGCCAGGCACCCATGTAGCCACCCCAGAAGAAGCCGTCATCATTGTCGTGCGTGTAGCGGTAGCCAAGGTTCTGCGGCGACGGGTACTCGTAGTAGTCGAGGTCGACAGTGCTGTGGCTGCGCCCCCAGTAGGGGTAGATTCCGGCCCAGGTGGAGAGGCGCGTCTTCTCCGAAAGCTTCCAGTTGAGGTTCACCCCAGTGTAGGCGCCTTTGTTGTTGCTGACCGTGGTGTCATAGTGCGACTGGAAGCGGCTGACGGCGCCGGTGCCGTCCAGCAGGGTCGAGGTGCCGTCGGCAAAGCTGTTGTAGTGCGAGATACTGCCGTTGACGTAGATATTCATGTCGAACTTCTCATTGGCATACACGTAGCTTGCCCACGGCGAGAAGCTCGGCATCGTGTTGGCGCGGAAGCCCACACAGAGCAGCTCGTTGCGCTTCACCGTCTGGTTGGTGACGATGTTGATCACGCCGCCGCTGGTCGAATACCGCGCCGACGGGTTGGTGATAACTTCTATGCGCTCTATCGCGTTGGCCGGCAGGGTCTTGATGTACTGCTTCAAAGCCTCCTCGTTCATGTGGCTCGGCTGGTCGTTGATCCATATCTCCACACTGCTTACTCCGCGCAGCGTGATGTTGCCCTCGGCGTCCACCTCCACGCCCGGCGCATTCTGCAGCGCGTCGCTGGCCGTCCCCGTCTGTATGCTCGGGTCCTCCTGCGTGTTGTACATATTCTTCTCGCCGTCCATGACATAGAGCGGCTTCTCGGCCACCACCTCCACCGCTTGCAGCATCGTGCCGCCTTTCAGCGCTATATGCTTCTCGTCGACGTCGGCGGTCAGGCGTACAACCTCCTGGTGGGTCTCGTACCCCACAAACGACACCTGCAGCAGATACAGGCCCGTATCGGCATGTATACTGAACCTTCCGTCCATGTCGGTCGTGGCGCCGCGCATAAAGACCGTATCCACCGGGCGCATAAGACCCACATTCACGAACGGCAGCGCCTCACCTGTGGCGGCATCCGTCACTCGCCCCTCAACGGTCACATTCTGGGCCCTGACAGCCCCCACAGACACCATTATGGCCACTGCCACAATCGTCTTGATACTCTTTATCAGCTTGTCTTTCATTGTATTGTTGGTTTTCAGTCCTACTGTATTAGTTAACTAAGACACTGCAAAGGTACACCATTATTCCTTAGGCATAAAATAATTAACATTTTTTAACTATACCCGACATACTACCCCCCGAAAAAACCGACCCTCTCTACCCCCTCTCTGGGTCCCCTCTACCCCCTCTCTGGGTCCCCTCTACCCCCTCTCTACCCCCCCAACAACAAAAAAATAGATTTATAGATCTCCGCCCCCAGGGCGGGAGAAAACCAGCCCCAAGAAAAAACCAGCAAAAAAATAGATTTATAGATCTCCGCCCGTCAGGGCGGGAAAAAAAATCCCCCCCCCGGCGCCCCCACCTCCATATATCCGAAATATTTTGTATCTTTGCAAGGCATGCGCAAACATCGCGCACACGTAACAGACAGCTAATCTGCAACTTCGGCAGCCACGCGCCGCCGACAAAAGAAAGAAAGAGATCGTGTACAAGTCGATATACCGGTGGCGCCTGCGCCATATGAACGAGACCACGTTCGTACTGCTGCTCGCTGTGGCTGTGGGCCTTATGAGCGGCCTGGCGGCGGTGGCACTGAAAACGCTCGTCCACCATGCCGGCCGCCTCGTCGGCACTCTGGCCGAAAGCGGCAACTCCTACATCATCTTCTTCTTCCCGCTGGTCGGCATCCTCCTCACCGTCGTCTTTGTCCGCTACGTCGTCCGCGGCGACATCGGCCACGGCCTCCCGGGCGTCCTCTTCGCCATCAGCCGCAACCGCTCCGAGCTGCCGCCAAAACACATGTACGCCTCCCTGCTCGCCTCCACCATCACCGTTGCCTTCGGCGGCTCCGTCGGTCTCGAAGCGCCCATCGCCACCACCGGCTCCGCCATCGGCAGCAACATCGGCCGCTGGTGCCGACTCAGCCCCAAAAGCGTACGCCTCCTCCTCGGATGCGGCGCCGCCGGCGCCATCGCCGGCATCTTCAAAGCACCCTTCGCCGGCATCCTCTTCGTCCTCGAAGTCTTCATGTTCGACCTCACCGCCACCACCGCACTCCCGCTGCTCATCTCCGCCCTCACCGCCGCCTCCGTGGCCTACTTCACCATGGGCACCGGCGTCCAGTTCTCCTTCTCCGTCGAGGCACCATTCTCCCTCTCACAGCTCCCCTTCTACGCCGTCCTCGGCATCTTCTGCGCCGCCGTCTCACTCTACTTCCTCCGCGTCGCCGACGCCGTCGAAGGCTGGTTCGCCCGCCGTCACAACCCCTGGCTCCGCGCCGTCCTCGGCGGCCTCCTCATGGGAGCCCTCGTGCTCCTCTTCCCGCCCCTCTACGGCGAAGGCTACAGCAGCCTCACCGCTCTCCTCCACGGCAACCCCGACGCACTCTTCGCCGGCACCTTCTATCGCCACCTCGGCGCCTCCCCATGGGCCATCCTCGCCGTCCTCTTCGCGCTCATCCTCCTCAAGTCCGTCGCCACAGCCACCACCATCGGCAGCGGCGGCGTCGGCGGCACCTTCGGCCCCTCACTCGTCCTCGGCGGTCTCGCCGGCTACTTCGTCGCCATGCTCTCCAACACCATAGGCCTCCCCCTTCAGGACACCTCCAACTTCGCCCTCGTCGGCATGGCCGCCGTCATGACAGGCGTCATGCACGCACCCTTCATGGCCACCTTCCTCATCGCCGACATCACCGGCGGCTACGAACTCCTCGTCCCACTCCTCGCCACCTCCGCCGTCACCTACCTCTGCATCTCACCCTTCGAGCGGCACTCCATCTACGCACGCAAACTGGCCGCCCACGGCGACCTCCTCACCCACGACAAAGACGCCTCCGCATGGCACCTCCTCGACATGCAGAGCCTCATCGAAACCAACTTCGTCATCGTCCGCAGCGGTAGCCGGCTCCGCGACCTCGTCGACGTCATCCAGACCTCCCGACGCAACGTCTTCCCTGTCCTCTCCGACGACGACAAATTCCTCGGCGTCATCGTCCTCGACGACGTCCGCAAAATCATCTTCCGCCCCGAACTCTACGACACCGTCATCGTCGACGACCTCATGCACCCCATGAGCGAAGGCGACCTCGTCCGCAACAGCGACTCCCTCTCCGACGTCGTCGAGAAATTCCGCAGCGGCGAACGCTACAACCTCGTCGTCGTCGACGACGACAACAACTACCTCGGCTTCCTCTCCCGCGCCAACACCTTCTCCGCCTACCGCCGCTTCATCTCCGACACCAGCGAGGAATAACCCGCAAGAAATAAAATCCCACCAACCCCGTTAGGGGTTCCAAATAAACAAAAATCCGATTTTTACTGCCCTATCAACCGCCGCGCCGTGATGTACCGCTGCGCGTAGTAAGGCTCCGTGCTGCGGCTGACGATGACGCCCGCCGTGGTCGACGCATGTATAAAGGTGAACACCCCCGTCGCCGCGTCGGCGCTGACCACTATGGCCGTGTGCCCCACCGACTTCTTGTTGTGGCGCCCCCCGAAGAAGGCAAGGTCGCCCGGCCTCAGGTTGCGCGTGTCGCTCACCTCAACGCCGAGCTGCGCCTGCGCCCCGCTCCACCCCGGCAGCTCCCGCCCCAGCTTCCGGTAGAGGTACAGCGCAAAGCCGGCACAGTCGAATCCCTTCGGACTCCGGCCTCCGTAGCGGTAGGGGGTACCTATGTATTCCTTGGCCATACCCACAAGCAGCAGCCCCGTGTCGGCCTCGGCCACAATGTGCGGCAGCCGGAAAGGGGTCCGCGCCGCGTCCGACACATGCCCCATGTCGATGTCCCAGCAGTTGTGGCGCACTATGCCCGACAGCTGACCCTGCGCCTTCAGCCCCACAGGCCCCATTAAACCCATAAGACCCATTAACCCCACAAGCCCCACAAGCCGTACGAGCGCCCCTCTCATCGCACCTCCTTCTTCTCGCTGTAGAGGTCCAGCGCCACCACGGCCGCCGTGAAGGCCCAGAAGGGAACCGACAGCTTGTCCGTATCGAGGAAGTTGTTGAAGACTCCGTGTATGTAGTATGTCAGCAGCGACAGCGTGAAGGCTATCGCCATGTCCCTCACCTCCTTGTCGCGGGCCGTGCGGTACACGCGTACCCCCGTGGCGAAGGTGGCCAGGAAGAGAGCCGCCACCAGCATCACCCCCGGCAGCCCCTGCTCCGTCATCGGGCCTATATACTCGCTGTGCGCGTTCCCCAGATCCCCGGCATTGGTGCTTATCGTGCTGAGTTGGTAGCTCTTCTGGTAGCTTCCGTACACAAACTGGTACGTCCCCGGCCCGCAGCCCAGCAGCGGCTCTTCCTGCCAGATGCGCAGGGCCGACGCCCACCGGTTGAGACGCTCCAAGTTCGACGCGTCGGTCGAGATGTTGGAGATGCTCTTCACCTGGTCCGCCAGCGTGTAGCTGCTGTCCTGGTGGTTCTTGCCGAGACGGTAAAGCACGTCGCTCTGGTAGGCGAAGAACAGCCCCACCCCGAGCCCGAACAGCAGCACCATCCAGCGCACCTTCATCCCCAGACGTATTAGCACATACACCCCTATGGCGCCCATCACGCTCAGCCACGCCGCCCGGCAGTAGCTGAAGAAGAGGCCCACACAGAGCAGCACCAGCAGCGCCACCAGCGCCGGTATCGCGAACGTGCGCATCATGACGCTCCGCCCGCCGCCACTCCGCTCGCCCGCCGCACTCCGCGCCTCGCGCACACCCCTCACTCCCGACACCACAAAGTACACCGCCGCCGGCAGCAGCAGCGCTATGGCGCAGCCGTAGGCCGTGTGGTCGTTATAGAAGGGCTTCATGACGCGGTGCAGGGTCTGCAGGTCGCTGAAGTTGCCCAGAGTCTTGCTCGTGGCTATTATGATCACTGTGCCCAGCCCTATGGCGTAGGCCCAGAAGAACTGCTTGATGCGCACGCGGTTAGCGAACACCATCGTGGCCGCATAGAAGAACGGCACCACGAACCACAACCGCGCTATCAGGTACTTGAACGACACCCACGGCATCCTCGACGTCACACTCGTGAACGCCATCCACAGCAGCGACGCCGTCAGCAGCAGCGTCACCGGGTGCCGCCAGTACGAGCGCCGCACACCCCCATCCCCGGCCTCCGTTGCCACACCCTGATGGCGCGACGCCAGCACACGGAACAGGAACATCAGCGTGAAGACTATCATCAGCGGCTCCACGGGCATGGAGAGCTCCATGCCGGGCGCCAATGCCATATTGACGGCAAACGGCGTGAGCAGCGCCATCAGCAGCAGCCCAGCCTCCAGCCGCACCACGAAGAGCCACACCGCCAGCATCGCCACCGGCACGAAGGCCACCGTGTAGCCCCCTTTCCAGTAGAACACCGCCCCCTCCGCGGCCACGAAGGCCAGCGTCAGGGCCAGCGCTGCCAGCAGCCCCTTGTTCTTTGACAGCCACTGCTTCATGTTGCGTGCGCTTATCGGTTCTTGGCGTTTGCTCGTCGCCACCTCTCAGGCTTTCTCCTCTTCCTTCCTCCCCGGGCAGAAGACAAGCAGCCCGAAGATACACACCACCACGGCTCCCAGCGAGCCCGCCAGCACTATCAGCATCCGCTTCGGATACGCCTTCTTGTCGCTCGCCACAGCCTCGTCCACCGAGTACTTGTAGCTCACCTCCAGGTCGCGGTCCACGTTCACCTGCGTGCAGCGCGTCTGCAGGTCGGCCAGCTGCTCGCACTTGTCGCTCACCAGCTTCGTCCGCCACGGCGTCGGCGCAAGGGCCGAGATGGAGTCTATCTGGCGCTCCAGCTCGCCGCACACACTGTTCATGGCCTCCGCCGCTCCCACAGCGCGGTCGTGGTGTATCTCGTGGCAGAGGGTGTCATACATCGCGGCCATATAGTTGGCTATCTCCGCCGCCCACTCCGGGTCCTGGTCCAGCACACCGATCTCCACACCAAGGAAGTCGGTCCGCTTCACCGAGATATTGCTCCTGTACTGCTTCTCTAAGCGGAACTGCTGGTGCGCTCCGGGCTTGATGGCGTAGTGCTCCATCAGGTTGAACCTCTCGCACACAGCCTGCTGCATCCGCTTCGACGAAATAATCTGTATCGCGTACTCGCAGTCGCGCTCTATACCGTAGTCCATGAAGTCCAGACTGTAGTGGTAGTCCATGATGGCCTTCGATATCCGGTTCGAACTGGTCGGGAAGATGACGGCCGACGACTTGTAGAGAGGCTTGATAAGCATAGCCACCACCAGCGACACCACGGCCGCCACGACGAATACCACCACCAACACCTTCCACCACCGGCGGAAGAACGCCACCGTCTGGCCATGGTCGTAGTTGTTCCCAAAAGTGTTTTCCATTGTCTTCTTATTAATGTTATAGCCCTTGAAACGCCCCTCCCCCCCCTTTTATTGTGCCCACCCCCAGAAAAATATCCCCACCACCACCACCCCACACCTCCCTACACCTCCCCACCCTATACCTCCCCACCCAACACCAACCCTGCACCTCCCCACCCTATACATCCCCACACATCCCGCCCCCCCTCCCCCCCCACCTCTCCTCTCTCCCCTCCCACCTCACCACTCCCCCCTCTCCCCCATTTCACCTCTCACCTTTCACCTCCCACCTCCCCCTTCTCCCCTCCCCAGCCCCTCTACCCCCTGTCTACCCCTTCTCTAC
>CAMVAA010000022.1 GCA_947165345.1 uncultured Bacteroidales bacterium
GGGGGGGGGGGGGGGGGGGGGGGGGGGGGGGGGGGGGGGGGGGGGGGGGGGGGATATGTTTCGGGTGGATAAGTGGTTTGCTGTCAGTGGTTTCGGTGGTGTGGGTGCGGGGTGTGGAAAAGTTTTTTTTGCAGGGTTTGCGGAAAAGTTGTATCTTTGCACAATTTTATATGCGCCGGAAGGCGCCATGGACTACGAAACAAATATTGCGCAATTATGTATACAGACACCTCTAAATTCATCGGCGAAGGCCTCACTTACGACGACGTTCTGCTCGTCCCTGCCTATTCCGAAGTGCTTCCCCGCGAAGTCTCGGTTGCGTCGCGCTTCTCCAAGCGCATAACCCTCAACACCCCGCTTGTGTCGGCAGCCATGGACACTGTGACCGAGGCTGCCATGGCCATCGGCATGGCCCAGGAGGGCGGCATCGGCGTGCTGCACAAGAACATGAGCATCGAGCGTCAGGCCAACGAGGTGCGCAAGGTGAAGCGTGCCGAGAACGGCATGATCATAGACCCCATCACGCTCAGCAAAGATGCGAAGGTGAAGGACGCGCTGCACCTGATGGAGGAGTACGGCATCGGCGGCATACCCATAGTGGACGAGAACCGGATGCTGATAGGGATGGTGACCAACCGCGACCTGCGTTTCGAGCGCGACATGGAGCGTCCGCTGAGCGAGATCATGATTACCAAGCTCATCACCACCCACGAGGGGACCACCTTCGCCGAGGCCACCGACATACTGCAGCAGCACAAGATAGAGAAGCTGCCCGTGGTGAACAAGGACGGCCAGTTTATGGGTCTTATCACCTATCGCGACATCATGAAGACCAAGGAGCGCCCCAACGCCTGCAAGGACAGTGCGGGCCGGCTGCGTGTGGCTGCCGGAGTGGGTATCACGCCGGACATGATGGACCGCGTGGATGCGCTGGTCAAGGCCGGCGCCGATGCTATCGTCATCGACACCGCCCACGGCCATTCCGTCCGTGTGGTTGATGCGCTGAAAGCCGTGAAGGCCAAGTACAAGAACATCGACGTGGTGGTTGGCAACATAGCCACCGGCGAGGCGGCCCTGATGCTGGCCGAGGCCGGCGCCGACGCCATCAAGGTGGGCATCGGACCGGGAAGCATCTGCTCGACCCGTATCGTGGCGGGCATCGGAGTGCCGCAGCTGACGGCCATCTGCGAGGTGTGCGGCGCCCTGAAGCAGAAGGGCTACGACGTGCCAGTCATCGCGGACGGCGGCATACGCTACAGCGGCGACGTGGTGAAGGCCCTGGCGGCCGGAGCCAGCTCGGTCATGGTGGGAAGCCTGGTGGCCGGCGTGGACGAGGCCCCCGGCGAGACCATCATCTTCGAAGGCCGCAAGTTCAAGTCGTACCGCGGCATGGGCTCGCTCGAGGCCATGCAGAGCGGCTCGAAGGACCGCTACTTCCAGGACAAGGAGACCGACGTGAAGAAGCTCGTCCCCGAGGGAGTGGTGGGCCGAGTGCCCTACAAGGGTACCCTCAGCGAGGTCCTCTACCAGATGGTCGGCGGCCTGAAGGCCGGCATGGGCTATACGGGCAGCGCCTCGATAGCTGATCTGCAGAAAGCCCGCTTCATCCGCATCACCGACGCCGGTCGCACGGAGAGCCACCCGCACGACATAGCCATCACCCGCGAAGCCCCGAACTACAGCAGGTAACAGTAGTCAGCAGACAGTAGTCAGGAGTAAAGTAGACAGTAGACAAATGATGAAGAAGACATTATTGGCAGCAGTGGTGCTGACCTTTACCTTTCACCTTTCGTCGTTCACGCCGGCGAGTGCGCAGACGGACCCTGTGCTGATGGAAATAGGCGGCGAGAAGGTTACGCAGTCGCAGTTCATGGCCGAGTATGAAAGCAACGTGGGCGGACGCCTGCGAGCCGGAGCCACGCGCGAGGAGCGCCGCAAGGCCATAGAGGAATATGTGGACCTCTACGCCATTTTCCGTGCCAAGATGCTCGACGCCCACAACATGGGCCTCGACACGCTGCCTGCGCTGCGGGCGGAGATGGCCAAGTACCGTGCCGAGCTGGCGGCTCCCTACCTGATCGACTCGTCGGTGCTCGAGGGACTGCTGCGCCAGGCCTACGACCGCAACCACTATTCGCTGTGTGCGGCCCACATACTGGTGCGCCTGGCCGTCGACGCCACGCCGGAGGACACGGTGCGCGCCCTGACGCGCGCCCGCGAGCTGCGCCAGCGTGTGCTGAACGGCGAGGACTTCTATGCCGTGGCGGCGGAAGAGGTGCAGCGCACCAACAAGGACGCCAAGGTGCGCCCCAACGAGGGTTATCTGGGCTACTTCTCGTCGTTCGACATGGTCTACCAGTTTGAGGATGCGACCTACAGCCTTGAGGTTGGCGAGGTGAGCCAGCCTGTGCGCACCCGCTTCGGATACCACATTATCAAACTGCTCGACCGCATCCCGATGCACGGGAAGTTCGACGTGGCCCACATCTGGATTGCGGCGCGGGACTCGCTCTCGAACCGTAATCGCATAGACCAGATTTACTACCAGATAGAGCAGGGGATGCCCTTCGAGATGGCCGCGCGCGGCAGCGACGACCGGACCACGCGTGAAAACGGCGGCCTGATGCCCGACGCCACGCTGAACAACCTGCCGGCGGAGTATATCGACAAGCTGCGCACCATGAAGACCGGCGACATCACCAAGCCCTTCTTCACGCAGTACGGCTGGCACATCCTCAAGCTGGTGCGTGCGGACACGCTGGGCTCGTACGAGAACATGGTGCCCTACTACAAGCAGAGGCTGGTGAGGGACCAGCGCGGCGAGATGTCGCGCAAGTCGTTCGCCGCCACCTGCCGCAGCCGCTACGGGGTGGTGGACTACACGAAGGTGGCCGCCGACCGCCGCGGCAAGAAGATGAAGGCCTCGCTGGACGAGCTCGCCAGCCGGTTGCCGGACAGCGTGCACATGGGACGGTGGAGCGGCCGCATCGAGCCGCCTCTCAGCGACCTCAGGACCCTCGTGGCCTTTGCCGACCGACAGTACAACGCCGCAGACCTGGCCAGCTTCATCGCCAAGACCCAGGAGTTCGGCACCACGGGCATGGACATCAAGTTCTATGTGAACGAGATGTACGAGAAGTTCATAGACAGCGTGGTGATAGCCTATGCCGACAGCCGTCTGGAGACGGAGCATCCCGACTTTGCCGCCCTGCTGGAGGACTACCGCCGGGGGCTCATGATTTTCGACTATAACGACAAGATGATCTGGACCAAGGCCATCAAGGACACGGCCGGCTTTGCCGACTACTACTACCGCGCCAGTGCCACCAAGCGCCTCGACAGGAGCGACGACTCGGTCTTCTTCTGGCACGAGCGTGCACGGGTGGTGGTGCTGGACATCACGGACAGCAGCTACCTCACACGCGCCAAGACCCGCAAGGTGCTGGAGCGGGCGCTGGGCAAGGACGCCGGCAGCAACGGCATGAAGGACGCCCTGACCAAGGCCATGGGCCGCAAGGCCGAGGGACGCGCCAAGGTCAATGTGGCGGTGGACCTCGTCGAGCAGGGGCGCCAGCACCTGATAGGCGACGACCAGTGGCACAAGGGCGTGTACATCGCCCCGCGCGGCAAGGGCTTCCGCGCCATCGTGGTGGAGGAGGTCATGCCCCGCACCCTCAAGACACAGGCCGAGGCCAGAGGCTATTATCTCAACGAGTACCAGAACGAGGTGGAGCGCAAGCTCAACGAGAGCCTGCTCCGCAAGTACAACGTCAAGATAGACCGCAATGTTGTCAAGGCCCTTGTTCGTTAGCATAGCGACGGCCCTTGCGCTATCCGCCTGTGCACCCACGGTCGACGAGTCGCCCGTGGTGGCCTCGGTGTACGGCTACGAGCTGCACGAGTCGGACCTCGAAGGGCTCGTGGGCGAGGGGGTGGCGCACGACGACAGCGTGGCGATAGTGGACAACTATGTCGACCAGTGGACACGTCAGACGGTGATGCTCGCCAAGGCGGAGAAGAACGTGACGGCCGACTTCAGCCGCCAGCTGAAGGAGTACCGCAACAGCATGCTGATACACGCCTACGAGCAGCAGATAGTGAACCAGCTGCTCGACACGACGGTCAGCGAGGGGCAGATAGAGGAGTACTACGCGAACCACCGCGACGAGTTCCTGCTCAAGAGCAGCATAGTGAAGGCCGTGTATGTGGTGGCGCCGCGGAAGACGGTGGCTGACGGCAAGCTGCGTTCGCTCATGGGGCGGAGCGACTTTGCCGTGGAGGACATAGCGGACCTGGAGGCCCTGGCGTCGCGCCACGGGCTCAGGGGCTACTACGACGCCGACGTGTGGATGCCGTTCTACACCCTTCAGGCGTCGGTGCCCATCATCACGTACAACGAGAACCTCTACCTGAAGCAGAACCGCTACATCACCCTGCACGACGACTCGCTGAACTACTATGTGCGGGTGCTCGACTACAAGGTGAGCGACGAGACGG
Organism: uncultured Bacteroidales bacterium; assembly: GCA_947165345.1. Taxonomy (GTDB): domain Bacteria; phylum Bacteroidota; class Bacteroidia; order Bacteroidales; family P3; genus Colimorpha. Next base: position 4,498 of record CAMVAA010000022.1, read on the forward strand.
CGCCGCTGGAGCTTCAGCGCGACAACATACGCGCCATCATCGTGAACCACCGGAAGACGGCCCTGCTGGGCAAGCTGCAGGCCGACCTGCTGGCCGAGGCAGCCGAAGGCGGCCACATCAAGAGCAGCAAGAAGAAAGAACAGAATTGAACCACCAATACAGACAAGCGAAAGTGAAAACAGAAAAGAGACGCGCCACGACGGTGTTCCTGCTGTCGCTCATAGCCGGCCTTGCGGCCCCTGCCGCGATGGGCCAGGACGGCACCATCGTCGACGGAGTGGCGGCCGTAGTGGGCCGCAATATAGTGAAATACTCGGACGTGGAGCGGTCGTATGCGCAGGTGCGCATGCACCAGGGCGTGGCCGACGCGCAGAAGAACCGCTGCGGCATAATGGAGAACCTCATCCTGAACCAGCTGCTGGTGCACAAGGGAGAGGTGGACAGCATAGAGGTCACGGACGCCGAGGTGGACCAGTATGTGCAGATGTACCTGAAGAACGACCTGCGCCAGTACGGCACCAAGGAGGCGCTGCGCGAAGCCACGGGCTTCGCCTACGACGAGCTGAAAGAGCAGTACCAGCGCATGCTGCGCAGTATGCTGCTGGCCCGGAGGGCGGAGTACCAGATAACGGAGGGCGTGGCCGTGACGCCGCGCGAGGTGACAGAGTTCTACAACAGCATGCCGGCCGACAGTCTGCCGGACATACCGGAGCGCTATGAGTTTTCGGAGATTGTGATAGAGCCCGTCATCAGCGAGGCCGAGCGCGACAGGGTGCGGACCCAGCTGGCGGAGCTGCGCGAGCGGGTGCTGCAGGGGGAGAAGTTCTCGATGCTGGCCACGCTGTACTCGCAGGACCCCGGGTCGGCGAAGAAAGGCGGCGAGCTGGGCTTCTTCTCGAGGGGCGACATGGTCGGCGAGTTCGAGTCGGCTGCTTTCGCGCTGAAGCCCGGCGAGGTGTCGCCCATCATAGAGACGCAGTTCGGCTTCCACATCATACAGCTCATAGAGCGGAGGGGCAACACCGTCAATGCGCGCCACATACTCATAGTGCCGCGCGTTTCGTCGGAGGACCTGCTGAGAGCGCGCATGCGGCTTGACAGCATTGCGGACGAGATCCGCGGAGGGCGGCTTGACTTTGCGGAGGCGGCGCGGACCTACAGCACCGCTGCCAACGCGCGGCAGGGCGGCAAGGCCATCAACCCGGCCGACGGGACGCCGCGCTTCGACAAGCAGGCCATAGACAAGAGCTACTACAACGTGGGCATACCCACGATGGACGAGGGGCAGGTGGGCAACGCCACGGCCATGCGGACCGCGGAGAACCACGAAGCCTACCGCCTTGTGCGCCTCGACCGCCGTCACCCCGCGCACCGCGCCAACCTGACGGACGACTACGACGCCATCTACAACGCCGCCCTGGCGGCGGCGCGGCAGAAGAGCCTCGCCGAGTGGGCAAGACGCCAGGCCTCGGTCACGTATATCCGACTGGGCGACGAGTTCAAAAACTGCGACTTCCCCAACCTCAAACTCAACATCAAGAACAAATAAGGGGTCCCGAGGGGACCCAACATGCCGTAAGCAATGTCCGACAAAGAACAACTGGACCTTTTGGTCGAGAAATACAACACCTTGCGCGCCGAGATAGGCAAGGTCATAGTGGGGCAGCACGAGGCTGTCGACAGTCTGCTGCTCTCCGTCTTCACGGGAGGCCACTGCCTGCTGCTGGGAGTGCCTGGGCTGGCCAAGACCCTGATGGTGAATACGCTGTCGCGGGCGTTGGGCCTCACGTTCAGCCGTATACAGTTCACGCCCGACCTTATGCCCACCGACATCACGGGCAGCGAGATACTCACGCAGGGTCACGACGGAGGCGGGCGCGAGTTCCGCTTCATCAAGGGGCCGGTGTTTGCCGGCATCGTGCTGGCCGACGAGATCAACCGCACGCCGCCGAAGACCCAGGCGGCGCTGCTGGAAGCCATGCAGGAGCGCGCCGTCACCGTGGGCGGCAAGAGCTACGCCCTGCCGCGGCCGTTCTTCGTGCTGGCCACGCAGAACCCCGTAGAGCAGGAGGGCACCTATCCGCTGCCCGAGGCGCAGCTGGACCGCTTCATGTTCAATGTGCGGCTCGACTATCCGACGTTCGAGGAGGAGGTGGCCATCGTCAAGCAGACGACTTCGGACGCGGGAGCGGAGGTGGAGCAGGTGCTTGGCGGAGACGAGATAGTGGCATTCCAGCAGGCAATACGCCGCATGCCGGTGGCCGACAACGTGGTGGAGTATGCGGTGCGGCTGGTGGAGTCTACACGCCCGGCGTCATCGGGCAAGCAGCAGGACAACCAGGCAATAGCCCGATACCTGTCGTGGGGAGCGGGTCCGCGCGCGTCGCAGTACCTCATCATGGCCGCCAAGAGCCATGCCGCCATGCACGGCAAGTACTCGCCCGATGCCGAGAATGTGGATGCGGTGGTGCACAATGTGCTGAGACACCGTATAGTACGCAACTACTACGCCGAGGCCGAGGGCATAAGCACCGACCGCATCATAGATATGCTGCTCGAGAAGCGGTGAGAAGATAAATGTTAAAAAAACAGGGAACCTCTTGCATTATTGCAGGAGGTTTTCTATTTTTGCAGTATCGATGTGTGGGTGACGAGTTGCATATTGACCATTAAAACAGATTATTATGAAGAAGATTTGTGTTGTGTTGGCGGTAGCGGCGGCTTGTGTGGCAGGGCTGTGGAGCCGGGCGGAGGCGCAGGTGTATGAGAGTTCGGTCCTCAGCGGGCAGGGGCAGATAGTGAGGCGTGCGAGCGTGAAGGAGGAACTTGTCTACATGAAAGGGTCAAACGGCATGGGCTATTTTGTGCTGGTGGAGAACGGCGGCATGGCCTGGTTCGAGCTACAGAAGGGGATGGATGTGAAGGACTTCGAGATGGACGGAAATATGGTGTACTTCTGCGGCTCGATGGGGTCGTACGCGCTGGTGGGACTGTTCGACTACGACAAGGTGTTCCGCCAGGGAGGGGGATATGAATATGTGGTTTGCAATTCCGCGACGACGATAGAGAATTACGCTGTCCATGTGGACGAGTTCAGCAGGCTCGACTACTTTTACGACAACGGGACGCTGAATCTGGCGCTGACGGGGAGCGGTGTGGTGGACCGGCTTCTGTGCCTTGGCCGTGATATAGTGACGTCGGTGAATATCAGTGCCTATGGGTGGGTTTTCCATTATTACTACGACAGGGTGGGGCAGGTACGCTACACGGACATCGTCTGTAGGGGCGAAGAGGTGGCCGCCATGGGCACGGACAGCAACGGCGGCAGCTACACGGCGAAAGCCTTTGTGCAGAAGCAGAACTTCGCAGCGTACCCCGTAGAGGGCGCGACAGAGCAGAGGGTTGAGTCGCCAAGTGTGGATTACAAGCCAGGGCTGGTGAAACCAAAGATACAGAGGGGGAAGCTATAGAATAGTTATTGGGATTGACATGAAACCCCTATGGGGTTTTAAGTCAGGGTAAAGAGAGAGTGGCTATTGAAATGAAACCCCTACGGGGTTATTGATGAGGGTATCATAAAATAAGAAAGGGAAAGACGATGGAACGTATGATAAGAATAATAAGGATGATGGTGCTGGCGGCGATGATGACGGTGTCGGTGCCGGCATGGGCGCAGTACGGCGACCTCTACTATCACCGCATAGGCGACACCATAGAGCAGAATCCGAACAACGGTTTTTTTATGTGGTGGGACTGGGACTATTTTGTGGAGAGTGAGAATTATGTTGGCACAAACTTTGATCAAATGACGCATGGTATCATTACGCTTAACTACAACTATACGCCGGTGCCGCTGCGCATAGTGGGCATAGCGGGTATGCCGGTGTCGCAAGGAAACAATTATCCGGTGCCGTTCTACTTTCCGGACCACACCACACGGCAGGAGTATTTCTACCTGTACGAGAGCGGCCCCGGCGGCGAAACGCTACTCAAGCAGGTGCCGTGGAACCTTGCCGACAGCCACAGGTATATACACATAGTGAGCAACGGGTTCAGCAATATCGGTGCTGGATATGACAGTTGCTGTTCGTATATGCCATGGGAACGTACGTTGCGATTGTATGAATATTATTTCGACGAGCCGGTTGTTGTGACTGATTCTTTCTATGTGGGCGGAAGCATGTTCAGTGGAAACACAAGGTCGTCAGAGACATTTCTGGAAGACTCTCTGCTTACGGCATACTACTACGCACTTTGGACGGAACACAGGGACTGTAAAGGCCAATATGGGTTGTGCTACGACAATAGCTACCGTGTGAAATACTATCCCTCGAAGGGGACTCATGTGGCGACCTTTGCCGACTTTGACACCGTGGGTTTCAGCCACGGGTGGAGTACGGAAAGTCTTACACGTTTCATGTTGATATACCCCATCATAGAGGTCGACACCACGCTGCCGCCGCCGGAGATGTGTCCGGAGCTGACGGGTTTCAGCGTGCAGCCGGGGTCGCGGACCTGCGTGATGGCGACGTGGGACAGCTATCCCAACTACAGCTATGTGCAGCTGCGCTACGGGCCGATAAGCCAGTCGCAGGACGAGTGGGACACGGTGGAGGTGACGGGCAATATGCATCCGATATGCAACATAGACACGACGGCGAGCCACTACGGCTTCAGCGCGCGGAGCATCTGCGTGAGGGCGAAGGACACCACGGAGTGGACGCCGGTGATCTGGGTGGACACGCGTAACATGCAGGGTATAGGACAGCCGCAGTCGGTGGTGGGGACGCTGACGACGGTGGAGCCCAATCCGACGGACGGACGGTTTGCGGTGCGGACGCAGTTTCCGCTGCTGAAGGTGGACGTGTACAATGCGGCCGGGATACTGGTGTACAGCGAGCCGGCCACGGGTCACGAGCATCGGGTGGACCTTGCCGGGGTGCCTTTGGGGGTGTATATAGTGGTGGTGCGCACCGTGGGAGGGAGCACGGTGAAGAGGGTCGTGATAAATTGAAAATTGAAAATTGACAATTGAAAATGGGGTTGGAAATTGTGTTTTTTGTGGGGCGGCGGGGTAGAGTAGGGGTAGAGAGGGGGTAGAGAGGACCCAGAGAGGACCCAGAGAGGACCCAGAGAGGGGGTAGAGAGGGGGTAGAGGGGGTGCGGGGTTGTGGCTGACATGGTGGGGGGGGGAGGTGACATTTATTTCGCCGGGTCGCTTTTTTTGTATATCTTTGCAGCCGTAAAAGGAGAGAGCAAGGATGTATAGAATGCTGCATAAGACACTAATAGCGCGTGTGTTGCTCATGGTGGCGACACTGCTTGTGGCGTCGTGGGCGTCGGCCCAGGGCAGCCGCTCCGGACTCTATGTGCCCTCCGCCAAGCCGGTGAAGGACATGCGACGTGCGTTGACCAACCCCGAGGTCTTCCATCTGCTGATAGCATACAGCGGGCAGGATAGCGAGTACGACATCGGCGACCTCGACCTGCTTGACTCGGCATACCGCATAGCTTTCGACGTGGAGAACCCGATGTACTACACCATGACGATTGAGGGCTACGGGTCGGATGACGAGGGCCTTACGCGGGAGCGTGTGGACGCCGTGTACCGCTACTTCGCCATGCGCGGCGGTGAGGCGTTCCCGATACGCTATGCCCGCAACCCGATACACTGCTCGTGCAACGGCGACACCACGGAGACGCTGCGGTTCGAGGTGCCGGTGACGATGGCGGTATACAATAGCGGTGAGCTGCCGGAGGCACGCCGGGTGCTCAACAAGACGGTGGATCTGAGCAATACGGTCCTTGTGACGTTCCGCAACAATCCAGACGAGTGTGTGGGTGCGGCGCGTGGGTGCTTTGTGCCGGCCGAGGACAGCGTGGTGCATGGGTACTACTCGTCGCTGCTCTTCTCGCGCGGGTCGGTCTATGCCGTCCAGGGGACCAAGGACACGTGTCCGTCGAACCTGACGGTGTCGATAGAGGACCACTTGGACTACAAGACGATAGTGGAGCAGTACCGTCTGGTGCCGCACAGGAAGCAGCTGATAGTCCAGGCCGGATATGTGGTGCTGTCCACCAACTGGCGTGAGCGAACCGACAGTTGCCGTATAGCACAGAGGGACTCAATATATGTGCGCATACCTGTCAGCAAGGAGCAGCTTGACGCCAAGCTCAAGTTCTTCGCCAAGGTGAAGACCTCGCGTGGCCTGGAATACAAGCAGCTGCCCACGCGCAAGAGTCCCGGCAAGGGAGAGCTTATGATACAGGCTCCCATCAACATAGGCCAGTTCGACACCGTGTATGTCGGCAAAAGGGTGCAGGAGAAGGAGCTCGGCAAGTACTTCTACAAAGTGGACGGTCCCACCGAGGCGGCGGCTTTCCGCGTGGGCGGGACCTACTATGTGGCCTACCGTCCGGCCAAGGGCGGCGGGTACGAGCTCAAGAAGGCTCTGCGCAACCTCTTCCGCATTATACCCGACCAGGAAGAAATACCGTCAGACAGCCAGCAAGGCAAGCTCCGCGATCCAGAGGAGATTATCGGCGACTGACAGAAATATCACAATCAAACAGGCAATAAAACAGTAAAACAATGGCATATTTACAGACTGATGTCACCAAGGTGACAACACGTGTGTTGCAGAATATGAAGCTGCGTGGCGAGAAGATTGCCATGCTCACGGCGTACGACTATTCGATGGCGTCGTTGCTCGAGACGGCCAAGATCGATGTGGTGCTGGTCGGCGACTCGGCGGCCAATGTCATGGAGGGGCACAAGACCACCCTCCCGATTACGCTCGACGAGATGATAACCTATGCGGCCTCGGTTACGCGTGCCGTAAAGCGGGCCCTTGTGGTCGTGGACATGCCTTTCGGAACCTATCAGGGCAATTCCATGCAGGCCTTGGCCAGCGCCATACGCATCATGAAGGAGACCGGTGCTGACGCCATCAAGATGGAAGGAGGAGAGGAAATCCTCGAAAGTGTGCAGCGCATTCTCTCGGCCGGCATCCCCATTATGGGGCACCTCGGCCTCACGCCGCAGAGCATTAATAAGTTCGGCACGTACGCTGTGCGCGCCACCGACAAAGAGGAGGCCGATCAGTTGAAGAAGAACGCCCTCGTGCTGCAGGAAGCGGGCTGTTTCTCTATCGTCCTCGAGAAGATTCCCGCCTCGCTGGCGGCCGAAGTCACCGCGGAACTCAAGATTCCCACCATCGGCATCGGCGCCGGCGCCGCCACCGATGGACAGGTTCTCGTCCTGCAGGACATGCTCGGCATTACACAACAGTTCAAGCCGCGCTATCTGCGGACTTACGGCACTTTCGGCGACGATATAGCCAACGCAATACGTCACTATATCAGCGATGTCAAGTCTGGCGATTTCCCCAACGCCAAGGAACAGTACTAACACGAGATAGTGTTACGCCATCGGCGAGCCAAATACATTGTCCGTATCGTAGGATTCGCCGGAGAAGGATGGCATGAAATAAATGACGACGACTGCCACCGGGACTGACAAAGTGTCAGCCGGTGGCAGTCGCTGGCAGTTTTATGGGGGTTGGCACGGATGTTGATTATTCTCTGTCGGACACGTCCGACGGGTCAGACCAGTCAGACCAATCCGACAACAACGAAGTAAAACAAAAAAAACATAACAGTTATGACAAACATCAAACCTTTAGCAGACCGAGTCCTCGTGCGTCCCGCCGAGGCTGAACAGAAGACCGCCAGCGGCATCATCATCCCCGACACCGCCAAGGAGAAACCGCAGCGCGGCGAAGTCCTCGCCGTGGGCAAGGGCACCAAGGACCACGATATGACCGTCAAGGTGGGCGACCAAGTCCTCTACGGCAAGTACAGCGGCACCGAGATCGAGATCGACGGCGAGAAACTGATGATCATGAAAGAAAGCGACATCTACGCTATCATTTAATGTCAGACCCGTCGGACTAGTCAGACTGGTCGGACAAGTCAGAAAATAATAAACAAAGAAAGGAACAAATATTATGGCAAAACAGATAGTTTTCAATAATGACGCTCGCGAGCAGCTTCGCAAAGGCGTCGACCAGTTGGCAAATGCAGTGAAGGTAACCCTCGGCCCCAAAGGCCGCAATGTGGTTATCGACAAGAAGTTCGGTGCCCCGCAGGTGACCAAGGACGGCGTGACCGTGGCCAAGGAAATCGAGCTTGAGGACGGCATCCAGAACATGGGCGCCCAGATGGTCAAGGAGGTCGCCTCCAAGACCAACGACCAGGCCGGCGACGGCACCACCACCGCCACCGTGCTGGCACAGGCCATCGTCAACACCGGCTTGAAGAACGTCACCGCCGGTGCCAACCCCATGGACCTCAAACGCGGCATCGACAAGGCTGTGGCCGAGATCGTGAAGAGCATCAAGGAGCAGGCCCAGGAGGTCGGCGGCGACATCAAGAAGATTCGCCAGGTGGCCACCATCAGCGCCAACAACGACAGCGCCATCGGCGACATCATCGCCGAGGCCATGGAGAAAGTGACCAAGGACGGCGTCATCACCATCGAGAACGCCAAGGGCATCGACACCACCGTCAAGGTCGTCGAGGGTATGCAGTTCGACCGCGGCTACATCAGCCCCTACTTCGTCACCGACACCGAGAAGATGGAGTGCAGCTACGACAACCCCTACATCCTCATCTACGACAAGAAAATCAGCACCATGAAGGACCTCCTGCCCGTGCTCGAGAAGGTCGTCAACACCGGCCGTCCGCTCCTCATCATCGCTGAGGACGTCGAGAGCGAAGCCCTGGCCACCCTCGTGGTCAACCGCCTGCGCGGCAGCCTGAAGATCGCCGCCGTCAAGGCCCCCGGCTTCGGCGACCGCCGCAAGGAGATGCTCGAAGACATCGCCATCCTCACCGGTGGCACCGTCATCAGCGAAGAGAAAGGCTACAAGCTCGAGGACGCCGACCTCAGCATGCTCGGCCAGAGCGAGAAGATCAGCATCGACAAGGACAACACCACCATCGTCAGCGGCAAGGGCAATAGCGACGCCATCAAGGCCCGCGTGGGTCAGATCAAAGCCCAGATCGAGAAGACCACCAGCGACTACGACCGCGAGAAGCTCCAGGAGCGCCTCGCCAAGCTGGCCGGCGGCGTGGCCGTCATCTACGTCGGCGCCGCTTCGGAGGTCGAGATGAAAGAGAAGAAAGACCGCTTCGACGACGCCCTGCACGCCACCCGCGCAGCTGTCGAAGAGGGTATCATCCCCGGTGGCGGCACCGCCCTCATCCGCGCCGCCCAGAAGCTCGAAGGCGTCAAGCCCGAGAACGAGGACGAGAAGCTCGGCATCGAGATCATCCGCCGCGCCGTCGAGGAGCCCCTGCGCATGATTGTCGAGAACGCCGGCCTCGAAGGCAGCGTCGTCGTCAACGAGGTGAAGAACGGCAAGGGCGACTACGGCTACAACGCCCGCGCCGAGAAGTACGAGAACCTCTTCCAGAGCGGCGTCATCGACCCCGCCAAGGTGACCCGCGTGGCTCTGGAGAACGCCGCCAGCATCGCCGGCATGCTCCTCACCACCGAGTGCGTCCTCTGCGACATCAAGGAACCCGAACCCGCAGCCCCCGCCAACCCCGGCATGGGCGGCATGGGTGGCATGTACTAAGCCGCAAGGATTAGTACAAACCCAGCCACAGCGGGTGGAATGTACTAAACATATAGTGCAATCCGATAGTCAAGCCGAGGGGAAATTCCCCTCGGCTTTTTTATTACCCAACACAATAAAAACAGAAGGACATCGTTATAACAGCAAAATACAAACGATATGGACACCACGACATTCAATAGCAGTATGGTGAACAACCTCTGGAACGTCATCCAAGGGCTTTCCCTCTCGTCGACCGACCAGCGTTGGCTAGCAGACCGTCTTTTTGAGAGTGCCAAGGCTGATGACATCGCTATTCTTGCCCAAGCACGCAAAGCCATAGATGAAATGCGACAGCAAAGCGAAGAGAATGGCAACTCGGAAATGACGCTTGAAGAAATCAACGCCGAGATTCGTGCAGCACGTCATGCACACAAATAACAAGTGCAGCAATGAAACAATACTACGCCGTCTTCGACACCAACGTGCTGGTATCCGCCCTGCTCTCGCGCAACGCTGTCTCCCCGACAGTGGCTTTGCTTGACCATATCCTTGACCGAACCATCATTCCCGTTTACAACGAGGAGATACTGAACGAGTACAACGAAGTACTGCATCGCTCCAAGTTCAGTTTTTCCACCGAACAGATTAATGCTGTGCTTGCTGCCATACGCAGTGGCATCGCCGCCGACCGCACCCCTGCCGAGTGGAACTTCCCCGATGAAGAGGACATTGTCTTCTACGAAGTTGCCCTCTCTGTCGACAAAGCCTACCTCATCACTGGCAATACCCGTCATTTCCCACCTGTCAGCAAGGTTGTCACCCCTGCGGAAATGCTGAGGATTGTAAAGGGAAATGTCTAGCAATCATTTTCTCCGACCGGCCAAATCTTTTTGCGCCAAAATATTCTCCCTGCAAATACTCGGAGAATAAAATCACCCGCGCCAGCTCCGTTTCAAATCCGTTTAGCACAAAAGTCAGCGCGCTCATATGCGCGCTGACTTTTTATTAATGCCGATCTATTTTATTATTTTCTATCTATTTGAAGAGGTAAGTCAGCGTTCCTACTTGTTCTTCTGGAGAATTTTCGTCTGCGTTAAATTTCGCTCGTCTTGCAGCATCGAGTGCAGATTTAACAAGACTACCATCGCTTGTTGTAGAGCCTTTCGGTTGTTATTCTGCCCTTAAAACATTACCATCCCGTCCAACCCAAATACGTACAACAACTGTACCTTGACTATTGCTACTATATTCGGGACGTGGAATTGAAACAGTAGAACGTCCTGCGAGTGAGTAGTTACCGCGCGAAATCGAGATATCGCTGTTTCGCGCTGTAACCTCAAAAACATATTCGCCAATCACATAAGAACCGCTACGATAGGAGGATGGACGCAGCACTGTTACCTTGTGCGTTGTGCCATTACACGTTGCATCGTAATGGTTTCCCTCAGTTTTATACTGCAGTTGTCCTTTCTTATATACATAATCGGCAACATATATATTAATTGCATCCTCGACAATGAATGTTGCCGGCCAGTCTGCACGATTCAACTCTGTACCATTATACGAAGTTTTGACAATGTCAAATGTGTCTTTGACCAACGTTGTCGGTACACCGAGTTGCGCTTCTGCATAAAATGAGAAAAAAACGCAGACAAAATGAACACTATCCTTTTCATATATTTGAGTTTCTATGTTAATCGGTTGCAAAAATACGAATTATATTTCACATACAGAAATCTTTTTCGCCCATGTCGGAAAAAGTTCGTACTTTTGCAGCGTGTAATCGCAATCAGAATAAAAAGAACAATCAGAATTTCTTTTCCATTCTTTTCATTCTGATTGAAAATAATAATCGCAATCAGAACTATCAGAACAATCAGATACGTTTCTTTTAGTTCTTTTGGTTCTGATTGAAATAAAACTGATTGAAAAGAAAGAAAAACATGCTACAGATTGGAACCAAGGCGCCGATGTTTGAGGGCGCGGACGAAAACGGGAATACCATCAAACTGAGCGACTATGCCGGCAAGAAGCTGGTGCTCTACTTCTACCCCAAGGACAGCACGCCGGGCTGCACCAGCGAGGCCTGCGACCTGCGCGACAACTACCACCGCTTCCTGGCCCAGGGCTACGAGGTGCTCGGCGTCAGCCGCGACAGCGCCGCCAGCCACCAGCGCTTCATCGCCAAGTACGAGCTGCCCTTCCACCTCATCTCCGACCCCGAGCACCGCATACTCGAGGCCTACGAAGCCTGGGGCGAGAAGAAGAACTACGGCAAGGTGACGATGGGCACCCTCCGCACCACCTACGTCATCGACGAGCAGGGCATCATCGTCGACGCCATCGGCAAAGTGAACACCAAAGAGCATACAAAACAGATATTGAAATGAGTGGATAGTGGGTGGCACTTGTTCATGATGCCCAAACTCCACCAGGTCTTATTCCACCAACTTGAAGCGCATGCGCCACGTGTGCGCTTCTTCGTTGTAGTCGTGGCTGATAATCTTGAAAGTGCCTATCTCTGAGGTGTTCTGGACGTGGGTGCCGACGCAGGCGCAGAGGTCGTAGTCGCCGATGCGGACGAGGCGCAAAGTCTCGCTGGCGTCGTCGGGCAGTTTTCCGAGGTCCACCTCGGGCGGCACCTCTCCCCTCTTCACAAACTCGTAGCTGACGGGCATATGTTGCGCAATGACTTCGTTCACGCGGCGCTCAATCTCCTGCACCTGCTCGTCGGTGGGACAGGCGTCGAGCTGATAGTCGCACTTGCTCTTCTTGCGCTCGATGTGGGCGTTGCGCGACCGCGGGCAGCCGAACATGCGCACCATCGTCTGGTTCAGTATGTGCTCCGCCGTATGCATCGGAGGGTACTCTTCCTTGTTGTGGGCGTTCAAGATTGGTTCTTCCATGTTGATATAACGTGAGATATGGCATATTATTTTGCCGAGTGGCAAAAAGTTCGTACCTTTGCACACAATTATGGAAACCAACCCACAGACAGATTTGGCGCGACGATATGTGGAGCAGACCGGCGTGTCGGTGTTCCTGACCGGCAAGGCCGGCACCGGCAAGACGACGTTCCTGCACGACATCGTTGCCAACACCACTAAGCGGCACGCCGTCGTGGCCCCCACGGGTGTGGCGGCCATCAATGCCGGCGGCGTCACCATACACTCGTTCTTCCAACTGCCCTTCGACCCCTACCTGCCCGACGTCAAGGAGCTGGTCACCGAATACCAGATGCCGGAGCGCTACAAGGCCCTCAGCAAAAACAAGCAGAACATCATACGCACGCTTGAGCTGCTCATCATCGACGAGGTGTCGATGGTGCGTGCCGATTTGCTCGACGCCATCGACATGACGCTGCGCCGCGTGCGCCGCAGCAGCCGTCCCTTCGGCGGCGTGCAGCTGCTGCTCATCGGCGACGTGCACCAGCTCTCGCCCGTGGTCACCGAGGCCGAGCGCCCCTATATGGAGCGCGTATACCCCTCGCCCTATTTCTTCGCCAGCAAGGCGCTGCAGCAGATCAACTACGTCACCATAGAGCTGACGAAAGTATACCGCCAGCAGGACGCCGCCTTCGTCGACCTGCTGAACCACGTGCGCGACAACGACATCGACCCCGCCACCCTCGCCGCATTGAACGCCCGCGTGGGTACGTCGCAGAAAGACGCCATCACCCTCACCACCCACAACCGGCAGGCCGACGCCATCAACCGCCGCCACATGGAAGCCCTGCATGGCGAACAACGCACATTCGAGGCCATCGTCAAAGGCAACTATCCGGACAAAGCGCTGCCCTGCGACCAACGGCTGGAGGTGAAGGTGGGCGAAAGGGTGATGTTTGTCAAGAACGACAGCAGCGGCGGCCACCGCTACTACAACGGCATGCTTGGCACGGTCACCGGCTTCCTGCGCGAAGACGACAAGGACTACATAGAGGTCGTCAGCGACGACGGCGACACCATAGCCGTGAACCGCGAGCTGTGGGAGAGCATGAAATACAGCATCGACGCCAAGACCAACGACATCACGCAGGAGGTGGAGGGCACCTTTTGCCAGTACCCCCTTCAGGCCGCCTGGGCCGTCACCATCCACAAGGCGCAAGGCCTCACCTTCGACCACGTCGTCATCGATGCCGCCGACGCCTTCGCATTCGGCCAGGTCTACGTAGCCCTCAGCCGCTGCCGCACCCTCGAGGGACTCTCGCTCTCGTCGCCCCTGACAGCCGGTGTGGCCTTCAACGACACATCCGTCAGCCACTTCGTCAGCGCCCAGCCGAGCTTCGAGCAGACCAGCGTGGCGGCTGACGACTACGAGCGTCAGTACCGCATGGAGAAGCTCATGGAGCTCTTCGGCATGGACGACCTTGTGCACCATGCCGACAAGCTGTACGAGCACTACAGCAAGCTGAAGAATATCTACCCGGACTTGGTGAAAGCCTTCAACGCGAAAATATCCACATTGCTGGAGTTGCAGGCGGTGAGCGAGAAATTCAAGGCGCAGCTCGTACGGATAGACAACGCCGCACAGCAACTCCGCGCACAACAAGGGGCGGAATACTTCCAAGGGAAACTGGCCGAGGTCGCCGCCCTGCTGCCACCCCTCCTCGAGGTAGACATAGACAACAAGGTGACAGCAGAACGAATCAAAGACAACGGTGCCAGGTTTGCCGAAGCGCTCGGCCTGAAGCTGTCGTGCCTTACAGCCGTCGTCAAGGATGGCTACAGCGTGCAGACTGTGCAGCGCGCCAAGGTGGACTACCTTATGAACCATGACGGTAAAGAAAAAAAGACCAGCCGCGAGCGCGCCGCCAAAACGGCCAAACAAAGCGGCAGCGACAGCATGAACACCGACTTGGCCACCGCCCTGCGCAACTGGCGGTCATTAAAGGCTGCGGAACAGAATGTACCAGCCTACGTGATCCTGCAACAAAAAGCCCTGCAGGCTATAGCCACAAACATGCCTCACACCGTCGCCGAACTGAAGCGACAACTCGGCGTCGGTGAGAAAACCGTGCAACGCTACGGGTCAGAACTGCTTGATATCGTCAACGATTACACAAACGACAATACACTGACATTATGACAAAATACATCGGCGCCCAAACGAAAGCGTCAAATAATTAGAATTCTTCCCGACCGGACTCTTGCCGCCGTAGTTTTTTTTTTCGGCATATCTTCAGGATATACTTAGCATATACCTAGCATATAGAATGGATATACTTAGCATATACAATGGATATAGGATTGCATATACAAAGCATATACCTTTGCATATAGAAAGCATATAGAAGCCGGGGTAATCGTAACGCGACCAGAGAAAGCCCCAATTTTATGGTACGCTGTCGGCTGAGCCGACGGCATATCACGGAGACGGCTCGGCGGTCCTTCGGCAATGTCTTGATGGAAAAACATTTTGCCATGTTAAATAAATGTTGTATTTTTGCAAAATGAAAAATATACAATCATGTGTACGTATAGTATTTCTGTTGATGACACCGTACTTGAAAAGGTAAAGCCTGTGCTACCTGACGACAAGGCTGTAGAGGCGTGGATGCAGTCGCAGATAGATATTCTTCTACTGCAGCTTGCCGAAAGTCAGACTCGCAAGGCACAGACAGAGGACAGTGTCTCCTCATATGCTCGCAGAATTGCCAACATTCATAAGCTACTCCGCCAAGGGCAGGAGTTCACAAGGCCCCAAGAAAGTCCATATTCGCCAGATTTGGAGGCCATCCTTGCCATGCCGTTGGTCGACAAAGTTGATGTGGGGCTCAATGGTGAGCATGCACGCATGGATTATTATAAAGAAAAGTACGGCCTATGAACCGCGTATTCCTTGACACAAATGTGTTGCTGGACGTGTTGCTACGCCGTGAGCCATTTGTTAGAGATTCCGCACAGGTGCTGGACATGGGCTTCAAAGGTATAGTTGAACTATACGCCACACCCCTCACTTTCGCCACATGTCTTTTTGTGGCCCGCAAGTCGCTGGGGTATGCCAACGCATTAGAGGCTTTGAAAATACTTGAACGAAATATAAAGATAGCCTCGATGGACTCGTCTCAACTACACGAAGCTTTATACGCCACTGCTCCCGATTTTGAGGATATGCTGCAATACCATGCAGCTATGGCTGCAAATTGTAGCCATATCATCACTCGTAACGAACAACATTTCCCCAAGAACGAAATCATGGTGTTGTCGCCGACAGTTTTTTTGCAGTCACCACTTGCCGAATAACACCGTCGAGCATGATAATTGAATCGAAAACAAAAAATATGACATAAAACGTAGAAACATAACAACGACAACATAGAAGAATAACGCAGCTCATTTTATGTCTTTATCTTTATAGTTTTGTCATTTCAATAAAAGTTCGTATCTTTGCAATCGGAATAATACGTAGAAATACTATGGAAGCAGGAACATATACACCAGTACCGCAATCAAATCAAGTGATTGTAACTCTTGAGGATGGTGCAGCCCTGTCCGAGATCAAGAAGGCTTTACTGTTGATACGAGGTGTTGCGTCGGTGCGTGTGGCACATGGCGACAACATGGTCACACCCGCGTTGCGTACCAAGATCAGGAAAGCCCGCAAGGAATCGTCCGACGGTGAAACCATCGTGTGTAGCACCCCTGAGGAAATGCAGCAATACTTTGACAGCCTATGATGTAAAATGTTTTGTACCTATATAGTCAAATAATACCATGGCAGTAAAACCATATAAAACAGAGGGACAGCCAATGCCGACAGCATCTGAGCCAGAGGCCGTATATGGGCGTACAGCAGTTGCGCACGAGGGTTATCCAATCGGCGGAAAACGCGAACGTCTGTCGGTGGATGAGTATTTCGATGAATTGTGGTCCATGTATCTGACGAAACGTGAGAACTTACAGAATTGAGATAGACGCGTCTGCCAGAGAAGACCTTGGCGAATTGTCTGGCTTCTTGGCGGAGAACATGTCCGAGGAAGGTGCATGGCAATACAAAGAGGCCATGCGACAAGAGATACTTTCTTTGGCCATCTTTGCCGACCTCTATCGTGTAAGTCGATATGCCGATGTCCGTCGCATACATCCTCAGGCGCGTCACATGGTGTCGCACAACAAACGGTGGGTATATATCTTTCATATCGAGAATGACACAGTAGTGATTGATAGAATAAAAGCCGCAAAAATGATTAAAAGATAATGTGTATCTTTGCAGCGTGAAATTGATAAAATGATGATGACATAAAACGTAGAAATAGACAACGACAACATAGAAGAATAACGCAGCTCATTCTCTGTCTATAGATCTGGAAAATCAAAACTGGTGAGAATAAGCCCGCAAGATTCACGCTTTGGCGTGAATTATTCGGAGCTTATCAACCAGTAAGGCAATTCCAGAGCCCATAGACATGATGAGCAATATAAACGGATAATTCAACGCCTTTTTTATTGAGAATTATCTTTTATGAAATACAAAGATTCTATAACGCAATGAAGAAGTTTTTTTATCTCATATCAAGTTTAGTGCTTCTCGCATCTTA
>CAMVAA010000023.1 GCA_947165345.1 uncultured Bacteroidales bacterium
GGTAGAGAGGACCCAGAGAGGACCCAGAGAGGGGGTAGAGAGGGGGTAGAGAGGGGGTAGAGTTGGGGGTGGGGGGGGCGGGGTGGTAGTTTTGGTGGGCAAGGGGGCGGGGTGGGTGCCGGGGGGCGGAGGGGTGGGTGCCGGGGGGCGGGGGGTGTTGCTTTTTGTTATTTTTTCGTCGCGTATTATAAAAAAATGCGTATCTTTGTATGATTGCAGTGTGCTGTCGGCCGGTAGCGGACAGGCTTGTAATCAAGGATATAGACTACAGAATATATAATACAACATGAATAAAAAAAGCAACATGGCCGTCGTTACGGCAGCATTTGTGTGCCTGATGGCCCTGACGGGCAGGGCACAGGACAGTGTGAAAGTGCAACGCGACCCGGTGCCGATGCCCACGGTGAGTCAGGACACGCTGTTGAAGCACATCATGAATCTTTCGTCGGAGACCTACGAGGGTCGTATGTCCGGCACGGCTGGGTACGACCGAGCGGTGAAGTATGTGGAGGGGGTGCTGGCGTCGTACGGCGTGGAGGACATCACGGAGCAGGAGTTCAAGGTGGAGTGCAACGAGGTGGAGAACTGCAAGTTCAACGTGTATATACCCGGTGTGAAGGACAAGCGAGTCTTCACGCTCGGGCATGAGTTCTGCTGCGCCGGCATGACGGGACGGGGCTATGTGGACGCGCAGCTTGTGTTCTGCGGCTACGGAGTGGACAGCAAGCTGATGGACGACTACGCCGGTGTCGACGTGCAGGGCAAGATAGCGGTGGTGCTGACGGGTTTGCCGGAGGGGCACGTGCTTCCGCAGAGCGAGGTGGAGCGCAACACGACGCTGAGGGACAAGGCGAGGAGCGCGGAGCGTCACGGTGCGATAGGGCTGCTGGCGGTGAACATGAGCGAGAGCTGCCTGCCCGACGCCCCGCAGGGGCGTGTGTACTGCGGCGCGCTGCCGCACCTGGGCACCTTCCCGATACTGCAGCTGACGCGTGAGTGCGGACGTGAGATTATGAGCGGCGAGAGCATGGGGCTCGAGGAGGCGGTGGCGGCGATAGCTGCCGACAAGGGGCCGCACAGCTTTGCGCTGCTCAAGAAGGCCGAGATAGACATCAACGCGCGCTACCGTTCGGAGGCCCGCACCGCCAACGTGGTGGGGATACTGAAGGGTAGCGACCGGCGCTACAGCAAGGAGTATATCATGGTGGGCGCCAGCCTTGACGGGGCTGGCATGCAGGGCGAGACCTGCCTGTTTCCCGGTGCCGACATCAATGCCTCTGGGGTGGCGGCGGTGCTGGAGACCGCGCGACTGCTTTCGCAGCCCGGCTACCGTCCGAAGCGGAGTGTCGTCTTCGTGCTGTTCGCCGCCGGCGAGCAGCAGTATCTGGGGTCGCGCCGCTTTGCGGACATGTTCCCGAAGTTGCGCCGGATAGAGGCGTTCGTGAACGTGCAGAACATAGGCTACGGCGACAGCCTGCTGGTGCTCGGCAACGCGCACTACCCCACGCTGTACAACATAGCCGCCAACCGCGACACCTTCCCGGGGCGACACAACATAATGCGCGGCATAGAGCCCACGGAGCCTCGTGGGGACGCACGTGTGTTTGACGCGATGCGGCTGCCGTCGCTGGTGATCACCACGCACAACGGGATGCACCACAACCATGTGGCCACCGACATCTGGGAGAACATAGACCGCCGGATGCTGGTGATAGGGGCCCAGCTGGCGACAGAGACCGTGGCCGAGCTGGCCGAGGGTCTCTACGTGGGGCGCAGCCCGCAGAGCAAGGGGTACAGGTACGGGCTGATACAGTATTAGCCGCAGGGGACAGGCAGAGTGAGGGAGATTTTGCACAAGCATGGCACCTGAACCGATTTAGATACGATTGCTAACCAAAGACAGATGTTTACACTATACAAGAAAGAACTGCGAGGCTTCTTCTCGTCGCTGATAGGATATCTGACGATAGGGGTCTTCCTGGTACTGACCGGACTGATGCTCTGGGTTTTCAAGAGCGACTTCAATATACTGGACTACGGGTATGCGAGCCTTGACGGCCTGTTTCTCATAGGGCCGTTCCTGTATCTGTTTCTGATACCGGCCATCACGATGCGTTCGATGGCCGAGGAGCGGCGCACGGGGACGATAGAGATGCTCATGACGCGGCCGCTGAGCGACTGGACGATAGTGTGCGCCAAGGTGCTTGCCGCGTGGACGCTGGTGGCGGTGTCGCTCCTGCCCACGCTGACGGCCTACTTCAGCGTGGTGGCCCTTGGGGACCCGGTGGGCAACATAGACAGCGGCAGCGTGGCGGGATCGTACATAGGACTGCTGCTGCTGGGCGGAGCCTTTGTGGCCATCGGCGTGTTCTGCTCGTCGCTGACCAACAACCAGATTGTAGCCTTCATACTGTCGGCGCTGCTCTGCGCCGTGACCTATCTGGGGTTCGAGTCGATTTACAACATGAGCCTCTTCGGCGGCAGCATGGACTACTTCGTGAAGCGGCTCGGTGCCTCGCACCACTACGAGAGTCTGAGCAGGGGCGTGGTGGACACGCGCGACGTGCTCTACTTCCTGAGCGTGACGGTCCTCTTCGCGATGGGGACACGGCTTGTGCTGCAGAGCCGCCAGTGGGGCGGCTGGAAAGGGCGCAAGAGCCTGCTGCGCAGCCACCTGCTGGAGATAGGGGCGACGGTGCTGACGATTATCTTCGTCAACGTCATAGGGCACTACTTCTTCCTGCGGCTCGACCTGACGTCGGAGCGTCGCTACACCCTTTCGAAGCACACCAAGGAGATGCTCAAGAAGATAGACGAGCCGGTGCTGTTCCGCGTGTACCTCGAAGGAGAGTTTCCGGCGGACTTCAAGCGGCTGCAGAGCGAGACCAAGGAGATGCTGAACCAGTTCAGGGCCTACAACAGCAACATAGAATACGAGTTCTTCAACCCCAACAGCTTCACCGACAGGGAGGAGCAGCAGGTCTTCTACCAGAAGCTGGCCCGACGCGGCATACAGCCCACGCAGATACAGGTGGAGACGAACGGGGGCGTGACGAACCAGATACTGATACCGGCGGCCGACGTCTTCTACCGCGGCAACGAGACCACGGTGCAGCTGCTGCAGAACCAGAAGTACGTCAGCGATGCGGACCTGCTGAACAACAGCATACAGAACCTGGAGTACAGCCTCAGCAGCGCCATACGAGCGCTGTCCATGAGCAAGAAGCAGACGATAGGCTTCCTGCAGGGCCACGGCGAGCTGACGGGCCCGGTGCTGTATGACTTCCAGCGGTCGCTGCAGGACTTCTACAGCCTCGAGTATGTCACCATCGACGGCCAGATACAGTCGCTCACGGCGCACAAGCAGCAGGACGACAGCACATACCGCTTCTACAACCTCTTCGACCTGCTCATCATAGCGAAGCCCACGAAGCCCTTCAGCGACAAGGACCTGTACATACTGGACCAGTATATCATGTACGGCGGCAAGGTGCTGTGGCTGATAGACCCGCTGGATGCGGACCTGGACAGCCTGGCGTCGAACGGCCAGTTCATAGCCACACGCTATCCGTTAGGGCTCGACGAGATGCTCTTCAGCTATGGAGTGCGGATAAACCCCGACATTGTGATGGACATGCGCTGCCGCCCGATACCGATACAGGTGGGCATGGTCGGCGAGAAGCCGCAGTTCCGCTTCCGCCCGTGGTACTATTTCCCCGAGATAGTGCCCATGTCGACCCACCCGATAGTGCGCAACCTGGACCTGATAAAGACGGACTTCGTAAGTAGCATAGACCTGATAGACAACGACATCAAGAAGACGGTGCTGCTCACCACGTCGGAGTACAGCCGCGTGAAGAACGCGCCGGCCATGATAGACCTTGCCGACGCGCAGGCCGAGCCGGACCGCAAGCTGTACAACCGCAGCTCGGTGCCTGTGGCAGTGCTGCTGGAGGGAGAGTTCAACTCGGCGTGGCGCCACCGGCTTTCGCCGTTCTTCACGGGGCAGGCCGCGATGGGCTACAGAGAGCAGAGCGAGCCGACCAAGATGATTGTCATCTCGGACGGCGACGTGGTGCGCAACCGGTTCATAGCGTCGGAGGGGACCGTGCTGCCCCTGGGCTACGACCTGTACACGCAGACGCAGTATGCCAACAAAGACCTGCTGCTGGGAGCGGTGAACTACCTGGTGGGCGACGAGGGACTGATGGCCTCGCGCACGCGCACCATAAAACTGAGGAAGCTGGACGTGGTGAAGACCCGCGAGCAGCGCTCGCTCTACCAAGCCATTAACATAGGCGCCCCGATAGTCCTGCTGACGGCAGCCGGGGTGGCAATCTATTTCATACGACGCAACAAATACAAGAAGCAGAAATGAAGAAGAGAAACATCATAATCATAGCCGCGGTGGCGGCAGTGGGACTCATAGCACTGCTGGTGGCCCAGCGCGGCTCGCGCAAGGCCACGTTCAAACAGGACTACCACATAGAAGACATAGCCTCGGTGAGCAAGATATACATGGCCGACAAGGAGAACAACGAGGTCACGCTGAGCCGGACCGCCGACTCGACGTGGCTTGTGGACGGCAAATATGAGGGCAACAAGCCTATGATAGACATACTGCTCGAGACGCTGAACACCATGAGAATCAGGAAGCAGGTGAACCACGCGGCGATACCGAACATAGTGAAGGACTTGGCCGCCCATTCGATCAAGGTGGAGGTGTACGAGACGAAGGCCTTCATCAACTGGTTCGGCGGTAGGCTGCGCCTCTTCGAGCGCGAGAAGCTGGCCCGCACTTACTATGTAGGACGCGAGACGCAGGACATGATGGGCAGCTATATGCTGCGGGAGGGCGACAAGGTGCCGTGCATCATCCACATACCTGGTTTCCGCGGGTTCCTCACGCCGCGCTTCGTCACGGAGCCGCTGAAATGGCGCAGCCACCTCATAGCAGACCTCAGTGTGGACCGCATAGAGCGTATAGAGCTTGACATACCGGCCATGCCGGAAGAGAGCTTCGCCGTGGTGCGCCGCAGCGACGGGCAGGGCTTCGACCTGGAGCTGACGTCGACCCACACGAAGGTGTCCAGCTTCGACACGGCCCGCGTGGCACAGATGCTGTCGTCGTTCACCTGGCTCAACTTCGACGAGTTCGCCTCCATAGTGCCGGATTCCTTCGCCGACAGCTGCGTCAGCGTGGAGCCCCGCACCATACTGCACATCACCAGCACCGACGGCGAGACGCACGAGGTGAAATCGTATATCAAATACACCAATCCCAACGACCTGTCGTATGTGAAAGACCCCAATATGTACGAGATGTTCGACGTGGACCGCCTCTATGCCATCGTGGACAACAAGGACACGGTGCTGATACAGTTCTACGCCTTCGACAACATACTTCAGCCGGCCAGCTACTTCCTCGGCCACGACACCGCAATACCCATGCAATGAAGCCACTGATACTGATATCGAACGACGACGGCCACGAAGCCAGCGGGCTGCACCGGCTCTGCGATGTGGCGCGGGAGTTCGGCGACGTCGTGGTGGTGGCTCCCGACCGCAACGCCTCGGCCAAAGGGCTCAGCCTCACCACCACGCGCCCTTTGCGAGTGCGTGAGATAGAGCATAGCGAGGGGATAGACATCTACAGCTGCGACGGCACGCCGGTGGACTGTGTGAAGCTGGGCGTGGAGCACTTCTGCCCGCGGCAGCCCGACCTGGTGCTCAGCGGCATCAACCACGGCAGCAATGCCTCGATCAACGTTATATACAGCGGCACGATGGGCATAGCGCTGGAGGCGGCGGTCCTCGGCATAGGAGCCGTGGGCTTCTCGCTGCTCAGCCACAGCCCGAAGGCCGACTTCACGGCGGCGCTGCCCTACGTGCGGCGCATCACGTCCGAGGTGCTGACGCACGGCCTGCCGGCAGGCACAGCCCTCAACGTCAACATACCGTGCCTCGGGAGCGAGGAGCTGCGCGGCATACGCATCTGCCACCAGGCGCCGGCGCGGTGGACGGACAGCTACGAGCGGCGAGTGGACCCCATAGGGCGCCCGTACTGGTGGCTCACGGGCAAGTTCGTGTGCCCGGACCCGCCCGAAGGCAGCGACGAGTGGGCGCTGAGGAAAGGCTATGTGGCGGTGGTCCCCGTGAAGCCCGACTACACCAGCTACGAGACCATCGACCGACTGAACCACATGGCTTCGGAGGAGCCTCTGAGATGAAGAAGCTGAAGACATTTTTTGCACAGGACACCGTCCTCACCGGCATAGTGGCTGGAGTGGGCTCGGAGCTTGGATTCTGCATAGTACTGGCGGCGGCCCTGGCCATTGCCGGCGAGCCTATGGGGGCGCACATACGCTGGTTTGGCGGGATGTACATACCGCTCATACTGGTGCTGCACCACTACGCCCGCAAACGCGAGCAGCTGCGTGTCACCAAGACCCTCATCGTGGTGCTGCTGGCCACGTTCCTGCCCTTCATCACCTACCTGCTCAAAGCACAGATTATCACTCTGGAATGAAGTACTACATCATAGCCGGCGAAGCCTCGGGCGACATGTACGGCGCCCGCCTCATGCGCGAGCTCAGAGGGCGCGACCCCGAAGCCGAATTCCGCTTCTGGGGCGGGGACGCCATGGCTGCGGAAGGAGGGACGCCGGTGCGCCACATCCGCGACCTGGCCATCATGGGCTTCGTAGAGGTGCTGGCACACCTGCACACTGTGCTGGGCAACCTGGCGTACTGCAAACGCGACATCGCCGCCTACGGGCCGGACGTTGTGGTCGGCATAGACTATCCGGGGTTCAACCTCAAGATAGAGGCCTGGGCTCACCGACAGGGGTACAAGACGGTCCACTACATATCGCCGAACCTGTGGGCCTGGAAGAAAGGGCGGCTACGGGGCATGCGGGAGAGCATAGACCGGCTGTGCTACATACTGCCCTTCGAGGAGCGCTTCTTCGCCGAGAACAAGATGCGACAGGCCCTCTATGTGGGGCACCCGCTGCTCGACGAGGTCGGCGACATACAGAACCGGACGGCCGAGCGCACGGGCGACGTGATAGCCCTGCTGCCGGGGAGCCGGAAGCAAGAACTGAGACAGAGCCTGCCGCTGATGGTGCAGCTGGCGGACCGGCATCCGGAATACCGCTTTGTGGTGGCCGGCATGAGCCTGATAGGGCGGGAGCTGTACGACAGCCTCATACCTGCCGGCAGCAATGTCGAGGTCGTCTACGACCAGACGTACGCCCTGCTGGCGAGGGCGCACGCCGCGGTGGTGTGCTCCGGCACAGCCACCCTGGAGACGGCCCTTTTCGACGTGCCGCAGGTGGTCTGCTACAGGGCCAACGCCCTGTCGATAGCCATAGCCAAGGCCATCGTCAGCCGCCGGATACGCTACATTTCGCTGGTGAACCTCATCGTGGACAAGACCGTCGTCACGGAGCTCATACAAGAAGACTTCAACGCCGCGCGGCTGGAGAAGGAGTTCAGGCTGATAGCCGACGACGCCGCGACGAGGGAGCGCATAGCAGCCCAATACGCCACGCTGCGCAGCCTACTGGGCGGGAGCGGCGCCAGCGGCCGGACCGCACAAGCCATACTCGACCTGACAAGATGAAACGCACACTGCTCATACTACTGCTGCTGCTCGTCGTCGGCACCGCGAAGGCGGACCGCGTGCGGGTGCGCCTTTTCTCCGCCAACACCGTGTCCACGCTCAACGTGAGCTTCGACCTAGGCGCCTACAACCTATATGTCGACGGCGACAACCTGCTGGAAGACATGGTGGGCGAAGGGCGGTCGGTCACCGTGCGGCACGAAAGCGGGAAGCTGCACGTCAGCGTCAACGAGGACGACTACGGCCTGCACAGCACGCTGCGCCTGGAGGCCACGGACACGGCATGCATAATGTGTCTGAACCCCGAGGGAGCGAAGCAGCGCACCTACGAAGGCAACCTCGAGATAAAGCCCCTCGGCATGGGGAGCCTGCTGGTGGTTGGCGACGTGGAGTTCGAGACCTACATAGCCGGGGTGGTGCAGAGCGAGATCTACGGCCAGCAGAGCGACATCTTCCGCATACAGGCCATCATAAGCCGCACGTGGGCGCTGCGTAACATCAACAAGCACGCCGCGGACGGGTACAACTTCTGCGACCACGTCCACTGCCAGGCCTACCTCAACCGGTGTGTGCGTCCCGACATCATGATGGGAGTGATACGCAGCAGCGGCGAGACCCTGGTCGACGCGTCCGGGCGCCTCATAGAGACCCCGTTCCACTCCAACTCCGGAGGGCAGACGGCCAATTCGGAGGATGTGTGGCGCACGGCCCTACCCTATCTGCGGTCGGTGCAGGACACCTTCTCCTACCGCATGCGCCAGAGCGACTGGACGAAGACCATCAGCGCGGACAAGTGGCTCGCCTACTTCAAGAACAAACACAAGCTCGACACCGGCAATCCGGCGGTGCGCGACACCCTGCTCCACTACGCCCAGCCCACGCGGAGGGTCCGAATACTCGGGGTGCCGCTAACGCGGGTGAGGGTGGACTGGAAGCTCAAGTCGACCTTCTTCAGCGTGGACTACGACAGCGCGACGCGCAACGTGGTGCTGCGCGGGCACGGCTACGGTCACGGCGTGGGCCTCAGCCAGGAGGGGGCCATCCGGATGGTCGGCCTTGGCATATCCTACGACAGCATACTGCACCACTACTACACGGGGGCGGTGCTGCACCACGACCCGACGGTGGTGATACACTACATAGAGAACTATGCCGAGCAGCTGGCCCGCATCATAGAAGAGGATGCCAACAGCACGACGCGGACACGCTCAAAGAAAGACGACTGGCTGGGGCGCCTGTTCCGCCTGCGCGACCGCGAAGAGCGCGAAGAAATATATATAGAAGAACAGCAAGACAACGAACAAGACTGGCAATATGAATGGTAAGAAGAGAAGCATAGCGAGGATGGTACTCGCGCTTGTGTGCACCGGCATCATGTTTGGCGCCGGAGCCCAGAACAACCGCAGCGCCCGGATAGAGTGGCACAGCATGCAGCAGGCCGACGCCGCGCGCATCGGCAGCCGCATATACTTCGTGGACTTCTACACAGACTGGTGCGGATACTGCAAGAAGATGGACCGCGAGACCTTCAGCGACCCCACGGTGGCGGCAATCATAAACAAATACTACTACCCCGTGAAGTTCAACGCCGAAAGCCGAGGGGAGGTGACATGGAACGGCAAGACCTACCGCGCCGGCCAGAACGGGCGCTCGAAGGTGCACGAGTTCGCGTATGCCACGCTGGGGCCCCGCATGGGCTTTCCCACCTTTGCCCTGTTCCGGTCGGACGGCGCCCTGCTGCAGAGCGTACCAGGCTTCTACAGCGCCAAAGACTTCGTGGTGATACTCTGGTACTTCGCCAGCGGCGACTGCGACAAATACCCCTTCGACCGCTACCAGCAGATTTTCGACCGCGAGATACAGCCGCAGATGGAGAAAGCGCTGGGGACAGCCAAGTGAGGGGCCGCCGGCGGCCGCTGAAGCACAAACACATACACAAAAAGAAAAACACCATGGGACTTTTCGATTTTCTGCACAAAACCAAAGAAGAAGAACGCCAGACCCTTGACCAGGGCCTTGCCAAGACCAAAGAGAACCTGCTACAGAAGCTTACGCGCAGCATACTGGGCAAATCGACGGTGGACGACGAAGTGCTCGACAACCTCGAGGAGACGCTCATCACCAGCGATGTAGGTGTCGACACCACGCTCAAGGTCATCGGCAAGCTTCAGGAGCGGATACGGCGCGACAAATACATCTCCACGTCGGAGCTCAACTCGATACTGCGGGCGGAGATAGCGCAGCTGCTGCGCAAGCAGGACGACGGATTTCCCGCGACCTTCGACGCCCCGCTGCCCAAGACGCCATACGTGATACTGGTGGTGGGTGTGAACGGTGTCGGCAAGACCACGACCATCGCCAAGCTGGCCTACCGCTACAAGGCCGCGGGGCGCAGCGTGGTGCTTGGCGCCGCGGACACCTTCCGCGCCGCCGCTGTGGAACAGCTCACGCTGTGGGCCGAGCGGGTGGGAGTGCCCATCGTGCAGCAGGGCATGGGGGCCGACCCCGCCTCGGTGGCCTTCGACACCCTACAGAGCGCCCTGTCGAAGAAGGCCGACGTAGTGATTATCGACACGGCCGGACGCCTGCACAACAAAGTGGGCCTCATGAACGAGCTCACGAAGATACGCCGCGTCATGCAGAAGCTGGTCCCCGACGCGCCGCACGAAGTGCTGCTCGTCCTCGACGCGTCGACCGGACAGAACGCCGTGGAGCAGGCGCGTCAGTTCACCTCTGCCACCGACGTCAACGCGCTCGCCCTCACCAAACTCGACGGCACCGCCAAAGGAGGCGTCATCATAGGCATCTCCGACCAGTTCAACATACCAGTCAGATATATCGGTCTCGGCGAAAAGATGACCGACCTCCAACTCTTCGACCCCGACGAGTTCGTGGACTCGCTTTTCGACAAAGAATAACGGCTTGACCGCTGAACCACAGACCACTGTCTACAAATGAGAATAAACATCATCACCCTGGGGTGCTCCAAAAACACCGTCGACAGCGAGAAGCTGGCTGCGGGGCTACAGGCTGCGGGGCACACCGTGCACTTCGACCGCGCGCGCAACGACTGCGACACCGTCATCGTCAACACCTGCGGCTTCATAGGCGACGCCAAAGAGGAGAGTATCAACACTGTGCTGCAGCAGATTGGCATCAAAACGAGGGGGCGGAAGGCGCGGCGGCTCGTCGTCTGCGGATGCCTCGTGGAGCGCTACCGCGACGAACTGGAGAAGGAAATGCCGGAGGTGGACGCCTGGTACGGGGTGCACGAATGGGAACGGATGGTACGCGAGATTGGGGAAGTCGGTGATTACCGGGAGACTACGGTACGGCCGCTTTCCACCGCGTCGCACTACGCCTACCTCAAAATCGCCGAAGGGTGCAACCGCAGCTGCTCCTACTGCGCCATACCGCTGATACGCGGCGCACACCGCTCGATACCTATCGAGGAGCTTGTCGCCGAAGCCAAAGCCCTTGTCGCGGGCGGGGTCAAAGAGCTGATAGTCATCAGCCAGGACACCACCTACTACGGCCTCGACATCTACGGCCGGCGGGCGCTGGGCGAGTTGCTCGACCGGCTGGCCGACGAGAGCGGGGCGACGTGGATACGACTCCACTACACCTACCCCACCTCGTTTCCGGCCGACGCCATCGACGCCATAGCGCGCCACAAGAATATCTGCAACTATATCGACATCCCACTGCAGCACATCAACTCGCGCATTCTCAGCTCGATGCAACGCGGCATAGACCGCGAGGGGACGCTGCGCCTCCTCGACACCTTCCGCGCCAAACTGCCCGACGTGGCGATTCGCACCACCCTGATAGTCGGCTACCCGGGCGAGAGCGAGGAGGAATTCGACGAGCTGAAAGACTTCGTGCGGCAGGCGCGGTTCGACCGCATGGGCTGCTTTGCCTATTCGCCCGAAGAGGGCACGCCCGCCTACGCCCTCGGCGACACTGTGTCAGAGGACGTCAAGCAGCGGCGGGTCGACGAACTCATGGCCATACAGGAACAGATATCGCTCGAGAAGAACCGCGCGCGCATCGGCCGCACCTACCGCTGCATCGTGGACAGGCGCGAAGGGGAGCTGCTCGTGGCCCGAACGGAGTACGACAGCCCCGAGGTCGACGACGAAGTCCTTGTGCGACAGACACGTGCCGGCATCCGACCGGGCGACTTTGTGGACATCCGCATCACCGACGCCCTCGAGAACGACCTCGTGGGGGAGATTGCGTAACCGGAGCCCCCGAAACCTTTAACGCATTGTACGCCAAGCCTTAGCGGTATCATGGCCCGATCCGACCGCCATCCGCACCCAGAGAGGGGGTAGAGAGGCCCCAGAGAGGCCCCAGAGAGGCTGCATAGAAAACACTGGGGAACAGGCGTTTGACGAAAGCCCTCGGGAGGGGTGGTAGCAGGGGGTCGGACCGCGGCCTGCAGAAAAAAGACGGTGCAAGGCCTCAATATCTGATTTTTTTCGTACTTTTGCAGCCGGTTTCGGTCCCGTCGGAAGACGGGCCAAGAGGGAACCGGGTGCGAATCCCGGGCAGTCCCGCTGCTGTGAGCCTCAATAGATTAGGCGCGTCCCACATGCCACTGTACACCGCCACAGGTGTATGGGAAGGCCGGATGCGGAGGCAAGCCAGAAGACCTGCCGAAGCCATGGAAAAGAACATTTATGCCCTCGAGGACAGGAGCAGAATGAGCATTGTTGTCACATATTGTATAGTATCGTTTATTGTTTGGCTGCGGTGGCGCAACCGAAAGTGTCGAAAACGCCACATTGTCAGCGACGTGACGCTCTGCCTGATGTACTCGGGGGCTTTCCTTTTGCCGCCCGCCGGCGCGGCGGGGCAGGACACGGTGAGGGCGCTTGACGAGGTGGAAATCAGCTCGCAGCGCCCGCCGTCCACCATGCGTACCGCCACGCCGACCCAAGTGGTCGACGCCAGCACCATTGAGAAGCTCGGGGCGCTGCAGCTGAGCGACGCCGTGCGTCAGATGGCCGGCGTGACCCTGAAGGACTACGGCGGTGTAGGGGGGATGAAGACCGTGTCGGCCAGGGGGCTGGGCAGCCAGTTTTCGACGGTGACCATCGACGGAGTGGCCGTCAACGACGCGCAGAACGGGCAGGTCGACCTGGGGCGCTACCTACTGGGCAACGCCGCCTACGTGAGCCTCAGCCAAGGGCAGCAGCAGACGGGCCTCCTCTCGGCCAGGGCCTATGCCGCCGGCAACGTGCTGAACCTGGAGACAGCCGAGCCCAGATTCTTCGCTGCCGAGCGCACCAACCTCAAGGCGAGCTTCGAGGCCGGGTCGTTCGGCATGCTCAATCCGTCGGCCCAGTGGGAACAGCGCTGGAGCCGACGGCTGAAAAGCAGCCTGTGGGTCAACTGGCTGAGCAGCGACGGCGACTATCCCTTCACGCTCTACTACACTGGCAACCGCGACGACAGCAGCAGCACGGAACGGCGCCGGCACTCGGCCATGCACATGCTCACCACCGACGCGAACATCTTCTTCCGCATAGCCGACAGCAACAGGCTCAGTGCCAAGCTGCACTACATGGGCGGGCGGCACCAGCTTCCGGGGCCGGTGCAACTCTACAAACAGAGCCCCTCGGCCCAGAGCACCCGCGAGGAGGTCCTCTTCGCCCAGGCACGCTGGACCGTGGAGCGGAGGAGATGGAGCAGCCAGCTGATGGGCAAGGTGCAGTCCACCTACGACCTCTATGAGGACAGCGCCGCGAGCACCCGGACGCGATACCTCATGAACGACTACCGGCAGCGCGAAGCCTACCTCAGCGGGAGCGCGGTGTACCACCTGGCGCGGTGGATGGACCTGAGCGCCGCCGTAGACGGCAGCCTCGCGTCGCTGCGCACCAACCTGGCGCTGCGCAACGACGTGCACCGCGAGAACCTGATGACGGTAGCGGCCCTCAGGCTGCACAAACAGGACAGCAGCCTCAACAGCATCGAGCTGCGGGCCAACCTGCTCGGCACCATGATACGTGACCGCGTGGCCGACCTCGACACGATGCCGCTCTACCGCCGCCTCTCCCCTTTCGTAGGCCTGACCGTCACCTACGGCGGGCGGCTCACGCTGCGCTACTTCTACAAAGAGACCTACCGAGCGCCCAACTTCAGCGAGCTCTACTTCTTCGCCATGCCGCGCGACCTGGCCCCCGAACGGGCGCGCCAACACAATGTGGGCCTCACCTACACCGGGCGCGCGCTTGCCGCCACCATCGACGCCTACCACAACCGCGTGTCGGACAAGATACTAGCCATACCCACACAGAACATGTTCCTCTGGAGCATGCAGAACATAGGGCGAGTCCACATACTCGGACTGGATGCCACCCTCAGCCTGCAGCTTTCGGACCTGAGCCTTCAGCTCAACTACACCTACCAGCATGCCGTAGACCGCAGCGACCCCAGCGGTCCCACCTACGGCCACCAGATAGCCTACACCCCGCGCCACAGCGGCGGCGGCACCCTGCGCTGGGAGAACAGGTGGGTCAACCTCGGCGCGACCGCCATGGTTGTCGGCGAACGCTACTACCGCATGCAGAACAGCCCTGAGTATCTCTTGGCGCCCTACTGCGACCTTGGCCTGTCGGCGGACCGCTCCATCGACCTGCCGTGGGGCACACTGAGGCTGCAGGTGCAGGTGCTCAACATACTGGACGTACAATACGAAGTGGTGCGCTCCTACCCCATGATGGGGCGCAACGTCCGCTTCAAAGTGTCATTCGAACTATAAAGACCAATGCCAATCATGAAACACATCGTCACCCTGGCCGTCATGGCAACCCTGATGCTCACCTTCGCGGCCTGTACAGAGAAAGAAACGGACGAGCCGAAGCCCGAGACCGCGGTGTCGCCGAACCCACGATACATGGCTGCCGCCAACGGTAAGCTGTACGTCAGCTGCTACAACCCATCGTCGGTACTCCGCATCGACACCGCCACGCACAGCGTCGAGGCCGTGTGCCGCCTGGGCGACTACAATCCCGAGGGCGTGGCCATAGCCGGCGGCCGCCTCTTCGTGGCCAGTTCGTGGATACAGGAAGAGAATGGCAACACGCTATACGACAGCGCAGTCTATGTGATAGACCTGGCCACGTTCAGCGTGCTGCAGACCGTCAAGGTGGGGCTCAACCCCGACCGGCTCCGGGCTGTGGACGACAGATACGTCGTAGTGGGCTGCAACGGCAACTACGGCGACCGGGCAGCAGACTCATACATCATAGACGCCACGACGCTCGACGCACGCCGCACCGGCATCAACATGACAAGCCTGTGTACCTACAACGGCCTCGTGTACGCTTACTCCAGCCCCCACTACGGGTCGACGGACGTGACCTTCCTCACCCTCGACCCCGTGAGCCTCGACGCGGACACCATCATGCGCGGCTGCGACATCGCCATGCCTTTCGGCATCGACGTCATAGATGGCGACGTCTATGTCACCACAGCCGACATAATGAGCGCCGGCGGGGAGGTGCACCGCTTCGCGCCCAGCGGCACGCGAGTGTGGCGCAGCGAGACCGGCATATACACCTCGCGCACCGCCGCCCTCGGCGACGGGACGGCCTATGTGCTCAACCAGGGAGCGTGGAGCGCCAACGACGCCTCGCTCGACCGGATCAACCTCGGCGACGGCACGGTGCAACGCAACGTATTCGCCACCGCCAACAAACGCGGCCTTGGCGACATAGCACAGGACATACTGGTCTACGGCTCCAAGGCCTATGTGACGGTCACCTTCTCAAACAGCATAGAGGCGGTCTCGATCGCCGACAACACGTCGGTCCGCATAGCACTGTAAGGCGCGTCAGGGCTGGGTGGCTATGTAGTCGATGACCTTCTGCTTGTCGCTTCGGTAGGTGAGGACATCGACCACAGAATGGTAGTTGTTCTTGTCTACGCAATAGGCATAGGCATATTTCAGGAAGTCGACCTGCGACTGGCTGTAGTCGAGCGTGCGGGCCAGATAGGCAATCTGCTCGGCAGTGAAGTAGGCAGAGGCCACGATGGTCTTGCCGAGGGCCAGGCGGTCGCTGTCGAAGGACTGTGCCTTCATCTGAGCCGCCATGCTGTTCAGCAGGTCGTCGTCGACCACCTCCACCACCTGGGTCTGCGGCTGCTGCGGCGACTGCGGATGGTGGGATACAGATTCTTCGTCGTGGGGGCGAGGGCGCACCGCCACAATGATGGGCTGCTGCTCCTCGGGACGGTTGTGGGAAGCGGTGTAGAGCGACACCTTCTCGAGGCGGCTGTCGTAGTCGACATACACGACCACGGTGGGCTCGCCGGGACGGATGTCAATCACGGCGGCTTTCTCGACGGGACGTTTCTGGACGACGACCACCTCGTGGGTCTGGTCGCTCACGTCGTTGACCAAGACGCGGCTCTGCGGCATACGGTTCTTCAGGTCGCCGTCGACGAAGACCGAGAAGGTCTCGCCGTGGCGCGACTCGAAGCGTAGATTGTAGCGTGTAGGGGCGGGCTGAGCGCCACCTTGAGGTTGTCCAACCGCCACGGCGGCGAGACACAGCACCGTCAGCACGGCTACGAGGAAATGTTTCACACTGTACCTCTCTTTCTTTCGGCCCGGAAAGCCATAGTGTCGATCCACCGCCCGTCCTCGCCGTGCAAGGCTTTGGCGAACTCTTCGAACGAGCGATGCTCCATGTATATCACATTGTACACATCGCCCACGTTGTCGATGAAGTGGGCGTCGCTGTCGGTGATGAAGTTGAACCGCTTGAGGTAGGCGAACTTCTTCACCATCTCGTCGCGGGTGGTGAAGCGGTTGATCTCCAGGCCGTCGGCTTTGAGGTCGGGAGGGACGAAGCCGAGCTGGCTGGTGAGAGAGGTGGAGCCCTTGTTGATATGCGCCGGTACGAAGAGGCCGCCAATGCGGTGGACCTCCTCGTAGAGCCCGTCGAGGTCCACGTCGAGGGCGGTGTGGAGGAAGTAGGGCTCCTCGCCGACTATCTCCTCGTTCTCGTCGACGACGAGCTGATATCCGAAGCGGTCCTCGTCGAGGGGAATCGGAGGGAGGTGGGCGTCGATAAACGCCTGGAACTCGTCGAGCTGCTCGTCGGTACCGAAGAGGCCGAGGCAGTGGGCTTCCTCCTGCGAGGTAATCTCCACCCCGCCGAGCACGAAGAGGCCGTTCTCGCGGCCCACGCGCTGTGTCACCTTCACCTGACGCGTCGTGTTGTGGTCGGTGATGGCAATCATGTCCAGACCCCGTTCCAGGGCACGCGCCACGATGGCCGTGGGCGACATCTCGAGGTCGCCGCACGGTGAGAGTACCGTGTGAATGTGCAGGTCAGCCTTGTACGGGTTCATTCGGACAAACTGTCAGTCGATTGTTCAGACGCCCAGTGGTTCAGGCGTTAAGCAGCTGGTATATCTTTCCGACGGTCTCGTAGGTCTGCATGTCGGTAGAGAGGAATGGGATGCCCTCCTCGTTGCTCTGCTCGACGGTGTCCTCGCCGGCGGTGAGCCCCTTGACGAGGATGACGCAGGCCAGTTCCTTCAGGGAGGCGATGGCCATCACGTTCTTGTGGGTCTGGAGAGTCACCCAGACGTTGCCCATCTCGGCATTGCCCATGACGTCGCTGAGCAGGTCGCTGACGTAGCAGCCGTCGATGTCGCGGTCCAGTCCGCTCTCGCCACTCAGCACCTTGAGGTTCAGTTTCTCTACAAGTTCTCTTACTTTCATCGTTATCTGTGTTTTTCTGTTTTTGACTGTTACAATACGTGGCTATTTCAGCAGCTTGAGCAACTGCTTCTCCGCGGCCTCCGGGAGGAGCTGGCGGAGGTGGTCCTGCATGCGGCGGTGCGACTCCTCGGGAGTGCGGTCGCACGCAGCCGCGTCGGGGCCGAGCAGCCGTTCGGGGGTGGTGAGGAGCGAGAGGCCCCAGCCGTAGGCGTGGCCCTGCTTGTCGCGTGGATAGACAAAGTCCTCGGTCACGATGCGGCATCCCATCTGCATGCGAGCCACGTAGCCGTCGAAGAGGCTCCGCATTTTAGGCCCCACGAGGCCGCAGGCGGCGCGGAGGTCGCGGCTGACCATGCTGCCGCGCTCGCGCAGGGTGTCGAGGATAGCCTCGGAGAGGGCCCCTTCGTCGGTCTCGTCGGACGGGAGGGGGTAGGAATGGCGGCGCCAGTTGCAGAAGTCGGGCCACCACTGGCGGCTCACGAAGCCTGCCTTGCCGGCGAAGAACTTGCCGTAGACGCACTCGCGGTCGGCCACGACGGGCCCTTTCCACTTCCAGAGGGGCCAGTCCCATCCGCCGTCGTCGTAGGCGACATAGCGGCACTCTTCGCTCACCAGCGCCTCGGCGCTGAAGCCGCGGATGCCGCTTTCGAGCAGTGGCAGGAAGCCGACGGCCTGTATGCATTCCATCAACTCCGGGCAGGAGTGGATACGCCCCTGCCCGTCGTCGATGCTGCGTTGGTGCATATATTCCTTCAGCGAGGTCATTTCGTTTTGAAGCTCTCCAGGTCGGCCTCGGAGAAGTGCATCACGTAGTAGCTCTTGGCGCAGACGTCCTCTTCGGTCATGCGGACATAGACGTTGGCGCTGTCGGCGAAGCGCTTGCGCAGGTCGCCCTGTGCGCGGGAGGCGTCGTCGAGGATGAGGAGGCACATGATGATTTCGGCCGTCATGTCGTAGAGGCGGCGTGCCAGGAAGTCGTGGACGTCCTGCGAGCCCTGCTCCTTGACGTAGTTGACCGCCTTCTCGTAGAGGTCCACCAAGGGGGCGACGCGGGCCTTCAGGGGCTTCATCTCGTCGCTTACCTCGTTCTGCATCATGTCGCGGATGACCTGGAGGTAGGTGCCGTTGGTGACGTAGCGGATGGCTGCGACGACCTGCAGCTGTGTGGTGCCTTCATAGATGCTGAAGATGCGGGCGTCGCGGTAGAGGCGCTGGCTCTTGTATTCCATGATGAAGCCGCTGCCGCCGTGGATAGAGATGGCGTCGTAGGCGTTCTGTGAGGCGTATTCGCTGTTCATGCCCTTGGCGATGGGCGTGAAGGCGTCGGCGAGGCGGCTGTACTGCTTCATCTCGTTGCGCTCCTCGGGTGTGAGCTTGCGGAAGCGGGCGATGTCCTCGAGGCTCTTGTAGATGTCGACGTAGCGGGAGGTGCAGTAGAGCAGGGAGCGGCCGGCGTCGAGCTTGGCGCGCATGCGGGAGAGCATGTCGTAGACGGCGGGGAAGTTAATGATCTTCTCGCCGAACTGAGCGCGTTCGCGGGCGTAGGCGAGGCCTTCGTTGTAGGCTTCCTGTTCGACGCCCACGCTCTGGGCGGCGATGCCGAGGCGAGCGCCGTTCATGAGGGCCATGACATATTTTATGAGGCCGAGCTTGCGGTCGCCGCAGAGTTCGGCACGGGCGTTCTTGTAGGTGAGCTCGCAGGTGGGGGAGCCGTGGATGCCGAGTTTGTGCTCGATGTGGCGCACGTCGACGCCGCCGTTGCGCTTGTCGTAGATGAACATGGAGAGGCCGCGGCCGTCCTTGGTGCCCTCTTCGGAGCGGGCCAGGACGAGGTGGATGTCGGAGTCGCCGTTGGTGATGAAGCGCTTCACGCCGTTGAGGCGCCAGCACTGCTCTTTCTCGTCGTAGGTGGCCTTGAGCATGACGCGCTGGAGGTCGGAGCCGGCGTCGGGCTCGGTGAGGTCCATGCTCATGGTCTCGCCCTTGCAGATGCGTGGGATGTACTTCTCGCGCTGCTCGTCGCTGCCGAACTCGTAGAGGGTGTCGATGCAGCTCTGGAGGCTCCAAATGTTCTGGAAGCCGGCGTCGGCGGCGCTGATGACCTCGCTCATCATGGAGAAGACGGTGCTCGGGAGGTTCAGTCCGCCGTAGCGGCGCGGCATGGAGACGCCGTAGAGGCCGGCCTTGCGGGTGATGTCGAGGTTTTCGAAGGTCTTCGACGCATAGATCATGCGGCCGTTCTCGAGGTGAGGCCCTTCGAGGTCGACGCTCTCGGAATTGGGCTCGATGGTGTCGGCGGCCACCTGTCCGGTGATGTCCAGGATGCGGCGGTAGTTCTCGACGGCGTCCTCGTGGTCGACGGGGGCGTAGTCGTACTCGGCGGCGTCCTTAAAGTTGTCTTCTTTCAGTTCCACCAGACGCTTCATCAGCGGATGGCTCAAATGGAACTCGATTTCCGGATGGTCGGTATAATAGTTTGCCATAATTATTTGCTGTTCTGTTTGTAATACTTAATGAGCTTCGGGACGACCTCTTCGACGGTGCCGGTGATGACGTAGTCGGCGATTTTGTTGATGGGAGCGTCGGGGTCGCTGTTGACGCTGATGATGATGCCGCTGTCCTGCATGCCGGCGATGTGCTGGATTTGGCCGCTGATGCCGCAGGCGATGTAGACTTTGGGGTGGACGGTGACGCCGGTCTGGCCGATCTGGCGGTCGGCGTCGATCCAACCGGCGTCGACGGCGGCACGGCTGCCGCCCACTTCGCCGTGGAGCACTTTGGCGAGCTCGAAGAGCTGGTCGAAGCCTTCCTTGGAGCCCACGCCGTAGCCGCCGGCCACGACGATGGGGGAGCCTTTCAGGTTGTGCTTGGCGGCTTCGACATGGTGGTCGAGGACATGCACAACGAAGGCTTCGGGGGAGACGTACTTGTCGACCTCGGGGTAGACGACCTCTTTGCGGAAGGTGCCTTTGTAGAGCGCTTTCTGCATGACGCCGCTGCGGACGGTGGCCATCTGAGGACGGTGGTCGGGGTTGACGATGGTGGCCACGATGTTGCCACCAAAGGCGGGACGGATTTGGTAGAGCAGGTTCTGGTAGACCTTGCCGGACTTCTTGTCCTCGTAGGGGCCGATTTCGAGCTGGGTGCAGTCGGCGGTGAGGCCGCTGGTGAGGCTGGAGCTGACGCGTGGGCCGAGGTCGCGGCCGATGACGGTGGCGCCCATCAGGCAAATCTGCGGCTGCTCCTGGCGGAAGAGGTTCACGACGATGTCGGTGTGTGGCGCCGAGGTGTAGGGGAAGAGGCCCTGGGCGTCGAAGACCCACAGCTTGTCGACGCCGTAGGGCAGAATCTGGTCTTCGACGTGGCCACGGATGGCGGTGCCGATGACGACGGCATGGAGTTCGACTTTCAGCTCGTCGGCCAGCTTGCGACCCTTGGTCAGCAGCTCCTGGGAGACTTCGCGCACCTCCGTGCCCTCGATTTCAATATATACAAATACGTTGTTCATATCTTCTTTGTTTTTTGACGACAACACTGTCTGTTTTTTGACGACAACCGAGACAAATTATGACAAATTGCTCAGCGCTGGCGGCAGGTGGTTGTCTGCGTTGTCGTTGTTGTCGTCCAATTACACATGGCTTATCGGTTTATCCAATGATTTTGTCGGCCAGGAGTTCCTGGATGAGGCTGTTGATGTTCTCGTCGCTGCCGTCCATGGTCTTGCTCTCTTTGGCCTGGAAGGCGATGCTCTGGACCTCTTTGACCTTGGTGGGGGAGCCGCTCATGCCGCACTGGGCTGGGTCGCCGTCGACGTCGGCCACGCTCCACTGTGTGAGGTTGAGGTAGGGGCGGTCGGCGCGGAGGGCCTTGCGCGGGTCGTCGTCGGCCACCTCGAGGGGGCATGCGGCGTACTTGTATTTCATGACGAGTTTGGCGTTGGCGGGGCGGCACTCGGCGGCGCTGCCGTTGACGGTAACCACCAGAGGGAGCGGGGCTTCCACCACCTCGACGCCGCCGTCGATGAGGCGGCGGATGGTGGCCTTGCCGTTCTCGACCTTCAGTATCTCCTCGGCGTAGGTCACTTGGTTAAGGCCCAGTTTCTGAGCCACTTGGGGGCCAACCTGGGCGGTGTCGCCGTCGATGGCCTGACGGCCGCCGATGACGAGGTCGACGTCGCCGATTT
>CAMVAA010000024.1 GCA_947165345.1 uncultured Bacteroidales bacterium
GGTCCCCTCTACCCCCCATCACCCCCCCAAAAAAACACCCCCAAAAAAATTTTCAATTTTCAATTCTCAATTTTCAATTCCCTCCCCCTCTTCCCCCAAAATCATAAAAAAACAAAAAAATCCCACGGGTTGCAAAAAAAGAACTATATTTGCATTTGAAAATAAACAGGCCGAACTGTACCGCCGCCCACCCAAGCCACTGTACACGACGCCCTTACGACGAAAATAAAGAAAGAAATACTAACACACAAAAACCAAACAACATGAAAAAATCAATTATGATTATGGGGTTGGCCCTGTGCAGCACCCTTGCCATGGCCCAGACCGTCAATCGTGCTCCCCTCGCTGGAGTAAAGCCCGTCAAGACCATGGAGGCTGCCAAAGCCCCCACGGACTACAAGGCTTCCATCTTCACCAAGGATGACGACACCATCCGTATCTTCCACTTCAACGCCGCCGACATGGCCACCGAAGGCATGGTCTATGGTGACGACGCCGTCCTCACCGCCAACGACCAGGTCAACGGCACCGCCATCGGCGACGCCCTTGCCCACGCCCAGACCCGTCAGTCCTGCACCTGGAACCACTTCGCAGACAGCGCCGACATCTACACCGCTGCCTTCCGCCAGGTCTTCACCTCGCCCTACGTCCAGCGCGTCATGCAAGTCAACGCCGACGTCCTCGGTAGCCCCTACACCGAGAACAACGGCTTCATGTTCATGTCCATGATCGAGGTTGGTACCGCAGCCGGTGCCATCAACGCCTACATCCAGCTGCCCCCCGTCTCCCGTGGCGACCGCAATATCGACGTCATCGACGTCAACTTCCTCCAGCTCTACATGTGCTTCAACGCCGACCATAACTACATCGACTACAAGCTCAACGGCGCTTGGAAGAGCCGCGAAATCAACGTCAAAAACATCGACGTCACATCCAACAGCTGGG
Source organism: uncultured Bacteroidales bacterium (assembly GCA_947165345.1). Lineage (GTDB taxonomy): Bacteria > Bacteroidota > Bacteroidia > Bacteroidales > P3 > Colimorpha. The sequence goes on from CAMVAA010000024.1 coordinate 946, forward strand.
CCACCGTCCGTCCCAACTACACCATGCCCTTCGAACTCGCCGACGCCACTGGCGACATCGAGCTCCGCATCCGCTGGGCCTCCAACAGCGCCGGCGGCGGTGCCTACGGCTACTTCTGGATGGTCGACGAATTCGCCATCGTCGCCGGCGATGCCGACCGCATGAAACGCTACAGCCAGACCTTCGCCGATGGTGGCTACGGTATGGTCCCCCAGAGCATGAAGATTCCCCTCTCTTGGTACGCCTCCGTCGCCAACAACGGCCGCAACACCGTTGACGGTGCCGACATCAACCTCCACCACGGCATGGCCGACGACCGCTCCACCAACGCCGTCATCGGTACCTATCCTCAGGACAAGGTGTTCGCCGCCGGCGACCCCACCCGTCAGTACCACGTCATGATCAACGAGCGCCACTTCATCGACTCCCTCGAGTCCGTCACTCGCAACGCTAACGGCAACCTCGTCTACGACGCCTTCAGCTTCGGCACCGAGGCCTCCCTCTATGGCACCAACAACGTTCCCGCCAGCTACAACGGCATCCCCGTCGAAGAAACCGGCTTCCAGTATGTCCAGATGTCCCTCTCCAAAGACACCGAAATCGACACCATCTACTGGCCCTACCGCACCTACACCGTCACCGACGCCACCAACGGCGAAACCAACGGCGAAGTCTACGGCTACCGCTGGGCTCACGACAACGGCATCATCACCAACCGCAACGGCTACCACGACGGTCTCTCCTACACCCAGGACGAAGGCCTCTACCGCCTCAGCGACACCAACCACTACCAGCAGCAGGGCTTCTTCATGGCCCTCCGCTACACCACCGGCTCCGAAATCCCCGTCGACGACAACGGCGAGCCTTGGGTCTTCCTCGGCCTCGAAATCGTGCCCAGCACCGATAGCACCGACCTCGCCAACATGAACAACTCCGAGTTCTATCCCCTCACCTACAAAGCCGTCTTCAATGGTGGCAACCTCGCCAGCATCTCCGACATCGACAACGGTACCTCCACCACTCGTCCCTACGTCGTCAGCGTAGCCAACGATGCCAACACCGAGGAAATCCTCAACTCCAACGAGGAAGGCTACAAAGCCGCCACCATCAAGTTCCCCGGCCAGCCCGAACTCGAACCCAACACCACCTACTACCTCGGCTACCAGATGGCCAACACCGGCTTCTTCTGCCCCACCACCACCGCCACCTCCTACATCAACGAGAGCACCCGCGAGCGCGTCTACCTCTCCGATAACGCCGACGGCCTTGGCCTCTACACCGCCTACTTCGCTCCTGAAGGTGAAGACATCATCATGTACGACCCCGCCAGCGGTCTCGGTGGATTCTACCCCTACATGGGCTACGGCGGCGACGGCGAGTTCCCCATGATCCGCGCCATCGTCGGTCCCCGTCTCCCCCTCGAAAAATACGAAATCCAGGCCACCTGCGCCGGTGCTGACAGCACCCTCTACAACTACGCCATCAACGGCGACCAAGGCCTTGAGGACATCTGCGACCTGCCCTCCGGCAGCCTCACCTACAACGAAGGCTCCGCTGTGACCGTCTACCTCTTCCCCTCCGACGACGAACACTACGTCATCGACAGCGTCATCATCAACGGCACCGCCTACGACCCGCTGGACAACACCTCCTGGCCCGAAGACCTCTTCATCGAAGCCCGCGAGTACCACGTCATGAACCCCGCCGACACCAACCAGATCGCCCTCTGGCGCTACTACTACGCCATCAGCTTCGAAGAGCTCAGCGAGGATAAGAACATCTCCGCCGTTGCCCACTGGGAGCCCTGGCACATCGGCATCGACCCCGTCGCCGCCAACGTCGCCCTCGGCGTCCAGCCCAACCCCGCCACCTCGCAGGTCAAGGTCAACGTCGCCGGTGTCACCGGTATGGTCAACTGCAGCATCATCGACATGAGCGGCCGCGTCGTCTACAACAAGGACATCGACGCTGAGCAGCCCGTCGTCATCGACCTCAGCAACTTCGCTCGTGGCGCCTACTTCGTCCGCGTCACCAACGACACCTTCAGCAAGATCGAGAAACTCATCGTCCGCTAAACGCTCGACGAGTAACACTAAAACCCAGGAGCGGGGCGCCATCCGGCACCCCGCTCCCTTTTTTATATATCCACCCCCACCCCCCATTAAACCCATTAAACCCATTAAACCCATTAAACCCATCCACCCTATAAAATCTATTGTCTCTATAGCCCCAAAAAACGGCCTGTAAGGCCGTCAATCCACCAGCCCAGGGCAACGCCCTGGGTAACGAACCACCCCAACCCACGCCCTGCAAGGGCAAAATCATTGCACAACAATCCCCATTGCCCCCACATGGCGACATTTATCACTGGGCACCGCCCTGGTTAATCTACCACCCCCGGGCACCCCCCGGCCAACGCCCGGCCAACGCCCTTACAACACGTTCCCCAGCTGCTCCTTGATCTTCTCCAACTCGTCCTTCATGGCCACCACCGTGCGCTGTATCTCCACATGGTTGGCCTTCGAACCCGTCGTGTTGATCTCGCGGCCCATCTCCTGCGCCACGAAGCCCAGCTTCTTACCGCACACCGTCTCCTCCGCCATCGTCTGACGGAAATAGTCGATATGCTTCTGCAACCGCACCTTCTCCTCCGTGATGTCCAGCTTCTCCAGATAGTAGATAAGCTCCTGCTCGAAGCGGTTCTCGTCCACCTCCTTCACACCCGCGTCGGCCATCATGCGGCGTATCCGCTCCTTGGCCGTCTCTATGCGCTCCGCCTCGTAGCCCGGTATCTGACCCAGCAGCTGCTCTATCAGGTCCACATGCTTCTTGAAGTCCTTCTCCAGCACCGCGCCCTCCTCCGCTCTGAAGCGGTCGGTCTGCTCTATCGCGTCCTGCACCGCCTTTCTCACACCCTCCCACTCGGCGTCCGTCAGCTCGGCGTCCGTGCCGCTGTTCCAGATGTCCGGTGCCGTCACCAGACTCGCCAGCAGCCTCTCCGCCTCCGCGCCCGTCTCACGGGCCAGCGGCTGCAGAGCCGCATAGCGGCTGCGCAGAAGCTCCTCGTTGAACGCCGTCGTGGCCGACCCGTTCTCCTCCGTCAGCAGGAAGTCCACCTTGCCGCGGTCCAGGGCGCCCAGCAGCGCACGCACCTCCAGCTCCCGGCTACGGTAGGCCGCCGGAAGCTTCACGATGAGGTCCAGCTGCTTGCTGTTGAGGGTCTTTATCTCGATGCTTACTCGTCTCTCGCCAACGGTGGCCTGCACCTTGGCGTAACCTGTCATGGATTTCATATCTATAGTCTTTTTTGTGTTTGCAATGCCTCGAACTCCGGGGTCGCGTGGCTGCGCAGCACCCCCCCGTCGTCGTATATGAACAGTACCGCCTCCGTGCCCGGACCTCCGGGGTGGTGCTCTATGAAACTCAGCGCGCTGTCCAGGCCCATCACCATGTAGGCCGTCGCCATCGCGTCGGCCCTCCAGCACTCGTCGTCCACCACCGACACGCTGAGCAGCGAATGCTGCACCGGGCGCCCCGTGGCCGGATCCACCGTGTGCGAATAGCGCACGCCGTCCTTCTCGTAGTACTTCCGGTAGCTCCCCGAGGTGACCACCGCGCGGTCCTCGAGCGGTATGGCCGTCTCCACCACCGGCGCGCTCACGCTGTCCGCCGATGGACGCTCTATGCCCACGCGCCACGGCGTGCCGTCGGCCTTCCGCCCTCGCGCTATCACCTCCCCTCCTATGTCTATCAGGTAGGACTCTATGCCGCAGCTGTCCATCAGCCGCGCCACGAGGTCCGAAGCGTAGCCCTGTGCTATGGCGTTGAAGTCAAGCTCCGTGTCGTCGTACTGGCGGCGATACCTGCCGCCCTCGCACCACACCCTCCCGCGCGACGCGCGCAGCAGGTCCACCAGCATGGCGCTGTCAGGCTCTGTCCGCTGGCGGAAGCTGAAGCCCCACATCTGCACCAGCCGCCCCACCCGCGGGTCGAACGCACCGTCCGTGTAGGCCGTCATCTCGCACGACCGCTCCACCAGGAACGCCAGCACGGCGTCGAGGCTGTCGGTCTGCCCCGCGTTGAGACGCCGCAGCAGCGAACTGTCCACCCACAGCGACGCCGACTGGTCGAAGGCGGCAAGCAGCGAGTCCACCTGCCCCCTCAGGTCGCGCCTCTGCGGGTCGTAGTAGCGTATGGCGTATGTCGTCCCCTGCGCCCTGCCGTCTATGGCCATCGGACGCTCCGCCGGACGGCACGCAAATAGCGCACCCCCCGCCGCCAGGACAAGAAAAAAGCGTCCGATGCCGGGGCACCGGACGCCTCTATGTTTGACGTATGATGTCATTTACTTGCGCACTATTAGTTTGCGGGTGGTCTCGCCGGCGGCCGTGGCGACACGCATGGTGTAGACTCCGGCGGGCAGCGCGCTGAGGTCGAGCTGCACTTTGCTGGCCTCCTCATCGCTCTCCAGCACCTGCTGGCCCAGAGCGTTGTAGAGGACTATGCGGCTGATGGGCTCGCTGCTGCTCACGCTGAGCAGACGTGCGGCGGGGTTGGGATAGACGGCCACGGCCACGGCCTCAGCATCGTCGATGCCCACATAGGCCGACGTCACCGTGACCCAGCTGCTGTCGTAGCAGGTGTTGTTGCCGCTGTAGTCCTTGCGGCCCACAAGCATGATGTCTATGTTCTGGCCCTCCGTCGCGTCGGCGTCGGACTCCACAAGGAGCGAGTCCGCCTTGCCCTCGTTGCCGGACACGGCCACTCCGTTCTTGTACCACTGGTACTTCATGTTCTCCTGGTCGCTCTTAGCACGCAGCAGGGTGCTCTTGCCGGGCTCAAGCATCCAGTCGCCCTCGATGGTGACATTGGGGCTCTTGTTGATGGTGAGGTAGAGCTTGCCCACAGAGTCGCAGCCCTGCACGTTCAGCTTGGCAACACGCGAGGTGTCGTACTTCGTGATCTGCCATTCGAAGGCGCTGCTGTCCTCGTTGTAGATCTTCACCGAGTCCTTGGCGCTGATGATGGTGTCGTAAATCTTCTCCTCGACGCCGGCGCTGCCGGTCGACTCCGTGTAGACCTTGTTGGGGTTGAACTCGGTCCAGACATACGAGTCGCAGGCCGAGACGCGCTTCTCGAGGTAGGTGCTCTGACGGATGGTCACACGGAGGGTCATCGTGGTGTCGTAGCACTTCTTCTCGTTATACTTGTTGGCATTGCCGCCACGCTCGCGGTGCACAATCACGCTGTCGTGGTCGAGGCTCGCGCTGAAGGGTCCGAAGGTCTCGCCGTCGAAGGTGAAGCGGCGCTCACGGGCATTGGTGCTCCTGTAGCAGGCGTCTATGACATGGATGGAGTCGCTCACGCGCTGCTCGGGCTGCATCACGGTGAGATCGATGACATGGTAGGTCTTGCATCCCTTGTTGGTCTTCTCGAAGAGGAGGGTGCCGTCGGTGTGGTGATCCACAATACCGCTCTCGGTGACGGTGGCCTCCTGGATAGCCTGGTTCGAGCCGTTGGGAGCCTTCTGCACAAAGCGGTAGGTGTATCCGCCGCAGGCCGTGGCCACCACCGTATCGTGGCGCTCCGTCTCGAAGGTCAGGTTGAGTGTGTAGGTCGTGCTGCAGCGGCTGACGCTGTCGTAGTACATGGTGTCAACATTGACGTCCTCGTAGTAGATGACGTTGGTGCGGTTCCACTTGTAGCTGGTGTCGCAGCTGACGTAGTTGAGCGTGTCGAACTGAGTGTGGTTGTACGCAACCACGCGGATGGCGATGGTGCTGTCGCACTGCTTCAGAACGCTCTTCACATTGCGGTAGTGTACCCTGTTGGAGTCGGTGATGATGGAGTCGCCGAACTTGTAGTAGCAGCCGCCAGTGACATCCTCCACCACAGCCAGGGCACGGTTGGTGTCGCTGCGGTTGACGGTGAGGTTGATGGTGGTAGTGTAAATGCAGCCTCCTACGGTGTCTAAATTGGACACCACTCGCGAACCGATGGTCTTGATAGTGTCATGCTTGTTCTCAGCGTTCTTCCAAGGCAGCACATAGTAGTCGCAAGCCTTGACCGAATACGTGGTGTCGTAGAGGGGGTCGGCCAGACGGATGTCGAGCTTCACAATGCTGTCGCATCCATTGCCGAACGGGATGGTGTCTATGATGACGCCGCTCTCCTCGTAGACCTGGCCTCTGAACGTGGCGCTGCAGCGACCCGTCAGCCTATGAGCGCGGGCGGTGTCCACAACACCCTCGGTGATGGTGAGCTGAAGAACATAGATCGTGTCCCCAACAGTGTAAGCCGCCACGGTGTCGGTGGTGTAGGTCTGGCCGTTGATCCAGGTGAACGAACCACAGGAGGTCTCCTCGATGGTCTTGATAGGGCTGGCAGCGGTCGACTGGCCGATAGCCATAGGCAAGCATACTAAAGCCAAAAGTAGACTTGATAATACCTTTTTCATCTTGTTCAGTTTGTATTTATTATTTATTATTATCTTTTTTATTGCATTGTCCCCTAACCCGTTGCGCCCTCGGCGCTTCTTTTTCCCCTCACGTGAACAATGTGCAAAGATAATACTTTTTTTTTGATTAGTGCCTTTTTTGCTAAAAAATCAGCATTATTTCCGATTATTTAACGCTTTGGCCGCGGCCCTCGTTTCTCAGCGGGCAAGCAACAACTCGACCACATTCTCCACGTGTTGGGTGTGCGGGAACATGTCCACGGACTGTATCCGCCCGACGTCATAGCGCGACGCGAGAAGGTGCAGGTCGCGCGCCTGTGTGGCGGGGTTGCAGCTGACATAGACTATCTTGCGCGGCGCCGTCTCCAGAAGCTGCTGCACCACGTGCTCGTGCATGCCGGCACGCGGGGGGTCGGTGACGACCACATCTGGCTGTCCATTGGCAGCGATGAACTCGGGAGTGAGCACCTTGGCCATGTCGCCGGCATAGAAGACGGCATTGCCGACTCCGTTCCGTTCAGCGTTGACACGGGCGTCGGCTATGGCCTCCTCGACATACTCGATTCCCACCACCTTGGCCGCCTGCGAGGCAAGGAAGAGGGCTATAGTCCCGGTGCCGGTATAGAGGTCGTAGAGCGTGTCCGTCGGCTTGAGGTCGGCATAGTCGGCCACAAAGCTGTAGAGACGCTGGGCTTGGGGCGCATTGGTCTGGTAGAAAGACTTGGGGTTGACGATGAAGCGAAGGTCGCGGCTGCCGCGATAGCCGGCCATGACCTCCTCGATATGGTCGTCGCCATAGTAGGTCACAACCTCCTGGTCGGCATACGAGTCGTTCATCTTGCTGTTGACGACATACTGCAGCGAAGATATCTGCGGGAAGGTGTCGCGCAGCATGTCGAGCAGCGGGAAGAGGCGCTGCCGGTCGTCGGCAGCCACTATGACGATGACCATCCAGCGGCCCTCAGTGGTACACCTCAACACAAGGTTGCGAAGGAAACCCGTATGGTTCCGTATGTCGTAAGGCTCAAGCCCGTGGGCAACGGCATAGTCGCGCACGGCCAACCGTATGGCATTCGAAGGCTCGGCCTGCAGGGCACAGTGTTCAATCGGGAGGACCTTGTCGAACATCTGGGGAATATGGAACCCCAGGGCGCCCCACTCGTCGTCCGTACGCTCCGACGCCTCGGTATGCCACATCCGGTTCGAGAAGGTGAACTCCAGTTTGTTCCTGTAGTAATAGATGTTGTCCGAGCCACAGATGGGGTTCATGTGTGAGCAGTCGACACCACCGAGGCGCTCAAGGTTGTCGCGCACCTGGCGCTGCTTGGCCTCCAGCTGAGCCTCGTACTTCATGGTCTGCCACTTGCATCCGCCGCACACCCCGAAATGGGGGCACGCGGGCTCTACCCGGAGCGGCGACGGACGATGGAGCCTGACGGCTCGCCCCTCGGCATAGTTCTTTTTCTTCTTGCGGAGCTGTATGTCCACCACGTCGCCCGGGACGACATAAGGCACGAACACCACGAGGCCATCCACTTTGGCCACCGCCATCCCTTCGGCCCCCGCGTCCAGTATCTCCACCTGCTCGAGCAGCGGCAGCTCACGATTGCGTCTTCCCATACCTGTAATTGATTTCCGTTAAAGCAAAAAAGCGGATACATCTCTGTGTCGATGCATCCGCTCTTGGTCTCTGCCTGTCTGTGTTTACTTTTGACTGTTAGCGTTCGTCGGAGACGGTCAGTCTTTTTCTGCCTTTGCGGCGACGGGCGGCCAGCACTTTTCTACCATTGGCGGTAGACATTCTCTTGCGGAAACCGTGCTTGTTGGCTCTTTTTCTCAGCGAGGGTTGGAATGTTCTCTTCATTTTAGGCTATATTTTGTTACTTTTTTCGTCAAATTTGAGTTTGCAAAAGTACACATTTTTTTTCAATTGTTGATAAAAAAATACAATCCCAAAAACTTTCACACCGTCACATCACTAACATTCAACATATTAACTTAGGGAAATAAATTCTTTTTCCTCTGTTTGAAAAAATATTTGTACATTTGCATTTCCAATTTTGGAACAAAAAAATAGTTAATTCGGACCCACGTGGTGAGCCACGACCACCGGTCCGCGGAGACAACAGAGACAACAAAAAAATGGACAAGAAACAATTTGCGGCAAAGGTAGGCGCCCCACAACAGTTCAGCCCGCAGGAACGGGGTTGGCTGCGTGCCATGATGGCCAAGTACCCATACTCGTCGGCAGTATCCACATTGGCCCTCTTGGCCGACCACGCCCACGGGTTCGACACCCCCGCCCAGCGCCGTGCCACCTCGCTGGCTATGTGCGACAGCCGTAATCTCGAAACCTTGCTTGCCGCCGCCCGTACCCCCGACAATCCGGCCGACGAGAGCCAAGTCGACATACTGAACGAGATAAATACCTTTCAAGAGGTTTCGTTCAAGACGGCGCCAAAAAGCGTGATACTCTCCAATTTTCTGAAAGACGGACCTGCCGAAGCCATGGAACGGGTCCGCGCAGAGTTACCGACGCCTCACGACGACGACAAAAAGAGCTTACGTGCCGACGAGTCATTAGCATCTGAGACACTGGCCATTATACTGGAAAAACAAGGCAAATACGACAAGGCCGCCGACATTTATCGCAAACTTTTGGCTGCCAATCCCGAAAAAAATAGTATTTTTGCACCCCGTATCAAAGAACTGCAAAACAGAATAAACAATAAATAACCACACAGTTAAAGAACAATGTACACATTTATCGTCATCCTGATTCTCATCGTCTGCGTGCTTCTCGCACTGGTCGTACTGGTACAGAACTCGAAAGGCGGCGGACTGGCTGCCAACTTTGCCGCTCCGACACAGGTTCTCGGAGCTCGTCAGTCGGCCGACTTCATCGAGAAAGCCACGTGGTGGCTCGCTGGCATCCTGGTCTTTCTCTGCCTGGCCGCCACCGTGTCCATCTCGTCGCTCCACTCCGCCAGCGCCGACCCGATGAAGACCGAGGTTACCAACATGGGCGACCTCAGTCCGGTCCAGCAGCAGCCGGCCACCGCCCCCGCTGCCACCCCCGTTGCAGAATAAGACCGTGGCTACGCCAAGCGTAGAGCAGACAGTCACTAAGCTCATATTATCCCGCTTCCCGCACACTCCAACCGACGGGCAGCGGGATGCTTGTGCCCTCATGGCACGCTTCCTTTTCGACTCCGACCCGCGGTCGGCCATGCTCCTTCGCGGCTATGCCGGTACCGGCAAGACGAGCCTCGTCTCAGCCCTCATACAGACCCTCCCCCAGCTGCGTGTCAGTTCGCTCCTGCTGGCGCCCACGGGACGTGCCGCCAAGGTGCTCGCCGGATATAGCCACCGCCCAGCCTATACAATACATAAAAAGATATATATGACCGCCACCGACGCATCGGGGGCGGTTCGCACCGTGCGCGCCGTCAACAAGCACAGTTACACATTATTCATCGTCGATGAAGCGTCTATGATTGGTCTCGAGCCCACCGCCACTCGGCAAAGCCTGCTCGAAGACCTCATTGACTACGTCTACAGCGGCAACCACTGCCGCCTCATGCTCATCGGCGACAGCGCACAGCTGCCACCCGTCGGACAAAGCGAAAGCCCTGCCCTCGACGAGCACTATCTGAGGGCCGCCTTCGACCTCGACGTCAGCACTCAGGAACTTACCGAGGTGGTGCGGCAACAAAGTTTCTCGGGCATCCTCGCCAACGCCACAGCTTTAAGAAACCAAATCGCCGACATGACCGACGGCGACGAAGCCCAACAACCCCTCTTCTCCGTCTCCGACGACGTTGTGAACCTAAATGGAGCCGACCTGCAGGAGACCCTGTACCGCGAATACGACGGGGCTGCACTCGAGGACGTCGTCGTCATCACACGCAGCAACAAGCGGGCCAACCTCTTCAACCAAGGCGTCCGTGCCAGCGTCCTCTACCGCGAAGAGGAAGTCAACGCCGGCGACTTCCTGATGGTGGTGAAGAACAACTACTACTGGATGGACCGCGACAGCGACATAGGCTTTGTCGCCAACGGCGATATCGTAGAGGTTCTCGCCGTTCGCAACGTACAGGAAGTTTATGGCTTCCGCTTCGCCGACGCCAGCCTGCGTTTTGTCGACTACCCCGACGAGCCCATACACGATTGCAAGCTTATGCTTTCGACCCTCGTCAGCGAGTCGCCGGCCCTCACCTCCGACGAGCAGTCCCGCCTATATAACGCTGTGATGGAAGACTACATCGACATCCCCAACAAGGCCGACCGTCTGCGCGAGATGCGCCAAAATCCATACTACAATGCCCTACAGGTCAAGTTTGCCTATGCTCTAACCTGCCATAAAACCCAAGGCGGGCAATGGCATACCGTAATCATAGACCAAGGATTTCTTCCTCCCAACATGCCACTCGACCGCGAGTATCTGCGGTGGCTCTACACCGCCTTCACACGCGCCACGGCAAAAGTATACCTTCTCGGCTTCGACCGGGCCTTCTTCAGCGCGACCTGAGAACCGGCGCTGCATAGGCCTCGAGGAGCAGACGTCGCATATCGGCCTCCGGCAGCAACTCGGCACGTGCCTTAAGGGCATTCACGGTACGCTGTGTAAAACGGCCAGACGCTGTGCGCGACCCCAGCATACTGCATGCTGCATAGTTGGTCGGCATCAGGCGGTAACCGTCCAGTATGCGGCGGTCGAGCACTTCGGCCACATGCTCGAAGAGGTCTTTGCCCTCGGCGGGCTGCAAGTCACGACGCGACAGCGGACGCCCTATCTCAAGGTGTATCTTGCCCTTGGGTCCCATAATTCCCGTCACCACGCTTCGCAAATCCTCGCCCGCTGCCTTGTGGTACTCGCCACCACGACTGAGATACAGCTCGGTGGCCTTCATCGTGTCACACGGGTCCCACTCATAGCTGATACTCATAGGTACAATGTGGAGCCTCTCAAGGACCGTCAGGGGGTCACCCTCCCCACCGAGCGCCAGCATCTTCACTATTGCCGGAGCCGTAGTGTCCACACCATCCTTGGCGCGGCCGTTCTTTTGAGCTATCCACACCGACTGGCGTTCCTCAGTCACAAGACGGTTCAGGTATGTCGACAGGTGTTGCAGACTCTTGTAGAACGCCCTCGGCGACCCGCCACGCTCCATTCTTATAAGTTTGTTGCAGCGGAAGAGAACCTCTATAATAGGCATAGCCAGAAGATTCTGTCCGAAGACTATATGAGATGTCTCGCCACGGTGCTCGTGCAATACATATTGCAACAGGAAAGCGTCGAGGGTGATGTCGCGATGGTTGCTCACGAAAAGGTAGGGCACCCCACGGCGCAGGTTATTCAAACCTTCGTATGTAAATCCGTCAGTAGTCTCTGAGACAATGCGTTTGATAGCGTCAACCATAAATGTCGACTGGAACTCACGCACCGTAGTGACGGCTAGCAGTCGACGCCGTGCCTCGGCGGTATCCATGTCAGGATATATGAAGCGTACGACCTGCGGAAAGAGGTCCCATTCGGCTATTTTCCCCATAGCCTCCGGCACCTCGCTGTCGTAGTAAGGGCGTATGTCGTCGAATTCAGAAAACATGGTCTATCATATATTGCATCTCGGTGCGCGGGTCGGCATGTTCGTAGAGCACCCTGTATACCGACTCGGCAATAGGTGGTGTCTCTATTTCCATCTTGGCAGCCAACAGGTGTATGTTACGCACCGAGTAGTAACCCTCGGCCACAGTCCCCATGTTGTCAAATGCCTCCTGCACCGTCTTCCCAAGTGCCACAGCCACGCCCAAGGCTCGGTTGCGGCTGTGCTGCGACCAGCAGGTGACCATCAAGTCGCCCAGATAGCAAGGCTGCGTGAGATCCCGTTTCTCACATGGCAAATTGATCTGTACCAATGACGACATCTCGCGGAAGGCAGCTGCGGTAAGCACGGCATTCATGTTATCGCCATAGCCAAGCCCTTGACACAGGCCAGCCGCTATGGCATAGACATTCTTGGCCAACCCACTGCGCTCCACTCCTTCTATGTCAGTGGTGTGTGACGTATAGATATAACTGCAATGGAGCATCTGCTCCACGTCGAGCGCCAGTTGCGGACAATGCGACGCGATGGTCAGGAATGTTGGCATTTCCTTGGCGACTTCCTCAGCATGGCTCGGGCCGCTAACCACACAAATTTTATCATGGTCCACCCCGAGGTCCTCCTTCAGATACATCGACACACTCTGAATCTTTTCAGGCAGAGACCCTTTAATCAACGACACGAAACGTCGGCCTTTCAACACTTCAGGCGACAACTGCGACATAACCCCCGACAAATATGCCGACGGAATGGCCAAAAAGAGCGTGTCACACATTGACACCACCTTTGTCAAGTCAGTGTCGACTATCAGTCGGGCCGGGTCAAACAACACCTCGCCCAAGTGCCGTACATTGCGTCCTCCTCGGCGCAACCCTTCACACACATCTTCGCTTCTCACCCACCATGCGACCTTCTGGTCCCCTTCTTCGAGTAATATTTTTGCTATCGCAGTGGCCCAACTGCCACTACCGATTATTCCTATCATTTTCTTTTTCAGGTTTTTCTCTTCCACCACAGAACTCTACCCGTGCCGGAATTCTTTTGCAAAGATACCACTTTTACTTCACATTTTATAACACATTTCTGTTAATAAACGTTAACCCAATCCATCTATTGCCATATTCACCACTTTTAGTGAATACGCAGTAATCATATTTTTGTTAATTTTGCAGACTGCAAACATAAACCGCATACTCATGCTACTATCTGAATTACAGACCGGTGAGAGCGGCGTGGTGGTACGTGTGGCTGGCCACGGCGCTTTTCGCAAACGCATCATCGAGATGGGTTTCATAAAAGGTGTCGAGGTGACCGCCATCCTCAACGCCCCTTTGAAAGACCCCATAAAATACCGTATAATGAACTTCGAGGTGTCGTTGCGCCGCAGCGATGCCGAACGGGTGGAAATTGTCACCCCCGAGGAAGCGGAACTCGAAATCGTCAACCATGACGACTACCGTACCCTCGACGCCAACGAGACCTCCCTCCAGCACATCGTAGAGTCTCACTCCAAAACCATCAATGTGGCTCTGGTGGGCAACCCCAACTGCGGCAAGACCAGCATCTTCAACATCGCCGCCCATGCTCACGAGCGGGTGGGCAACTACAGCGGTGTCACCGTTGACGAAAAGGTGGGAACCTTCGAATACGGCGGCTACACTTTCAACCTTGTCGACCTGCCCGGCACCTACTCTCTCAGCGCCTACTCGCCCGAGGAACTGTATGTCCGCAAGCACATCCTCGAGAAAAACCCCGACATCATCCTCAACGTCGTCGACGGCTCTAACCTCGAGCGCAACCTCTACCTTACAACCCAGCTCATAGACATGGACATCACCATGGTGATGGCGCTGAACATGTACGACGAACTGCAGAAGAGCGGCGACCGCCTCGACATAGACCAGCTCTCCACTCTGCTCGGCATGCCCATCGTGCCAACCACAGGCCGCAACGGCAAGGGCATAGGCTCGCTCTTCGACAAGATAATAGAGGTCTTCGAAGGGCGCGACACCAAGAGCCGGCACATACACATAAACCACGGCCACACTCTGGAGCCATCCATCAAACGGCTGCGCACCGAACTCTACGAACACGGCTTCTCCGACTCCCTCTCCACCCGATTCCTGGCCATCAAACTGCTTGAAAACGACCGCCAGATGGAGCAATACGTCGCCGAACACGACAGCGACGGAAGCGTGCTGAAGATGCGCGACGCCATTGCGGCCGACTTTATGAGGCAGACCTCCCATTCCGTAGACGACGCCGAGCACATACAACGCGCACACGGTGGCGACAGGCACGTACATCAGGACATCGAAAGCGCCATCACCGACGCAAAGTACGCCTTCGTGCGCGGTGCCCTGGCCGAGTGCTACCAGAAAAACGAAAAAAGCACCCTGCACGCCCTCACCGACAAGATAGACGCCATTGTAACCAACCGCTGGCTGGGATACCCCGTTTTCCTCATCGTCATGTTCATCACCTTCTGGTGCACCTTCGCCTTGGGCCAGTATCCCATGGACTGGATCGACGCACTCTTCGGCTGGCTGGGCGACCTTGTGCGCGACAACATGGCCGACGGCCCACTGCGCTCGCTGCTGGCCGACGGCGTCATCGCCGGCGTGGGCTCCGTCATCGTCTTCCTGCCCAACATCCTCATCCTCTACCTCTTCATCTCCTTCATGGAAGATAGCGGCTACATGGCCCGTGCGGCTTTCATCATGGACAAGCTCATGCATCGTATGGGCCTCCACGGCAAGAGCTTCATCCCTATGATTATGGGCTTCGGCTGCAATGTCCCCGCCATCATGGCCACCCGCACCATCGAGGACCGCAAGTCGCGGCTGCTCACCATGCTCGTCATTCCCATGATGTCATGCTCGGCACGCATACCGGTCTACGTCATCCTCGTCAGCGCCTTCTTCAGCCGCCACGCCGCCATTGTCCTCACCGGCCTCTACCTGCTCGGCATGGTGATGGCGGTGCTTATGGCCAAGCTCTTCAGCCGCTTCTTCGTCCGCGGCGAAAGCCTTCCCTTCGTCATGGAACTCCCCCCCTACCGCATGCCCACCGCCAAGGCAGTCCTGCGACACACTTGGGAGAAAGGCAAAGAATACCTCAAGAAGATGGGCACCATCATCCTCGGCGCCTCCATCATCGTCTGGGCCCTGAGCTTCTATCCCACCAACGAAAACCGTATAGCCCAGGCCGAAAACTCCTACATGGCACGTATCGGCAAGGCCATCGAGCCCGTCATGCGGCCCTGCGGCTTCGACTGGCGACAGAGCGTCTCTCTCCTCGCCGGCGTCGGCGCCAAGGAGGTCGTCGCCTCCACCATGGCCGTCGTCTACGCCACTTCCGACAGCGAGGCAGCCATGCTCGAGGAGGACTTCGAGAGCGAGGACAACGAACTGCGCATCTCGCAGCTCATTCGCGACAACATGACGCCTCTCTCCGCCGCCTCCATGCTGCTATTCATCCTGCTCTACATGCCCTGCGTCTCCACCATCGTGGCCATAAAGAACGAAAGCGGCAAGTGGAAGTGGGCCCTCTTCACGGTCGTCTACACCATCGGTCTGGCTTGGATTGTCTCCACCCTCTTCTTCCAATTAGGAAGCCTGCTAATCTAATAGTCACATCCGCCCCCTCCCGACCGGCCGTCACCCTCCCACCCTCTCTACCCCCTCTCTACCCCTACTCTACCCCCCCTCTACCCCCAAACCGCCCCCCGGGGATGTCAAAAAAAAGGAACAAAAAACATGACTCAAACCATCATCACCATAGTCATCGTGACGGCCGCCGTCGGCTGGGCCGTTTGGCGCCTGGTGCGCACCCTGCGCAGCCGCGGCGGCTGCAACTGCCGCCAATGCCCCCACTCCGGCAAGCCCGGATGCCACTGCCAGCACCGCTGACCACTCCCCCTCCGCCCTCCGCGCAAGAATGTCGCACAAAAAAGGCCCCGATTGGCAAAAAAGTCGTAACTTTGCATCCGCAAAGTTATGAGAAAGACAACCATCCTCTTACTGCTTTTCGCAGCCTGCTGCACGGTCTCGGCGCAGCCCTATTGGAACAACCTCGGCGTCTATCGCCTCAACAAGATGCAGCCCCACGACCGCATCATCCCCGACGGCGACCGCTGGCGCCTCTGCCTCAACGGCACCTGGCGTTTCGCCTACTTCGACAACCCCGCCTCCGCCACCCTCTCCCCTGCCCGCTGGGACTCCATCCGCGTGCCAGGCAACATCGAGCTGCAGGGCTTCGGCGTGCCCGTCTACGTCAACATGAAGAACGAGTTTGCCAGCAATCCGCCCTTCGCTCCCACCGACCACAACCCCACCGGCGTCTACGCCCGCTCCTTCTCCCTCCCCGACGACTGGCACGGGCGACGCACCATCATCAAGTTCGGCGCCGTCAAGTCGGCTATCTACCTCTACATCAACGGCCGCGAGGTGGGCTACAGCCAGGACTCCAAAACCCCGGCCGAATGGGACATCACACGCTACCTCCGCGACGGCCAGAACGACCTCAAAGTGAAGGTCATCCGCTGGTGCGACGGCTCCTACCTCGAGTGCCAGGACATGTGGCGCATGAGCGGCATCACTCGCGACGTCATCCTCTACTCCGTGCCGCAAACCTACATCACCGACCTGAAGATAGTGGCCGACCTCGACACCGCCGACTGGCGCACCGGCCGGCTCGACGTCATGGTGGACCTCAACCGCAACGTGCAAGACGGCTCTGTGACCTTCGCCTTGTATAATCTCGACGGCACAGCCGTGGACGGCATCGGGCACGGCGTAAAACTCAGCAAAGGCGACTGGTTCGCCATGCACCAATCAACCTATGCCAGCATACAACCCTGGTCGGACAGCACTCCGGCGCTCTACAACCTTGTCGTAACCCTCCGCGACGCCTCCGGCCGCGAAACCGAGCGCATCTCCAAGCGCATAGGCTTCCGCCACGTGGACATCCACAACGGCCTCCTCCGCCTCAACGGCCGCCCCATGGAAATCCGCGGCGTGAACCGCCACGAGCACTCCATCATCGGCGGACACTACATCACACCCGACGAGATGCGGCGCGACATCGCACTCATGAAAGAACTCGGCATCAACGCCGTCCGCACCTCCCACTACCCCAACGACGAACTCTGGTACGACCTCTGCGACTCCGCCGGCATCTACCTCTGGGACGAGGCCAACGTCGAAAGCCACGCCCAGGGCTACGGCGAACACTCCCTCGCCAAGAACCCAGACTGGCTCAACCCCATCCTCGACCGCATCTACAATATGTACAAGCGCGACCGCAACCACCCCTCCGTCATCGCCTGGAGCCTCGGCAACGAGTGCGGCAACGGCTACTGCTTCGAAGAGGCCTACCGCTTCCTCAAAGGCAAGGACAACACACGCCCCGTGGTCTACGAACGCGCCGAGCTCGACTGGAACACCGACATCGTGGCCGTCATGTACCCCTCCGTCGACTTCATCTCACAGTACGCCCGCAACTCCCAGAACCGACGCCCCTACATCATCGCCGAATACTGCCACGCCATGGGCAACTCCATGGGCGGTCTGCAGGACTACTGGGACACCATCGACCGCTACCCCCAGCTCCAGGGCGGCTTCGTGTGGGACTGGATAGACCAGGCCTTCCCGTTGGAAAACGGGAATTTGAAACTGGAAAACCCAACTGCCGCTGAACAGAATTCTCAATTTTCAACTCTCAATTCTCAATTTTCCTGGGCCGCCGGCGGCGACCTGGGCGACTTGCCCGGCATCGACGACGACGACAACTTCTGCGCCAACGGCATCCTCGCCGCCGACCGCACACCGCACCCACACGCCGCCGAGGTCGAGGCCGTCTACACCCGCGGCCGCTCCAACGCCGTGGTGCCGGCCGCGAAGGCTACCGTGAAGCGCTGCACGCTCGACTACGACATCCGTCACTCAGCCGACAAACACTCCGTCCGAATAGAGAACAACGTGTTTTCGCTCGTCGTCAGCCTTGCCGACGGCGCCATAACCTCCTACAGCTACCGTGGGCGCCAACTCCTCTCGGCGCCGCTGCGCTGGCATTTCTGGCGCCCACCAACCGACAACGACCTCGTCGACCCGCGCGGAGCGCGCGCCTGGCAGGGGCTCGACAGGCTCCAGGCCGAGTGCCTGGACTGGGCCACGTGGGCGGAAAGCCGCGATGCCGAGGGCGAATTCAACCTCTCCATGCTCCTGCGCCTCAGCACACCCGACGGCGCCTCCCTGCGCATCAAACAAATCCTGCAAGCCAACCCGGCCGGACAGCTCCAGATGAGCTACCAGGTAGTGCCCGGAGGCCATTTCAGCACCCTGCCGGTGCTGGGCCTGCAGCTGGGTCTTGACACGGCGGCTTTCGCCTCGGCCTCCTTCTACGGCAACATCCGCGAGACCTATCCCGACCGCCGCAGCGCGCAGTGCGTCGGGCAGTGGTACAAGACGCTCGCCGAGCTCGCCGAGCCTCAGTATGTGGTGCCGCAGGAGCAGGGGCGCCGCGAGGCACGCTGGGTGCGCTTCGCGGGCGATGGCTGCCGTCTGACGGTCGTCAGTCCTCAGGAGCAGCCGCCCCTGGGATTCAGCGTGCGCCGCTGGTCCGACAGCACCCTCACCGCCGCCCGCCGCTGGAACCAAGTGGGCCTGCCCGACCCGTTCTTCACCGTCACCGTAGACCACCGCGCTGCCGGCCTCGGCACCGCCACCTGCGGACCCGCCGTGGCCGACCCCTACATCATCAGCGGCGACAGCAGCTACACCTACCGCTTCATCTTCGACCCCACAGGCTCCGACCCCTCCGTCGAGCCCTTCGGCCCGCATCCCGACCTGCAGCAGCCGCTGCCAGCCGACGAGGCCAGCCTTCTGCCCGTCAAAGCCATTACCGCCTCCGTCCAGCCGTCGGCGCCCTACGGGAAGGACTTCCCGCAGCTGCTCTCAGACAACCGCCGCGCCGTCAGCGGCGACTGGCAGCACGGCTGGGCCGGCTGGTCCAACGTCGACACCCTCCTCCTCTCTCTCACCCTCGACACCTTCGCCGACCTCGGCGCCATCACCGTCGGCGCTTGCCACAGCCCCTCCGACTGGGTCATGCGGCCCCTCGACATCGAGGCGCAGTGGAGCATCGACGGCCGACGCTGGAGCACCTGGCAACGCCTCGAACTCCAGAACCCGCCCTCCAACATCTACACCGACAGCCGACGTCTCCTCTACAGCCTCGCCCCTCGCCGCGCCCGCAAGGTCCACCACGTGCGCCTCCGCATCAGCTCCCCCCCCCCCCCCCCCCCCCCCCCCCCCCCCCCCCCCCCCCCCCCCCCCCCATAACCCATAACCCATAAACCGTAAACCTTAAACCGTAAACCCTAAACCTTAAACCTTAAACCTTAAACCGTAAACCTTAACCCTTAACCCTCCAATTCCAAATTATTTCGTATATTTGCACTCTTGTATATAATACATATATTAATAATAACACATTAACAAACAAAGAACTATGAGTCAAATTATAGGAATCAAGGGCCGTCAGATTCTCGACAGTCGCGGCAATCCCACAGTAGAAGTCGACGTCTATACCGACCAGGGCGCCATGGGTCGCGCCGCCGTGCCGAGTGGCGCCTCCACCGGCGTCCATGAAGCCTGCGAACTCCGCGACGGCGACAAGAGCCAGTTCCTCGGCAAAGGCGTGCTCAACGCCGTCAACAACGTCAACACCGTCCTCAACGAAGAGCTGCAGGGCATGTTCGTCAGCGAGCAGAAAGCCATCGACGACAAGATGATCGAAATCGACGGCACCGAGAACAAATCCCGCCTCGGCGCCAACGCCATCCTCGGCGTCAGCCTCGCCAGTGCCAAGGCCGCTGCCCAGGAGACCGGCCAGGAGCTCTACCGCTACCTCGGCGGCGTCGGCGGACACACCCTCCCCATCCCCATGATGAACATCCTCAACGGCGGCTCTCACGCCGACAACAGCATCGACTTCCAGGAGTTCATGATTATGCCCGTCGGCGCACCCTCCTTCAGCGAGGCTCTCCGCATGGGCGCCGAGGTCTTCCACAACCTCCGCTCCGTCCTCAAGAGCAAAGGCATGTCCACCAACGTCGGCGACGAAGGCGGATTCGCTCCCAACCTCGGAAGCAACGAGGAAGCCATCATGTGCATCCTCCAGGCCATCGAGAAGGCCGGCTACCGCCCCGGCGAGGACGTCTACATCGCCCTCGACGCCGCCGCCTCCGAGTTCTACCTCCCCGAGGAGAACGTCTACCACCTCAAGTGGAGCAGCGGCGAGAAGCTCACCCCGCAGCAGATGAGCGACTTCTGGAAAGACTGGGTCGCCAAATACCCCATCATCAGCATCGAAGACGGCATGGCCGAGGACGACTGGGACGGCTGGCGTCTCCACACCGACGCCATCGGCGACCGCTGCCAGCTAGTCGGCGACGACCTCTTCGTCACCAACGTCGACCGCCTCCGCATGGGCCTCGAGA
>CAMVAA010000025.1 GCA_947165345.1 uncultured Bacteroidales bacterium
TGAAGCGTCCGGGCTTGTAGCCGCGGATGCGGGCCGACGGCAGCTCGGCGAAGAGGCGCCGAATGTCGTCGAAGAAGCCCGCGTAGGTAGCGGGGTTGCTGCGCGGCGTGCGCCCGATGGGGCTTTGGTCTATCTGGATGACCTTGTCGATGTTGTCGATGCCCTCGATGCTACGGTATGGCAGCGGCGCCCGCAGCGAGTGGTAGAAGTGCTGGCTGAGGATGGGCTGCAGGGTGTCGTTGATGAGGGTGCTCTTGCCCGAGCCCGAGACGCCCGTGACGCAGACGAAGAGGCCCAGCGGCAGGTCGAGGTCGACGTCGCGGAGGTTGTTGCCCGTGGCGCCCTTCAGTATTATATGCTCGCGGCCCTTTACGCTGCGCCGTTTGGGCAGCTCTATGTCGCGGCGGCGCGAGAGGTAGTCGAGCGTTATGCTGGGCTTGTGCTTCGCCAGCACTTTGTCGGTCACCTCGCCGGCGAAGAGCACCTTGCCGCCGTGCACGCCGGCGCCGGGGCCGATGTCGACCAGGTAGTCGGCGGCGAGCATCATGTCGCGGTCGTGCTCGACGACGATGACCGAGTTGCCGAGGTCGCGCAGCTGCTTCAGACTGTCTATCAGGCGGCGGTTGTCGCGCTGGTGGAGGCCTATGCTCGGCTCGTCGAGGATGTAGAGCACGTTGGTCAGCTGCGAGCCTATTTGCGTGGCCAGGCGTATGCGCTGCGCCTCGCCGCCGCTGAGGCTCTTGGCACTGCGGTTCATCGAGAGGTAGCCCACGCCCACGTTGTTGAGGAACGACAGGCGCTTGAGCACCTCCTTGAGCACCTCGTGGGCCACGGCGGCGTCGCGCTTGTCGAGCTGCGGCTCCAGGGCTTCGAGCCACTCCTGCAGCTCCAGGAGGTCCATGTCTGCCAGGTCGCCGATGTTCTTGTCCAGTATGCGGAACGCCAGGCTTTCGGGCTTCAGCCTGTGGCCGTGGCATTCCGGGCACGGCACGGTGTTCATGAACGAGGCCACCCACTTCTGCAGGCTCGACGAGGCGTCGTCGAGCGCCAGGTTGGACATGTAGGTCACGATGCCGGGAAACTCGCTGAGGAAGCCCGGGTCTTCGGGGTCTTCGATGCCGGTGAAGTGGTTGCTGCCGTAGAGGATGGCGTTCAGGGCCTCGTCGCTGAGCTCGGCCACCGGCGTGTCGAGCGTGAAGCCGTAGTGGCGCCCCATGAGCTCCACCTTGCGGTAGACGTAGTTCGTGGGCGAGTACTTGCCCATCACCTCTATGGCGCCGTCGCGCAGACTCTTCTTGGGGTCGGGGATGAGCTTTTGCATGTCTATCTGCGCCACCTCGCCCAGACCGTTGCAGTGCGGGCACGCGCCGTAGGGCGAGTTGAACGAGAATGTATTGGGTTCCGGCTCAGGGTAGGAGAGTCCCGTGTCCGGATCCATCAGCATGCGGCTGAAGTGGCGCACCGTGCCGTCCTCGTTGTTGAGCACCATCAGCACCCCTTTGCCCTGTCGGAAGGCCGTCTGCACAGCCTCGCGCAGGCGGCTGGCGTTGCGGTCGGCGCGCAGCCGGTCCACCACCAGCTCTATGTCGTGCACCTTGTAGCGGTCCACCTGCATCTTGTATGTAATCTCCTTCACCTCGCCGTCCACTCTCACCTTCAGAAATCCCTTCTTTGCCACCTGCTCGAAGAGCTCGCGGTAGTGGCCCTTGCGTCCCTTCACCAGCGGCGCCAGTACCATGATGTCGCGGCTGCCATACTCGCTGGTGATGATCTCCAGTATCTTCTCCTCGCTGTACTTCACCATGGGCTTGCCGCTCTCTATGCTGTAGGCCTTGCCGATGCGGGCGTAGAGCAGACGCAGCAGGTCGTAGGTGTCGGTCAGCGTGCCCACCGTGGAGCGCGGGTTGTTGTTGGTGCTCTTCTGCTCGATGGCGATGACCGGCGAGAGACCCTCTATCAGGTCCACGTCGGGCCGCTCCATGTTGCCGATGAAGTGGCGCGCGTAGGCCGAGAAGGTCTCCATGTAGCGGCGCTGCCCCTCGGCGTGTATGGTGTCGAACGCCAGGGATGACTTGCCGCTGCCGCTCAGCCCGGTGAAGACCACCAGCTTGCCTCGCGGTATCTCCAGGTCCACATTCTGCAGGTTGTGCTCCCTGGCGCCCAATATCTTTATCTTGTCGTCTTCCATGTCTTTCCTTTAATCTATAACCAATAACCCATAACCTATAACCCTTCTATAACAGTAGTGTCGTGTTTGCCTTTGACGATAGTGTTGTATTCCGTGCCCTTCTTGGTGGGTATGCGCACCTTGTAGCTATTGCCGCCTTTGTTTTTCAGCTTGTCGGTGGTGAGCCACGGGTTCATGGTGCGCACCATCTTGTAGCTCGTTCCGTTGTCTGCGGCGAACTGCACGAGGTCCACGTTCTGTCCGTCGAGCGTCACCTCCTCGTAGGGCAGCTCGGGGTATGTGTCGCAGCGGCGCACCGTGTAGCCGTAGTCCTGCGGGTGCTGCATGATGAGTTTCAGGGCCAGTATGCGGTACACGTAGCGCTGCGTCTCGCGGTTGAGCATCAGCTCGTAGTAGCTCTTCTGCCGCTGGTTGGCGAGGCGTTTCTCCAAGCCGTTCTCGCCGCAGTTGTAGGCCGCCGCTGCCTCCGTCCAGCCCCCGAAGCGGCGCTTCAGCTCCTTGAGGTAGCGGCAGGCGGCGCGGGTCGAGGCCTCGAGGTCGTTGCGCATGTCTATCTCGTCGCTTATCTCCAGACCGTACTTCTGCCCTGTCGACTTCATGAACTGCCAGTAGCCCTGTGCACCTGCGGGCGAGGTGACGTTCTGCAGGCCGCTTTCTATGACGCAGAGGTACTTTATGTCCTGCGGCACATGCTCTTCCTTCAGTATGCGCTCGATGGTGGGGAAGACGCGCGCGGCACGCTTTATGTTGAAGAGCGTGTTGCTCTGGTAGTACATGTTGCTCACCAGCTCGCGGTCAAGCCCTTCGCGCACATACCACAGGTTGAGCGGTACGCGTTCGCCGCAGAAATAGAGCGTGTCTGGCATCGGCGGCGCGTAGATGTGGTAGCCGGCGCGTATGGCCTTGGTCAGTATCTCGTCGCTGTTGTCCTCCTTGCGGGTGGCGAAAATAAAGGCCTCGCCTGCTATAGCCAACGAAGCCAGTATAATAGCTATGATAGACAGCTTTTTCATGACGTTACGGTATTGATAATCAGGCGTGCCACCTCCTGTTTGCTCAGCAGGGGGCTCTCCGTGCGGCTGCCGTCGCGGCCTATGATGTACACTTTGTTGGTGTCCACGCCGAAGCCGGCGCCTTTGTCACGCAGCGAGTTGAGGACTATGTAGTCGAGGTTCTTCTTCTCAAGCTTGCGCTGGGCGTTGGCCTCCTCGTTGTCGGTCTCCAGGGCAAAGCCCACCAGCGTCTGCCCCTCGCGTTTCATGCCGCCGAGGGTGGCCAGTATGTCGGGGTTCTGCACCAGCTCCAGGGTCATGCCCTCGGAGCCGTTCTTCTTCAGCTTGTGGTCGGCGCATTCCGCCGGACGGTAGTCGGCCACGGCGGCCGAAAGGATGGCCCCGTGGCAGCTGGGGAACACCTCGGTGGCGGCGGCGTACATCTCGCGGGCGCTCTCTACGCGATGGACGTTGACACGTCGACTCGTTGATATGTTGAGGCTTGTGGGCCCTGTCACCAGCTCCACCTCGGCACCGGCGCCGGCCAGCGCCTCGGCCAGGGCGAAGCCCATCTTGCCGCTGCTGTAGTTGCCTATGAAGCGCACACTGTCGATGCGCTCGTAGGTGGGCCCTGCCGTGACGAGCCACCGCTGCCCGGCCAGTGGTCCTGTATGTTGCAACACCGTTGCAACACTCTTGACTATCTCTTCCGGTTCGCTCATGCGGCCCACGCCGCTGACGCCGCAGGCCAGCTCGCCCTCTGCGGGGCCTACCATGCGGATGCCCCACGACTTGAGCGTCTCCACGTTGCGTTGCACGGCGGGGTGCGCCCACATCTCGCAGTTCATGGCCGGGGCCATGACCACGGGCTTGCTGGAGAAGGCCAGCAGCAGCGTGCTCAGCGCGTCGTCGGCTATGCCGGAGGCCACCTTGCCTATGATGTTGGCCGTTGCCGGGGCCACCACCAGCATCTCGCCCCAGTCCTTGAGGGAGATGTGCTCCGTGCGCCCCGAGGCGAAGAGGTCGCTGTAAAGCGGCGCCCCGGAGACCGTCTCCAGGGTTACCCTTGTGACGAACTCCAGCGCGTGCCCCGTGGCGGCGCAGCGCACCTCGTGTCCCGCCTTCTTCAGCAGGCGCACCAGCTCCGGCGCCTTGTAGGCCGCTATGCCCCCTGTGATGCCGACGATAATCTTCATCCTGATAGGTTATTGACGCGTTATCGCACTAACGCATTAACACATTCAAGCGTTCTCCTTGATAACCTCTTCCTCGAGGGCTTCAAGTTTGCGGGCCTGATTGTCCTCCTTGGCGGGGTTGCGGTAGTAGATGTTGCCTTCGAGGTACTCCTCGGTGGCTTCGAGTGTGGGCTTGGGCATCTGCTCGAAACGGCGCACAATCTCTATCTGCTCGCGGTTCTCGAACATCTCGTCCAGGGCGTCGCTGTTGCTCTTGAAGTCGTCGATTTTGTTGTGCAGCTCTTTCTTCTCCTCGGCGGCAATCTGGTTGGCGCGTTTGGTAAGCACGGCCACGGTCTCGTAGATATTATCGGTCATCTGGCTGAAATCGGCCGTGTTGCGGGTGATGGTCGTCGTCACCACTTTCTTTTTCTCTTCCATGGGATTTGTTGTTGTATGTCTTTGTATTCTGTTTTGTCTCTATGGTCTTAGTGTGTCCTTTCAGGCTTGTTCCGCCTCGCTTCGGACTGAAAACTCAGAACTTCCCGCTCTTCTCCAGGTCCGTAAGGGCGGCGCGGGCCTTGGTGTAAATGTCCTGTGCCTCGGCTAAGTATTTCGAGTCCTTGAAGCTGCTGCTGAAGCGGTCGAAGTCGCCCGTGACCTGCTGCAGCCGCTCGCGCTGCTTCTCCTCGCGGCTCCCGATGGCGTAAAGGTAGCCGGAGCGGAGCATGTAGAACATGGCGTCCTCGCGCATGGGGGCGTCGGGGTAGAGGTTTATGAAGTTCTTGAAGCTCTCGTATGCAGCACTGTATTCCTCGATGAAGTAATATCCGTAGGCTATCTCGTAGTCCTTGCGCAGCAGTTTCCCGCGCATCTCGTCGAGGTAGCGGTTCACTTCCGGCATGTGGATGCTTTGTGGCCACCGCTCGGCGAACATCTCAAACTGCTCTATGGCCTTGCGCGTGGTGGTCTGGTCAAGCGAATAGGACGGCGACTCGATGTAGGCGCAGTAAGCGGCCAGGAAGACTGCCTCCTCGAGGTGTTCGCTGTAGGGATACAGTCGGGCAAACCGCGAGAACTGGTACCCGGCCATGTAGTAGTCCTTCTCCTTGTACAGCGACTGCGCATAGTACCACGCTATGTTCTCCGCGTTCTCCTTGCCACGGTAGGAGAGGGTGAGGTTCTCGAACAGCTGTATGGCTTTGGTGTAGCTGTTGTCCTCGTAATATTTCATCGCAGCGGCATACTTGGCAGCATAATCGTTGCTCTTGAGCAATTTCTCAAATCCGTTGCATGAGGTTGCCAATAAGGCTATTATGGCGATTTCGAGTATTGTCAGGCCTTTTTTCATAGGCTGCAAAGATACAACTTTTTTTTTGATTCTCGCCCCCCTTTTTTAGGGTAATTTATAATACCCTAATTTTCAGCACCGTGGTCGGAGCCTCTCTACCCCCTCTCTACCCCCTCTCTACCCCTTCTCTACCCCCTCGTGTGGAAATGGCTGGTCGGACGGCAGTTCGGGCTGGGCGGAATGTGCCGGCGGTGGGGGCTGCGGACGGCAATCCAGCCGTCGCCGAAACCTCGCGCCAAAGGCCCAAAAAGCCGAAACAGCGCCCTCGGACCGATGAAAAAAACACTCCCGCGGCAAGGGATAATAAAAAATTATACCTTGATACAGAGTGCATTGGAAAATAATTTAGGCAAAAAAACATCCAATCAAAAAAATATTCGTAATATTGCCGCTTGAATTATAGGCCTATAACATGATCGGAACAAAGCTAAAGACCAAGCTGAAATATACCGCGCTGGGCATCCTTCTCCTGGCTTCCGGCACCGCCGGTGCTCAGGATGTGGGCTTCTCCCAGTTCTATGCCAACCCGCTGTATCTCAACCCCGCCTTCGCCGGTACGGCAGTGGCGCCACGCCTTTCGTTTACCTACCGTGCCCAGTGGCCCGGACTGGTGAGTGCCTTCACCACCATCTCGGCGTCCTACGACCAGTATTTCAACGACTTGCATGGCGGACTTGGCTTCATGGTGATGAGCGACCGCGTCGGCGACCACGGCGCACTGAACACCAACACCGTGGGGGCTATGTATGCCTTCCACTTCCAGCTGACCCGCAAGATTAACATCAGCGCCGCCCTTCAGGTCTCGCTGGTGAACACCAACCTCCGGTGGGACGAATACCTCCGTTTCCCTGACCAGATCGACAACGAGATGGGCTTCTCGTACATCACTGCCGCCCAGCAGCCTGAGAACCTGAGCCGCATAGCCGCCGACTTCAACTTCGGCGCCGTCGTCTACTCCGACATGTGGTACGGTGGCGTGGCCGTCTCCCACCTCACACAGCCCAACGTGGCCTTCTATTCCGAAGACCGCGTGCCGATGAAAATCACCGTCCACGGCGGCGGCCTCATCAACGTGGCCGAAGAAGCGCGCCGCCAGTCCTCGCTCGGCCTGGGCCAGCCCATCATCTCCCCGAACTTCGTCTACCAGTACCAGGGCGGACTCCACTACTTCAACTACGGCGTCTACCTCGACTGGGTGCCCTTCCTGGCCGGCGTATGGTTCCGCCACGGCACCGCCAACGTCGACGCCTTCATCTTCCAGCTCGGCGTGCAGCACGACCACTTCAAGGTCGGCTACAGCTACGACGTCACCGTCTCCAAACTGGCCAACAGCACCGCCGGCTCGCACGAGGTGTCGCTCGGCTTCATTTTCCCCGTCCCGGAACAGAAGAAGAAGGTGAAAGCCATCCGCTGCCCCTCCTTCTAAAGTGTTAAATATAGAAAAAGGTGAAACAAAAAGCACTCCAGGTGCGTTAATAAACCCAAACAGGAATATAATAGAAAATACAACGATATGAAACTATTCAGAATTTCGGCAATGATGATTGCGGCCGTGACCCTTCTGGCTTCGTGCCACAGCAACTCGGGCACATCCAGGGGCACCGGCTGGAACCTGAACGACCCCGAGTGGGGCGGCTATGAACTCGGCGACCCGAGCGAACTGCCCGCCGGCCCCGGCCTGGTCTTCATCGAGGGCGGCTCCTTCGTCATGGGCCACGTCACCGAAGACACCCGCTACAACTGGGACAACATCGCCCACACCGTCACCGTCTCCTCCTTCTTCATGGATGAGACCGAGGTCAGCAACGCCATGTACGGCGAGTTCGAATACTGGATGAACCGCGCCTACGGCGAGGAATATCCCGAGCGTGTGAAAGCCATCGTCCCCGACACCGCCGCCTGGCGCGACAAACTGGCTTGGCGCGAGACCTTCGTGGACTACTACTACCGCAGCCCCTCCTATCAGGACTACCCCGTCGTGGGCGTAAGCTGGGAGCAGGCCAGCGCCTACTGCGTCTGGCGCACCGACCGCCTCAACGAGCTCCTGCTCGTCGAATACGGCATCCTCGAGCTTGACCAGGAGAACGTCAGCTCCAACCCCTTCCAGACCGACGTCTACCTCGCCGGCGCCTACCAGGGCGACACCAAGGGCTCCTTCACCGACCTCAACCCCAACGGCGACGAGCGCCAGATCCGCAAGTCCGACGGCCTCCTCTACCCCAACTACCGCCTCCCGACAGAGGCTGAGTGGGAGTTCGCCGCCCTCGGCATGATCGGCAACACCTACGACGAGCGCATCGTCGAGCACAAGACCTACCCCTGGGCCGGTCAGAGCCTCCGCTCCGCCAACAAGAAATACTACGGCCAGTTCCTCGCCAACTTCAAGCGCACCCGCGGCGACGCTATGGGTGTCGCCGGCAACCTGAACGACGGCTGGGACTACACCTGCCCCGTCAAGTGGTACTTCCCCAACGACTACGGCCTCTACAACATGGCCGGCAACGTCAGCGAGTGGTGCATGGACGTCTATCGTAAGGTCGTCAACCCCGTCGGTGGCGACGATGTCGACCCCTTCCGTGGTAACATCTACTACACCTATGAGATTGACGAGGATGGCGAAGTGCTCGTGAACGACGACGGCTCCCTGGTCCGCAAGGAAGTCGACTTCGAGGCCAACCGCCGCAACTACCGCCAGGCCAACAACGTCAACTACCTCGACGGCGACCGCGCCTCCAACCTCAACTCCGACAACTGGCTCGAGCGCAAAGCCGACGCCGAGGACGAGGAGTACGAAGAGGACACCTACGAAGAAGAGGAAGAGGAAAGCACCGTCAACGGTGTCGAACTCACCGGCGAGGACTACAACACCAACATGATGTACAAGCGCGAAGCCGCCGACCAGACCAACATCTCGTCGATGGTGAACAACAAAGTCCGCGTCGTCAAGGGCGGCAACTGGAACGACCGCGCCTACTACCTGCAGACCTCGACCCGTCGCTTCTACGACCAGGACAAGTCGACCTCGTGGATTGGCTTCCGCTGCGCCATGGACCGCATCGGCTCGCGCACGAACAATGGTAAATGACAAATAAAAGACAGAGAACCATAGCAGCGACTTCGGAGGCTCAGCGCTCCGAAGTCGCTTTTTTCGGCCTCGCGGCCTTCGGCCGCCGGCTCGCCGTGGCCCTTGTGCTGCTCGCATGCGGCATGGCGCACGGCCAGAAGTTCATCCAGTACACCTCCGGCATGGGCGCCCGCGACCCGCAGAACCCCGCCGTCTGGATCCTCTACGACGGCGTCGTCGCCACTCACGAAGGCATGACCCTCGAGGCCGACTCCGCTCACTACGACACCGAGCACAACAGCTTCACAGCCTTCGACAACATCTTCATCACCCTCAGCGACACCACCTTCATCTACGGCAGCCAGCTCTACTACGACGGCAACGAGCGCATCCTCGACATCTGGGACGACACCGTGGTGCTCATCGACGGCGGCACTGTGCTCCGCGCCAACCACCTCACCTACGAGCGCAACCGCGAAACGGCATACTACACCCTCTGGGGCATCGCCACCAGCGACGACCGCACCCTCTCCAGCCGCCGCGGCAGCTACGCCGCCGCCGAGAAGGTCTTCTACATCAACAACGACGTCCGCCTCAGCGACTCCACCATGCTGCTCCTAACCGACACCCTCGTCTACAGCACCGAGAGCAAGGTGGCCCGCTTCTACAGCACCACACGCATCTTCAGCGACTCCTCCACCATCTATAGCGAGCGCGGCGAGTACAACACCGAGACGCGATTCGCCGTCTCCTTCGAGGACTCGCACGTCGAAAACCAGGGCCGCACCATCGACAGCGACACGCTCTACTACGACGAACGCCTCGAATACGGTCGCGCCTACGGCAACGTGGTCATCGTCGACTCGCTGAACAACATCACCTGCCGCGGCCGCTACGGCGAGACCCA
The DNA here is from genome assembly GCA_947165345.1 of uncultured Bacteroidales bacterium. Taxonomy (GTDB): domain Bacteria; phylum Bacteroidota; class Bacteroidia; order Bacteroidales; family P3; genus Colimorpha. Next base: position 9,678 of record CAMVAA010000025.1, read on the forward strand.
CCGCAAGCGCCACTTCTCCTACGTGACCGACAGCGCCCTCGTGCTCTTCGTCGATGGCGGCGACACGCTCTTCCTCCACGGCGACACCGTCTATGTCACTACCGACAGCGCCGGCAGCATGGAGACCGTCCGCGCCAACTACCGCGTCAAAGTCTACCGCCGCGACGGTCAGGCCCTCTGCGACTCGGTCTTCTACTCGGCTCCCGACTCCTGCCTCACACTCTTCAAAGACCCCGTCGTCTGGTACGACCACTACCAGTGCAGCGCCGACACCATCGTCCTTCTCCACGACACCGCCGGCGTCCGCCGCGTCTTCCTCCACTCCTCCTGCTTCGCCCTGCAGCAGGTGGACCGCGAGAAGTTCAACCAGCTGAAAGGACGCCAGAGCATCGTATACTTCAAGGACGGCGAACCCGACTACGCCGACGTGCTCGGCAACGCGCAGATGGTCTTCTACATCACCGAGACCGACAGCGCCGGGCAGGTCCGCCTCGTGGGTGTCAATGCCGGTGTGGGCAGCGACATGCGCATATATTTCGACTCCGCGCGCACCGCGACGCGTGTCGTGACCTACGACAAACCCGACATGCAGACCTACCCCGTCCAGAAGCTGCCCGACGAGCTGAAACGCCTCCAGGGCTTCAGCTGGCAGTCGGCCCGCCGCCCCCGCCGGCCGGCCGATGTCTTCCGGTGGTGACAAAATGGCAGTCCGTCATGACAGTGGCAGAGTTTTTGCTATGGTAAGGGCAGAACGAAAAAAAAACAGACATCATAATGGCAAAGAAAGGTAACAACCCCGCAGACAACGAAGAGACCCTCAACAAGCAACAGACACCGTCCGAGACGGAAGTGGACCAGGCTCAGCCAGCCGCCGAGGAGGCCCCCAAGGCTGAAGATTTGGAAGAGAAGTTGGCTACCCTGAACGACAAATACCTCCGCCTCTATTCCGAATACGAGAACTATCGCAAGCGCACCAACGCCGAGAAGGCGGACCTGCTGCTCAACGGCAGCCGCGACACCATCAAGGCCATCCTTCCCGTCATCGACGACCTGGAGCGCGCTCTGGCCGCCACCGGCGACGACGAGGGGGTGCGACTGATATACAACAAGTTCATGAAAATCCTCGAGCAGAAAGGCCTGAAAGCCATGGAGGTCAAAGGCGAGAAGTTCGACGAGAACCTGCACGAGGCCATCACACGCATCCCTGCCGCCGACGAGAGCCAGAAAGGCCTCGTGGTGGATGTGGTGGAAAAAGGCTACTACCTGAACGACAAAGTACTGCGCTACGCCAAGGTGGTAGTGGCATTCTGATTTTGAAAGTTGAAAGGAGGAAGTGACAAATGGCAAAGAGAGATTACTATGAAGTATTGGGAGTCGACAAGAACGTCACGCCCGACGAGCTGAAGAAAGCCTATCGTAAGCTGGCTCTGAAGTACCACCCCGACCGTAACCCCGGCGACAAGGACGCCGAGGAGAAGTTCAAGGAGGCGGCCGAGGCCTACGATGTGCTGAGCAATCCCGACAAGAAGGCCCGCTACGACCAGTTCGGCATGGCCGGCATGGATGGCTCCTACGCTCAGGGCGGTATGGATATGAACGACATCTTCTCGCAGTTCGGAAGCATCTTCGGCGACATCTTCGGCGGAGGCTTTCGCACCGGCTTCAGCGGCTTCGGGGCCGGGGGCGGCGGCGCACGCCGTGTGCTGCGCGGCACCAACCTCCGCATCAAGGTGAAGCTCACCCTCGAGGAGATCGACCGCGGTTGCGAGAAGAAGATAAAAGTCAGCAAATATGTGCCTTGCAAGACCTGCAACGGCTCCGGCGCCAAGGACGGGCAGTACGAGACCTGCCAGCACTGCCACGGCACCGGCGTAATCACCGAGGTGAAGCGGACCATCCTGGGCCAGATGCAGACCCAGAGCGCCTGCCCCCACTGCGGCGGCGAAGGGCGCATGGTGAAAAACAAGTGCCATGACTGCCACGGCGACGGCATCGTGAAGAGCGACGAGATAATCACCATCAACATCCCCGCCGGTGTGCAGGACGGCATGCAGCTGGCCATGCAGGGTCAGGGCAACGCCGCTCCGCGTGGCGGAATAGCGGGCGACCTGATAGTCCTCATCGAGGAGCAGGAGCACGAACTCTTCGAGCGCCAGGACGCCAACCTCTACTATAACGCCTTCATCACCTTCAGCGATGCAGCCCTCGGCGCTACGGTCGAGATTCCCACCCTCGGCGGTCGTGTGAAGATAAAGATAGAGCCCGGCACCCCGTCCGGTCGTGTGGTCCGCCTGCGCGGCAAAGGCCTCCCCATTATGAATGGCTACGGTCGCGGCGACCTGCTGGTCTGCCTCAACGTGTGGGTGCCCAAGAACCTGTCGAAGGACGAGAAGAAGACCCTCGAAGAGCTGCAAAAGCACGACAACTTCAAACCCAACCCCACCAAGCAGGAGCGCGGCTTTTTCGATAAGATGAAGGAAATGTTCAACTGATGACCGAAGCCTTCCTACACTACGTGTGGCAACACCAGATGCTCACCGATGGGCTGACCAGCACCGATGGTCAGCCTATCGTCGTACAGAAGGCTGGCCAGCCGAACCACGACGCAGGCCCCGACTTCTTCAACGCCCACATCAGCGTCGGCGGCGTGGAATGGGTTGGAAACGTGGAGATTCACATGCGCGCGTCCGACTGGCGCCGGCACGGCCACTCGGCCGACGCGGCATACAACAACGTGGTGCTGCACGTGGTCTACGAGGCCGACTGCGACATCGAGCTGCAGAACGGACGCCGTCCGCTCACGCTGGAGCTGAAGCACTTCCTTCATCCCGCCATTGTGGCTAACTACGAAAGCCTCACCGCCCCCGACCTTTGCGAGCCTCCCTACTGCCGCCGTCGGCTCGGCGATGTGGCGCCGATGAAGGTGTCGGCGTTCCTGGACCGTCTCGCCGTAGAGCGTCTCGAGGCCAAGTCGCAGACGGTGCATCGGCTGCTCGAAGAGAGCCGCGGCGGGTGGGAGCAGGTCTGCTACTGGCTGGTGGCTCGCTATCTCGGCGGCACAGCCAATGCCTTCGCCTTCGAGCTCCTGGCCAAAGCCACCGACCTGCGGCTCCTCGCGCGGTGGAAAGACAACCCGCGCCGCGTCGAGGCCCTGCTTATGGGCCAGGCCGGCCTCCTGCAGGGCTATTTCGAAGACGACTATCCCCGTCAGCTCCAGGCCGACTACGAGGCCTTGCAGTCCGGTGCGGGGCTGCGCCCTATGGACAGCCACCTGTGGAAGTTCTACCGTCTTCGTCCGTCGGCCTTCCCCACCATTCGCATCAGCCAGCTGGCCAGCCTCGTGTGCCGTACCGGAAATATGTTCCACACGCTGCTCGCCATGAAGGATGTGGATAAGATGGAAGACCTCTTCATGTGCGAAGCGGCCGACTACTGGCGTTCGCACTACCAGTTCGACACAACGGCCGCCAGTGTCGGCCCCAAGCGTGTCGGCAAGTCGCAGGCTCACTCGCTCATAATCAACGCTTGGGCCCCTCTCCTCTTTGTTTACGGCGAAGCCCACGGAAGTCAGGAGTGCAAGGACCAGGCCATAGACCTTTTGAGCCAACTGCCCCCAGAGGACAACGCCGTGATACGCCGTTGGCGCAGCAGCGGGGTGACGGCCGCCAACGCGGCCGAAAGCCAGGCCCTGCTCCAACTGGATAAGAACTATTGCCAATCGCGCCGGTGTCTGCAATGCCGCATCGGCTACTATATAATCAACCACCAATGAAAACAACAGAAATAGCAACAATAATCGCCGCCAGGGAAGCCCGTCTGATGGGCCCCGACATGGATATTCAGCACCTGCTCACCGATAGCCGCCGTCTGGCTCAGACCGACGGAACGCTGTTTTTTGCCATTCCCTCCAGCCGCAACAGTGGCGTGCGCTATGTAGCGGACCTTTACAGGGCCGGTGTGCGCTCGTTTGTCGTGCCGGTCGGAAGCGAGGTAGGGGAGATGGATGGGGCCAACGTGTGGTATGTCGACGACGTGGTGACTGCCCTTCAGCAGCTTGCGGCCTGCCACCGCGAGCAGTATAGCGGCCCGGTCATCGGCATCACCGGCAGCAACGGCAAAACCGTCGTCAAAGACTGGCTCGTTCAGCTGCTCGCCCCCGAAGGGCCGCTGTGCGCCAGTCCCAAGAGCTTCAACTCGCAAATCGGCGTCCCCCTGTCGGTGTGGCCCCTGTCGGAGTCCGACAGGATGGCCGTCTTCGAAGCCGGCATTTCGAAGGTCGGCGAAATGGAGCGCATAGAACGGGTCATACGCCCCACCATAGGCGTCATCACCAACATAGGCCAGGCCCACGACGAGAACTTCACCTCACGCCGGCAGAAGACGGTCGAGAAGCTGAAGCTCTTCGCCCATTGCGGCACCATAGTCTATTGTCGCGACCACGCGGACATACACAGCGCCATAATGGCCGACCCGGCCTTGGCCGGCGCCTGTCACGTGGACTGGGGCCGCGACGAAGGTTGTCGTCTGCGGCTCGTCGACACTCAATGTAGCGACCGTAGCACCACTTTCGTGCTCTACAGCGCCCAAACGGGTCAGTTCCGCATCACGATTCCCTTCGTGGACCGGGCCTCGCAGGAAAACGCCATGCACTGCATCGCCGTCATGCTCCACCTCGGCTACACCCCCGACGTCATTGCCGCACGCTGCGCCAGCCTCACACCTGTCGAGATGCGCCTCGAAATCATCGAAGCCATCGGCGACAGCCTCCTGATCAACGACAGCTACTCCCTCGACATCAACTCCCTCACCATAGCCCTCGACCACCTGAACCACATAAACAACCACCCGCACAAGGCTTTGGTGATAAGCGACTTCGTGCAGACTGGTCTGCCCGACGAGCAGCTCTACCGCCAGGTGGCCTCGCTCGTCAGGATGAAAGGCGTGGACCGCATCGTATGTGTCGGAGACCATCTTCGCGCCTCCCGCAGCCTCTTCGACGGCATCGACGCCCAGTTCTACAACTCCACCGACGACTTCGTCCGCAACTACAACCCCGACACTCTCCAGGGTTGCACCATACTGCTCAAAGGGGCCCGCGTCTTCGCTTTCGAGCGCATCGCCAAGCTCCTGCAGCGCAAAAACCACGAGACCGTCATGGAGGTGAATCTCGACGCACTCATACACAACCTCAACTACTACCGCTCTCTCATCGCCCCCTCCACCAAGCTCATGGCCATGGTGAAAGCGTCGAGCTACGGAGCCGGTCGTGTCGAAGTCGCCTCCGCTTTGCAGTTCAACCACGTCGACTACCTCACCGTGGCCTACGCCGACGAAGGTGTCGACCTCCGCCGCGGCGGCATCACACTCCCTATCATGGTCATGAACCCCGAGGAGGCCTCCTTCGACGACATCCTCAACTTCCACCTCGAACCCGATATCTACAGCTTCCGCATTCTCGACCTCTTCGCGGCACGTCTCCGCGCCAAAGGCTGCGCCCGCTACCCCATCCACATCGAGTTCGACACCGGCATGCACCGGCTCGGATTCTCCGGCTCCGACGTCGACGACCTGCTGGCTCGCATCGCCGAACTGGAAAATCTCGTCGAAGTCCGCAGCGTATTCACACACCTCGCCTGCGCCGACGACCCGGCCATGGACCAATTCACACGGGACCAGATACAGCGCTTCCGCCTGTGGAGCCAACCCCTCCCCGGAATAAAACACATTCTCAACTCCAGTGGCATCACCCGCTTCCCCGAAGCTCAGCTCGATATGGTCCGTCTCGGCATCGGCCTCTACGGCATCAGCCCTGAACCCGACGTTCAGGCGCAGCTCAGACAGGTCAGCCGTCTCGTCACTCGCATATCCCAAATCAAGGACATCCCCGCCGGCGACACCGTCGGCTACAACTGCCGCTGGCGCGCCTCGCGTCCCTCGCGCATCGCCATTCTCACCATCGGCTACGCCGACGGTCTCCACCGCGGCCTCGGCTACGGCCGCGGGCACGTCAACGTGGGTGGCAAACCCTGTCCCATCGTCGGTAGCGTATGCATGGACATGTGCTTCGTCGACGTCACCGACGTCCCCTGCCGCGAAGGCGACCGCGTCGTCTTCTTCGGCGACGGCGACCTCCTGCAGCGCAACGCTCAGGCAGCCGACACCATTCCCTACGAACTGCTCACCGCCGTCTCCCCCCGCGTCAAGCGCGTCTACTACCACGAGGAATAAAACTACGCCGGATATGAAACAAAACGCATGAATTTGCGTTATTTAACTTATTGTATGAAAAGGAAGATTGCTTTGGATGAGATTGGCGAAGTCCTCGCCAACGCCATGAATATAAGAGCCGATATTGTGCCTGTCATTGGAAAGGAAGACGAGGAACTGCTGCTCACCGACGGTGCTATAGAAGAAGAAATGCCCGTCTTGCCCGTGATGGACCAGGTGCTCCTGCCCGGCGTGCTGCTCCCCATTGCCGCTCGGCGCCACAAGTCGCGCCGCCTGCTGGAGGAGGTGAAGAACGGTCGCGGCCACATCTTGGTCTTTACTCAGATGAACAACGCCGACGACCCCGGCTTCGAGGACCTCTATGCCGTGGGTGTGGTGGCCAAGGTCCACAAGGTGTTCAATATTCGCGAGGACATCACCGTGGCTGTGCTGCAGGGCGTCACGCGGTGCCACTCTCTGCAGATTGTGCGTAACGAGCCCTACATGACGGGACACGTCGTGCTGGCGCCCGAGAGCGACGAGGGTATGAAGACCCAGCTGTTCAAGCGCAAAGTCAAGCGTCTCCGTGCCGAGTACACCGAGATTGTGGGCATGCGGACGCAGGACGAAGAGCTCGGCACAATGCTCAGCGGCATAGGTAGCGACAAGATATTCATCAACTTCGCCGCCTCGCACATGGAAGTGGAGGTGGCTGTCAAGTATCAGTTCCTCTCGTGCGACAACTATCCGTCGCGTGTGGACCTCATGTTGGAGCAGATGAAAACACTGAAGGGGATAGAGGAACTGCGACGCGAGATAGACGGCAAGACACAGGAGGTGATAGGCAAACAGCAGCGCGAATACTACCTGCGCCACCAGCTCGATGTCATACAGGAGGAGCTGTCGGGAAGTGACGGCGGTGAGTGGGGCGGCAATAACCACGACATCGAGGAGTTGCGCGCTAAGGCTGAGAAGGTGGATATGGACAAGCCGGTTCGGGAACTTTTCGACAAGGAACTCCGCAAGCTGAGCCGGATGTCGCCCATGTCGCCGGACTACACCATGCAGCTCTCATACCTTGAAACTCTGCTCGACGTGCCGTGGCGCAACATGGCCGACGGCGACTTCTCGTTGACAGAGGCACGCCGCGTGATGGACGAGGACCACTACGGTATAGAAAAGGTAAAAGACAGAATAGAAGAATACCTGGCCGTCATGAAACGGCTGCAGGACCGTAAGGTGAAGTCCAAGGCCCAGGTGCTCTGCCTGGTGGGCCCTCCGGGTACGGGAAAGACCTCGATATGCCGTAGCATAGCCAAGGCCCTCAAGCGGCCATACAGGCGTGTGGCCCTCGGTGGACTGCATGACGAGGCCGAGATACGCGGCCACCGCCGCACGTATATCGGTGCAATGCCGGGCCGCATCATGCAGGAAATGGTAAAAGCCGGCGTCGCAAACCCCGTATTTGTGCTGGACGAGATAGACAAGGTGCAGCGTAATACTTTCAACGGCGACCCGTCGTCGGCGCTGCTCGAGGTGCTGGATCCAGAGCAGAACTGCCACTTCCACGACAACTACCTCGGGGTCGATTACGATTTGAGCAATGTCTTCTTTATCGCCACCGCCAACAGCCTGTCTGAGATACATCCGGCCCTGCTCGACCGTATGGAAATCATAGACTTCAGCGGTTATATCCTCGAGGAGAAACTGCAGATAGCCAAGCAGCACCTCCTGCCGCGCATTGCCAAGGAGAACGGCATGGATAGACGGCAGCTACGTTTCAGCGACGAGATATTGTCCCAGATAGTGAACGACTACACGCGCGAAGGTGGAGTCAGACAGCTCGAGAAACAGCTCGCAAAGCTGATTCGCCACCGTGTTGTGAAGCTCTATTTCAAGGAGAAGACACAGTCTGCTGTGAGTGCGGCGGAGCTGCGTGAAGTTCTCGGCTTGCCCATACACAATAGCGAGCGTAGCCAGCGTCAGCCGAGGGAAGGTGTCGTCACCGGTCTCGCATGGACCCCTGTGGGCGGCGAGATCCTTTTCATCGAGAGCTCGCTGAGCCACGGTAAGGGAACAATCACCATGACCGGCAACCTCGGCGACGTCATGAAAGAGTCGGCAACCTTGGCGTTCGAATACCTCAAGGCCAACAATGAACGTTTCGGCATCGAGCAGAAGAAGATAGAAGAAAGCAATATCCACATACATGTTCCCGAAGGTGCCACCCCTAAAGACGGACCCTCTGCCGGCATCACCATGTTTACAGCCATGGTGTCGGCGTTCACCCACCGCAGGGTGCTGCCCAATGTGGCTATGACGGGGGAAATCACGTTGCGTGGCGACGTAACACCCGTGGGGGGGATAAAAGAAAAAGTGCTGGCTGCCAAACGGGCCGGCATAACGGACCTGATACTTTGCAACGACAACCGTCGCGACATCGAGGACATCAAACCGGACTACCTCCAGGGACTGACGTTCCACTACATAGAGAACATGAGCGAGGTGCTGCCTCTCGCTTTGGAACCGCTGAAGACCGGCGGAAGAAAGAAAAAGACACTCAAATGAGGAAATTGCATATAGTGGCCATGCTGGCTGCCATCGTGGCTTCGGTCGCCGTCAAAGCCCAAAACACCGCCCCGCAGACCGACTACGTCGTCCGCCCCCAGTCGATGGCCGTCCTGCCGGAACATCCGTCGGGCCTTTCCCTCGTCGACGGAAAGCTCTACTGCTTCGCCGACGGCCTGCTCGTCGAGGCTCAGCGGCGCGATGGTGACATCGTCGCATTCCTGCCGGACACAACGATGGCGAAGATGGAAGCTGGCATCGACTACGTCGTCAGGCACCCTGTGAGCGGCGACCTCTACTTCACCAAGCCCGACAAGCACGGCCTCTCCTGCCTCTACGTCGCTCGCAGAGAAGGGAAGAAAGGCAAGCTGAGCGTGAAACGCGTCAAGCTCGACGGCATGAACGTCAAGCACCCCACATTCACCTCCGACGGACGTGTGATGGTATTTGTCTCCGACGAGAAACGCCGCAACTATGGCGGATACGACCTGTGGTACACCCTTTGGGAAAAGGACGAATGGGGCCGTGCCGTGAATATCGGAGGCCGTGTGAACACAAAAGGCGACGAAACAAGCCCCCACATGTATGGCGACTTCCTCATCTTCGCCTCCAACGGCCGCCAGGCGGACCAGTCGGAACAAAACATCTATGTCACCCGTCTCGTCTCCAAGGACATCGTTGGTGACACCGCAAGCATGCTCCAGATCGGCCGCCAAACCGTGCAACCGTTGCCCGCACCCCTCAACATCCCCCGCGCCAACGACCGCGAGCTCGTCGTCGACACCGTGGCCCGTTGCTGCTACTGGGTCTCCGACCGCCAGGACGGATGCTGTCTCTATGCCTGTCGTGACAAACTCGAAGGTGCCATGCTGTGGGGACGAGTGTTTGACAAACTGGAGAATCCACTGGGCGGCGTGTCGGTCACAGTCCTTAAGGGAGACAGAAAAATATGCACCTCCAAGACCGACGCCCAAGGATTCTACACACTTAACATCCATCCCGAACGTGACTATCGCATCCTCTTCGAGCGCGACGGATACTTCTCCACACGTACCGCCCTCGCCTCCCAGCCCAGCGGCAGCGAAAGCCTGATATATGACATCCGCAACGACGTCGTCCTCGACAGCCTCCCCATAGGTGTCGTAATTGAATATCGTGACCTCTTCGGACCCGGTGCAGATGTCAAAATGAGCCGATACGGCAAAGAACAACTCGAGCCGCTGGTTCGGTTCCTGCACGACAACCCTGCCTATTCCATACAGATGACGCTCCGCAGCGACGTCACCACCGACCCCGCTTTCAACCGGCTCCTGACGGCAAGACGTATAAAATCATTACAGGACTACCTGCGCCAGGTCCTGCCCTACTCCGTCGGCGTCGAAATCGCCAACGCCTGTGACGGTGCCGACGGCTGCATGTCTGGCGAAGGTCAGTCCGTTCTTTCAGTAATCGTTGAGCGAGGACGATAGGAAAAGCACCGTTTTTCTTGTTGTGAGGGCCCCTTTGCAAGGCCGGTAGAGGGAATGGGACGAAAAATAATCACTTGATGGATAGTTTGATAGTGGAAAAAATAAAAAAATATTTGTCCATATCGGGGAAATGTCGTACTTTTGCACCCGATTTCAGCGAAAGAAGCTGACCGTAATTGTTCGGGGTGTGGCGCAGTTGGCTAGCGCACTTGCATGGGGTGCAAGGGGT
>CAMVAA010000026.1 GCA_947165345.1 uncultured Bacteroidales bacterium
GGGGGGGGGGGGGGGGGGGGGGGTGGGGGGGGGGGGGGGGGGGGGGGGGGTTATTGCAGGATGAGGCGTTTGGTGGCGGGGCCGTCGGAGGTGTGTACGAGGAGGATGTAGAGGCCGGGCTGGAGGTCGTGGAGGTCGAGGGTGTAGGTGTCGCTGTCGGGGCGGACGGAGCGGAGGAAGTGGCCGGCGGAGGTGAAGATGTCTATCTGGTTGAGGTTGGTGGCGTCGACGGTGACGGAGTGGGTGGAAGAGGGGTTGGGGAAGATGGAGACGGCGACGGAGAGGCCTTGTCGGATACGGTCGATGGCTTCGGAGTAGGGTTGGTAGCCTTGTGCCGAAGCGGCGAAGAGGACGGACTTGACGCTGACAGAGTCGGGGAGGTAGAGGTGGGCGAGGCCTTCGTTGTTGGCGTAGGCGGCGCAGCGTACCTGGAGGGAGGCGGAGTCGATGAGTGCGACGTAGGCGTTGGGGGCGGTGGTGACGCGGATGGGGCGCGAGGTGGTGTCGGTGGAGAACGGCATGGTCGCGGCCTGGCCGAGCCAGGGCATGAGGGAGGGGTCGCCCATGAGGGTGTAGATTTCCCAGTAGTAGGGTACGATGACGTTGGACCAGCTGTTGCCGTAGGTGGAGTTGACGGAGAGGTTGCCGTAGTAGACCAGGCTTCCGGCGGTGTTGGCTTGCGAGGCGAAGGGTTCGTAGTGGGTGTGGAAGAGGCGGTCGTAGGCGCCGAGGTGGTTGGCGTTGTAGAGTGGTGCCATGGTGTTGTGGATGTTGGAGCGTACGCCGACGGCCCAGTAGAAGTCTTCGTCCCAGTAGGTTGAGTTGGAGCCGCCGATGTAAGCCACGGCGCCGGCGTTGTCGGCGCGGCGGAGGAGAGCCTCGCCGAGGCATGCGTCGCGGTCGAACTTGTTGGATAGGCAGCAGTTGGCGATGACGAAAGCCGGGCGGCCGACGTTCTGCAGCTGGGCGGCGCGGGTGGTGTTCAGGAGCGGGCGGGCCCAGCAGTTCCACTCGCCGTGGCCGGAGTAGTTGATCCATCCGAGGCCGCGGTTGTAGAGCTGGAGGAGGGCGGAGTCGACAGAGGCGGGGTGGGTGCTTCCGGAGACTTTGACGCCGGAGGGTACGAAGGAGGTGTTGTTTTTGTAGTAGTAGACGTTACGGTATCCGGACGAAGAGTTGATGTAGTTGTAGGCGGCGTAGTCCATGGTGGGGTCGCAGTAGCGGTAGGCGTAGTCGGAGCTGACGTACTGGTCGGGGCCGGCGATGAGGGCGGCGCGGGCGAGGTAGCTGTCGTCGTCGAAGGAGTAGCTTTCGTAGAGGATGGTCTTGTTGATGATGCGGCTGAGGGTGATGGTGTCGTTGGCGGAGAGGCGTCCGATGTAGCCGTCGGGCAGTATGTCGCCGGAGGTCCATGTGGTGTAGTAGAGGTCGGTGATATGGCCGTTGCTGACGCCATAGTAGGTGTTGGCGGCTTGTCGGCTCGAGAAGGCGGGGGTCTGTTCGCGGTCGCCGATGAGGAGGATGTATGTGGGTGCCGGGGCGTCGGGGGTGGCGTTGGAGTAGAGGGAGGTGAGGTAGGAGGCTATCTGTTCGGCGGAGAAAATGGAGTGCAGGTTGTAGTAATAGATGTCGACGGAGAAGCCTGAGAAGCGTTTCCAGTCGGCGAACTGGTCGATGCGGCGGCATTTGAGGCTTGTGGGTGCGACGATTACCATGCGTGTGGGCGAGATGGAGCTGCCCCCTTTGGCGGGATGGATGTCGGGGAGTTGGTTGAGTGTGGGTGCGGCGTTGAAGGCCGGGGTGTGGTAGAGGCGGTAGTGGTCGAGGGTGGCGGCGGAGTCTGCGTCCTGGTAGAGCACGGTGACGTCGGCGGAGCGGCATACTATGGCGCGGTGTGCGACGGGGTTGGTCCTGACGGGTGCGAAGGAGATGCGTGCCAGGCGTCGGTCGCGGGCTATGCCGAGCACTTCGACATTGGCCAGGGGCGTGCGGTCGAAGAGGTCGGAGGCGTAGCGTTCGGAGGCTATGTGTATGCGCGGTGCTGTGGTGTCGCTCTTGCTGCGGCCGGGCTGCAGGGACAGCAGGGGCAGGGAAGGCAGGTCGACGGTGTCGTAGACGGCGTTGGAGACACGCACCGCGATGTCGTCGCAGAAGGGGATGGCGATGAGTGAGGTGAGGGTGGGGGTGGCCGGGTGGCCAATGTTGCCGCCGGGCATGTAGCCTTCCATTTCGAGGGTGAGGTATTTGGCGTCGGCGAGGCCTACGGCGTCGATGCGGAGGTCGGGGCTGACGTAGTGGATGACGAGGCTGTCGAAACGGTCGGCGACCACTGTCTGAGCTTGGGCCGAGAAGAGGGCGGCAAGCATGAGGATGAGGGCGAGATGGCGGCGCATGGGTGAGGGTTAAGTGGTGAGGGTTAAGTGTTAAGTAGACAGTAGGCAGTAGTTAAGTAGTTAAGCCAATAGTAAAGGGGGGAATTTTTGGGGGGGTAAGTGTTAAGTGGTAAGTTGGGGAAGAGGGAGGATATGGAGTCGTTAGGGGCGGTGATGGTAATGGGGAGGTGGGAGACGGGGTGTTCGAAGGTGAGGGAGCGTGCGTGGAGAGAGATGCTTCCGTCGGGGTTGGAGCGTGGGGCGCCGTACTTGAGGTCGCCTTTGATGGGGCATCCCATGTGTGCCAGCTGGCACCGTATCTGATGGTGTCGGCCGGTGTGGAGGTCGACCTGAAGCAGGTGGTAGCCGCCGTCGCTCACGGCCAGGAGGCGGTAGTCGAGGCGAGCCTCTTTGGCGCCCGAGCGCGAGGGGTCGACGACGTAGGATCGGTTCTGCTGTTCGTTTTTGAGGAGCCAGTCGTCGAGGGTTCCGGCCTCGGCTGGCGGGGCGTTGCGGACGACGGCCCAGTAGCGTTTCTGAACGCCGCGTGCGGCCACGAGTTGTGTCATGCGGCTCAGCGCCTTGGATGTCTTGGCCAGCAATACGACGCCGGAGACGGGCCGGTCGAGACGGTGTATGAGTCCGCAGAAGACGTTGCCGGGCTTGTGGTCGCGTTCTTTGAGGAAGGCTTTTACGAGGTCGGGGAGAGGGGTGTCGCCGCTCTTGTCGCCCTGGGTGATCTGTCCTGGCAGCTTGTTGACGGCAATCAGATGATTGTCTTCATATATTATCTGTTCTGCTATGGACATGGGTGACGATGTTTCTCAGTGGGTTGACGGAGAGGACTATACTATCTCCGCCAGGGGGCTGATGCCGTTTTTCACCTTGTCCTGCAAGCCGACGCAGATGGGGAAGTCGAGAGGCAGGAAGAGGTCTATGCGAGAGCCGAACTTGATGAAGCCCATCTCCTGGTTCTGTTTGACGGAGGTGCCTTCCTTGGCGTAGCAAACGATGCGGCGAGCCATGACGCCGGCGACTTGGCGAATCATGATTTTCTGACCGCCTGGGAGGCGCATGCCCACCTCGGTGCGCTCGTTGAGGTCGCTGCTTTTGGGGTAGGAGGCGACGAAGTAGTTGCCGCGGCGGTAGCGCACGTACTCCACGGTGCCGTCGCAGGGGTAGCGGTTGACGTGGACGTCGGTGCCGTTCATGAAGATGGAGACCTGCATGCAGTCGCCGCCGATATAGTTCTTCTCGTGGACCTGCTCGATGGTGACGATGGTGCCGTCGGCCGGTGAGATGAGTTCGTTGGCGCTCTCGGTGAATATGCGCCGCGGGATGCGGAAGAAGGACACAATGGCCAGGTCGAAGACGGTGAGGGCACAGAGGAAGATGTAGTGGAATACGTTCCACTGACGGACTGTGAGCATGAGCACGACCCAAATCGCCACCGAGACGGCGAGGGTGATCATGATTATCTTTTTCCCTTCACGATGGATTTTCATAACAGAGAGGCTAATGTGATGTATGCGAATGCGAACGGGATGATGATGAGGAGGCTGTCGAAGCGGTCGAGGAATCCGCCGTGGCCGGGCATGATGTTGCCGCTGTCTTTAAGGCCTACGGAGCGTTTGAGCATGCTCTCCACGAGGTCGCCGAGGGTGTCGATGACGCTGCAGATGATGGCCAGCACCACCCAGTGGTACCAGGCGAGGCTGTCGTTGAAGAGGGGTCCCATGAAGATGGCCAGCACCACGGTGACGGCCACGCCGATGAGGGCGCCGGAGAGGGTCTTGCCGGGGGAGTGGCGAGCCCAGAGTTTGCGTCCGCCCACGAGGGAGCCGCCCATGTAGGCGGCCGAGTCGTTGACCCACACCATGATGATGAGAGGCACGAGCACGTTGTGGCTCGCGTGCAGCATGGGCATCAGTCCCAGCGGGACGGCGGCGTAGAGCATGGGGACCATGGTGTAGGCGGCGTCGCGGAAGGGCTGCTCGCTGTGGAGGAAGAGCTGCACGATGGCAGCCAGGCCGAAGGCGGCCGGCAGGAGTGTCATGGCAACGCTGAAGAGGGTATTGGCTGGGGTGATGGAGAAGAGGGGGATGGACGAGAGGGCCACCACGCCCAGAACGCTGTAGAGGTAGCCCAAGGGGCGGCAGGGGGTGGCGCCCTGTTTGGCCACGATGCGGAAGAACTCGAAGGTGCATCCGCAGGCTATGAAAAGCAGGAAGGCGGTGAAGATGATGCCGCCGAGGGTCTTATTGGCCAGCAGCTGGCCGCTGTAGATAGAGCCGAGGAAGAGGGCTGCGTAGACGGTGGCGCTTGCTGTGCGTATCCAGAAGGTTTTCATAATTCTTCGAAGTCTTGGTTCTTGTCGGTATCGGCCTGGGTTTCTGCGGTCTCTGTGGACTCAGAGGACTGGGAGGCCTCAGTGGGTTCGGTGGTGTCGGTCTGTTCGGGGAGGGCGGAGGGCTGCTCCTCCTGTTCCCATGGGCGAGGGCCGTAGATGCGCTCGAGGTCTTCGCGGAAGAGGACCTCTTTCTCGTAGAGCTGGGTGGCCAGCTGGTCCAGCTGGTCGCGGTGGCTGAGCAGGAGCTCTTTGGCCTTGGCGTAGGCCTCTTCGACCATACGTCGCACCTCGCGGTCGATTGTCTCGGCGGTCTTCTCGCTGAAGGGTTTGGTGAGGCCGTAGTCGCTCTGGCCGGTGCTGTCGTAGAAGCTTATGTTGCCCACCTCGGGGCTCATGCCGTAGTAGGTGACGAGGGCCTGGGCCATCTTGGTGGCGCGCTCTATGTCGTTGAGGGCGCCGGTGCTTATCTTGCCGTAGACAATCTCCTCCGAGGCGCGGCCGGCCATGAGGCTGGTCATCTCGTCGAACATCTGCTCGTAGGTGGTGATTTGGCGCTCTTCTGGCAGGTACCAGGCGGCGCCCAGTGCCTTTCCGCGGGGCACGATGGTGACCTTCACCAGCGGGTTGGCCCATCGGAGGAGCCAGCTGACGGAGGCGTGGCCGCTTTCGTGGTAGGCGATGGTGTGCTTCTCCTGGTCGGTGAGGACCTTGGTGCGTTTCTCCAGACCGCCCACAATGCGGTCCACGGCGTCGAGGAAGTCCTGCTTCTCGATCATCTTCTTGTTCTTGCGAGCCGCGCAGAGGGCCGCCTCGTTGCAGACGTTGGCGATGTCGGCGCCGCTGAATCCGGGAGTCTGCTTGGAGAGGAAGTCACGGTCGACATAGCCTTCGCTCGTCGGGTCGGTATTGAGCTTCAGGTGTTTCATGTGGACGGCGAAGATGGCCTTGCGCTCCTCGATGTCGGGCAGTTCGACGTAGATTTGGCGGTCGAAGCGTCCCGCACGCAGCAGAGCCTTGTCCAGCACGTCGGCGCGGTTGGTGGCGGCGAGGACAATGACGTTGGTGGTGGAGGAGAAGCCGTCCATCTCGGTGAGGAGCTGGTTGAGGGTGCTCTCGCGCTCGTCGTTGCTGCCTGCCAGGCCGCCGCGTCCGCGGGCACGGCCGACGGCGTCGATTTCGTCGATGAAGACTATGCAGGGCGATTTCTTCTTGGCTTCGTCGAAGAGGCCGCGCACACGTGAGGCGCCCACGCCGACGAACATCTCCACGAAGTCGGAGCCGCTCATGGAGAAGAATGGTACGCCGGCCTCGCCGGCCACGGCTTTGGCGAGCAGTGTCTTACCGGTGCCCGGAGGGCCTACCAGCAGCACGCCCTTGGGAATCTTGCCGCCCAGTTCGGTGTAGTGTTTGGGGTTTTTGAGGAAGTCGACGACCTCCATCACCTCCTCTTTGGCGCCGGCGAGGCCGGCCACGTCCTTGAAGGTGATGTTGTTCTGCTTTGTGGCGTCGTATTGCTTGGCTTTGGAGCCGCCGAAACCGAACATGCCGCCGAAACCGCCGCCACCGCCGTCGCCGCCCATCTGGCGCCGGCCCCAGAGGCCCATGAGCCAGAAGAAGAGGATGAACATCAGCAGAGGACCGAACCACACCAGCATTTCGCGCCATGCGTTGCTGCGGCGTTCGATGTCGTAGCTTATGTGCTCGCCGGTCTTGGCTTCGACGATGGCGAGTTCCTTGTCGAAGTGCTCGAGGTTGCCGATGTTGTAGGTGTAGAAGCCCTGCGGCCCCTTGCCACCGGTGAAGTTGCGGGTGATGATGTCGCGGTAGGTGACGGTGTCGCGCTTGACGACATCGTGTTTGATGTGAATCTCGGCCACCTCCTGGTTTATGACCGTGATTTTCTCATAGTCGTGGCGTTCCAGGATTGGCTGGAGGCGTTCCCAGGTGATGGGCTGCTTGGACGCGGAACTTCCGCCGCCGCCGAAGAAGAGGTAGGCGATGGCGATCATGATGATGCCATAGGCGATGTATAGCGGCCGTTGGTTTTTGGGTTTGCGGCCGGGCTGCTGCGGCCGTTTTTGCTGTTCTGCCATAGCGCTGTCAGGCTTTGGTTGTTATGCTCACCTCCTCGCCGTCGCTCCACAGTTCGTCGAGGCGGTAGAAGGCGCGTTTGTCTTTTTGGAAGATGTGTATCACCACGTCGAAGTAGTCCATCAGGATCCACTCGGCGTTCATGTAGCCCTCCACCTTGTGCGGGTTGAGGCCGGTGGCTTTCTTTACCACCTCGTGGACGGTGTCGGAGAGGGCCGACACGTGGGAGGGCACGTTGCCGGAGGCTATCACGAAAAACTCCGCAGGGGCGCCGTGCACCTTGCGAAGGTCGAGGATGCGTATGTCGTCGGCTTTTTTCTCATCCATGGCCTGGGCGGCCAGCCGAGCCAGCACCAAGGCTTCTTGTTCGTTCTTCATCTATTGTTGTTCTATTGTCGTAGCTGTCAGTGTTCTTGTTCCGTCGTGCTCTTCGATGTCAACGCGCACGTAGCGTTCGGGGAGCAGCTCTTCGACCTTCTCGGTCCACTCGGTGAAGCAGTAGCAGTGGCTGTAGAAGTACTCTTCGTAGCCGATGTCGTAGGCTTCGGTGACGGACTTCATGCGGTAGAAGTCGAAGTGGAAGACCGGTTCGCCGTCGCGGCGGCGGTATTCATTGACGATGGCGAAGGTTGGGCTGCACACATTGTCCTCGACGCCCAGCGCCGCGCAGAGTTCCTTGATGAGTGTCGTCTTGCCGACCCCCATCTTGCCGAAGAAGGCGAAGAAACGGTCGTCCGGAAAGGAGTCCAGCAAATTCTGTGCCACAACGGGCAGCTCGTGGATGTCTTTAATCTCGATTTTCATGGCACGCTATCTCAGTCTGTCGGCGGCGCGGACCTTGGCTTCGTCCTTCTTGATGGCGCGATGTGCGAGGAGGAGGAAGACGAGGGACACGATGGCGGCATAGGAGCCGGCGAACCATGTCACCTCGGTGTCGCCACCGCCGAGTGTCTGCGCCATGGTTTTGGCGTAGGAGTCCACGGCCCAGAAGAAGATGAGGAAGACGTAGACCACGTTGAGCAGGAAGGCAACGGCGACGAGTCGCATCTGCAGCACGCGGTTGCGGAAGAGGAAGATGCAGACGAGTGCGAGAGCGCCGACGGCGATGGCGAGGACGACGAGTGGCCAGGTGTGGAAGCCGCTGCCGCGCTGGCTGAAGGTCACCAGAGGTTCGCCGCCCGCTATCTGGTTCAGCATGTCGGGGCTGTCCTTTGCGATGAGGTTCATCTGGGCTTCGGCTTGCTGTCCGGTAGCGGGCATGTCCATGTGGTATTCCGCCATGGGGGTCATGAAGCACAGTGCCATGCAGCATGCTGCGAGTACTAACCAGAAACTTTGAATGCGTTGAATCATTTCAGTTAAGAGTTAAGAGTTATGAGTTAAGAGTTAAGAGTTATGAGTTATGAGTTAAGAGTTATGAGTTTTGGTTTATTTGGTTTCGATATTCAGGTCTTCGACGCGGCGGGTCTTGGAGATGACGGTGGCGTCCTTGATGTACATCAGGCCGGGGTTGCCGCGCATCATGGTCTCGATGGCGGTGGCGTCTGCGAAGAGGTAGTCGAGGCCGCTGATGTTGTTGTCGGCGAGCCATGTGGGGACCTCTTCTGGGAGTGCGGCGGTGAGCATGACGATTTTCAAGGCGTTGTCCTCGGCGGTGCGTTGAGCGGCCCGGATGGTGCGGACGCCGTTCTCGTCGACATCCTCGAGGTGGTGGACGGTCACGATGAGCAGGCCGTCTTCGGCGGGGAGGAGGTCGGTGGCGTGGTCTTCGCCTTCGAGGTCGAGCATGGCGAAGCCGGGGGCCGCAATTTCGCGCGGGTCAACCACGCGGCTGCTTTCCCACTCCCAGGTGGCGGCCCATTCGGGGTCGGCCATGCGCTGCATGAGCTGTGCGGACTCGAACTCTTCGGTCTGGCCGGTGGCGGTGTTGCGATAGGTCACGTAGCTCTGCATTCCTTCGGTGCTGTCGGTGTCCATCATCTTGTTGCCCACCTTCCAGGGGCGGAAGTCGATGACGGGTTCGTGCTTGATGTTGTACATTTCGAAGACCACCATGGCGGCGATGCTCACGAGCAGGATGATGCCGTCGCGCTCGAAGCGGCGCCGGTAGCGCAGGTTGCGAGTGAGGAAGATCCAGACGGTGGGCACGTCGAGGGCAATGTTTTTCCAGAAGGTCTGCCAGTTGGTGAGCTTCACGGCGTCGCCGAAGCAGCCGCAGTCGGTGACCTTGTTGGTGACGGCGTCGACGAGGGTGGTGACGGTGAAGAAGGCCATCATGAGCACGAGCAGCCAGGCGGAGAGGCGGCGGTAGGCGTTGGTTATGAGTAGGATGCCCACCACGAACTCGGCGCAGATCATGGTCACGCTCATCACGCCGGCCAGCGGCAGAGCCCACTCGAAGGTCAGGCTGCCGATGTTCCAGGCGGTCATGTATTCCTGAATCTTGAAGGTGGTACCCATCGGGTCGACCCCCTTGACGAACGACGAGAAGAGGAACACCAGTCCCACTGCCCATCGCGCGAGCACGTTCAATGTGTAGTTCAGTCGATTGTCCTTTATCATATTTCGGGGTTAAGTTTTGATTTTTAATTTTTAAGTAGACAGTAGGCAGTAGTTAAGTAGTTAAGCCAATTGTACAGGGAGGGGAGTTTGAGTTAAGAGTTATGAGTTAAGAGTTATGAGTTAAGAGTTATGGGTTATGGGTTATGGGTTATGGGTTAAGGGTTATGGGTTATGGGTTAAGTGGTTAGTTTTTAGTGTTGAGTTTATTCGGTCATGCGGGCCATGCAGAAGAGGGAGTAGTTCACGATGTCCATGTAGCCGCCTTCGACGCCTTCGCTTGCGATGGTGCGGCCGTCGTGGTCCTCGATCTGCTTGATGCGCATCAGTTTCATGAGGATGAGGTCGACCATGGAGGAGACGCGGATGTCGCGCCATGCCTCGCCGTAGTCGTGGTTCTTGGCGGACATGAGGTCGAGGATGCGGCGCATGTGCTTGTCGTAGAGTCGCATGGCCACGTCCAGCGGCAGTTCGAGGGGGGCCGGTTTGCCATCGGCGCCCTCCAGTTCCAGCTGCATGAGCGACATGACGGCGTAGTTGGCCATGGCCACGAACTCGCCGCGGAGCCCGTCGCCCACGCGGTTTTCGCCGCTTTCCTGGACGGAGCGTATGCGGCTGGCTTTGATGTATATCTGGTCCGTCAGCGACGGCAAGCGCATCACGCGCCACGAGGTGCCGTAGTCGCGTGTCTTCTTCTCGAAGAGGGTGCGGCACTCGGCCGCCTGCGCTTCGATTTCTTTGCGTGTATCGTCTATGTTCATCGTTTTCTGTCTGTTTGGTTCGCGGACAGCCCTGCCCGCGGCAAAGAGTATAACACTGGGTGCGCGCTTTTTATTGTGCGGTGGCGATATTTTTGTCCAACTCCATAATTTCCAGTTGCTTCGGCTGCTGGTCGATGACGAAGCGCACCAGAGTGGCGACGCGGTGGAAGCCCTGTCGTCCGGCGGCGCCGGGGTTGATGTGGAGGAAGTTGTAGTCGTGGTCGTACATCACGCGGAGGATGTGGCTGTGGCCGCAGACAAAGATGTCAGGCTGAGCCAGTTCGAGGGTGCGGCGCAGCTCGTAGGGGTAGTGTCCGGGCCATCCGCCGATGTGCGTCATGAGCACGCGGAGGCCGTCGCACTCGAAGAAGAGTCGCTCCTGCAGCTCGTAGTGCAGGACCATGCTGTCGCAGTTGCCCCAGACGGCCCTTACGGGCTTGAATTCGCGCAGGGGTTCGAGGACGCCGGGGCCGATGTCGCCGGCATGCCATAGCTCGTCGCAGTCGGCGAAGAAGCTGAACACCTGCGGTGCCAGCACTCCGTGCGTGTCGCTCAAAACGCCAATTCTCTTCATAGCGCGCTCACTCGTTGGCCGCGATGGCTTGCAGGTTTTCGGCAATCATCTCTTTGAGATACTGCATGATGTGTATGTCGGTCAGGGGCATGCCGCCGAGGGCTTCTTTGAGCTCGTCGGTGTCGAGGACGAACTCGTCGGCGTCGGTGCGGTAGGTGATGACGAAGTGGATGTCTTCGTGGCCGGAGAGGAGCATGACGAGTGTGCCGGGCAGGTCGCCCATGGGGGGGCGGTCCCAGTGGTTGTGCTGGAACCAGAACTCCAGGCGTGTGCCCACGCCGAGGGTGCTGTCCAGCTTCATGCCGCCGCCGCAGTTTTCGGTGTTCATCTTGATCAGCGGGAGGCCGAGGCCCACCTTGCGGGTGGTGCGGCTGGTGGTGTAGGGGTCCGTCACCCGCGCCAGGAACTCGGGGCTCATACCGCGTCCGTTGTCCTCGATGGTGAAGTGGAAGTCGTTGTTTTTCAGGCTGTCCACTATCGTGAGACGGATGTCTTTCGCGCCCGCCGCCGTCGAGTTTTCCATGAGGTCGTATACGTGCATTGCCAACTCTTTCATAGTCGTCTCGCTTTTTGTAAATCGGCTGCAAAGATACGCAAAAACTTCCAAATGCGGGGCGGAGAGGGGAAAAAAGCTGAAAGTTGTTTAGTGTTAAGTGTTGAGGATTAAGTAGACAGTAGACAGTAGTTAAGTAGTTAAGCCAATAGTACTGGGAAGTTGATAATTGAAAATTGAAAGTTGAAAATTTTGGTTTGGGGTAGGGAGGGGGGTAGAGTAGACAGTAGACAGTAGTTAAGTAGTTAAGCCAATAGTACGAGGAAGTTGATAATTGAAAATTGAAAGTTGAAAATTTTGGTTTGGGGTAGAGAGGGGGGCGGGGAAATTGAAAGTTGAAAATTGAAAGTTGAAAATTTGGGGGGATAGGGGGTATAGAGTGGGTAGAGAGGACCCAGAGAGGGGGTAGAGAGGGGGTAGAGAGGGTGGGGTGTTGATGTTTTTTTTGGTAGGGTGGCATTAATTCAAAAATAATATGTATATTTGCATTTTGTTTACCGAAGGTTTTTGCAAGTATGAAAAGTGTATACAAGTCGTTCAAGGAAAGCGTGAAAGAGGTCACGCGGTACTATATGCTGCTGGTCGAAGAGACCAAGAGTCAGCGCCTTGTGGGCAGCACCAATGAGTGGGTGCTGGACAACTACTACATGGTGAGCGAGCAGGAGAAGGTGATGCGCGAGGAGCTGAAGGGAGTGGAGAGAGGCAAGTGGAAGGTGGAGCACGGCAGGGTGCAGACCCTGTGGGAGCTGCTGTACAACTACCTGCGGCGCAACCATTTCGCGGTGGACAAGGGGTTGCTGTTCCGCTACCTCACCCAGGTGCAGCAGCGTCAGAAGGACTATCTTGCCTATCCGGAGGTGACGGCGTTGCTCCCGCTGGCCAAAGCGGTGGTCATCAAGGAGCTGGCCGAGCTGTGCCGCAAGCTTGAAAGCCGTGGCGCGCAGCACTACAGCCCGACCGACAAGAACAATGCCGACAAGGAATACATAGACGAGGCTGCGCGGGAGAACCTGCTCATGATGAACCTCTTCAACTCGCTGAAGAAGCTGACGCGCCTGCCCATGGCGGAGCTTATCGACGCGGTGAGCTTCTCGGAGAAGATGCTGAAGCGGGAGAAGGCCGGCATGTACGACCAGATGCAGGACAAGACCAAGGAGGACTACCGCGCGCAGGTGGTGAGGGAGGCCAAAAAGAAGAGGGGGCAGGGAGTCAAGGAGTACGAGATGGTGAAGCAACTCGTGGCGCAGGCCGATGAGAAAGGGGAGCATGTGGGCTGGCAGCTTTTCCCACCGAAGCGCTGGAACGTCAGGGCGCACCTCTATGTGGCCATAGTGGCCACGGCGTCGGCGGTGCTGGCGGCGGGCATGGCCATTGCGGCCACCGCCGGAGGCGGGCTGTCGTGGATGACGGCCGTGCTGACGCTGCTGCTGTGGGTGCCCATGAGCCAGGTGGTGATAGACCTCTTCAACTGGCTGCTCGGCAAGCTGCACCATCCCAGAGGCACCTTCAAACTGAAGTTCAAAGAAGGTCATGTGCCCGACGAGTATACCACCATGGTCATCATGCCCACCATCCTCAAAAGCAGGGAGAAGGTGGAGGAGCTGATGGGTGTGCTGGAGGTGTACTACCTGAGCAACATCAACCGTGGCGAAGGGAAGATAGTGGAAAGCGGGAAGTGGAGAGCGGAAGGCGGCGATGCTGCGCCGGCCAACGGTCAAACGTCGACGTTCAACAATATCTACTATACGCTGGTGGGTGACGCCGCCGCCTACAAAGAGCAGGATGCGCCGTGGGACGACGAGGTGGTGGAGGCCGGCCTGGCCAAGGTCAAGGAACTCAACGAGAAATACGGTAGTCCGATATTCAACTTCGTCTACCGGCGCCGCGCCTGGAGCGAGGGCGAGCAGACCTGGCTGGGGCACGAGCGCAAGCGTGGCGCCATACTGCACTTCAACGACCTGTTGCTCGGACAGACCACGGAGGAGGAGAAGGGGCGCCGGTTCAAGGCGGAAACCATCAGCCAGTGGAATGTGACCAGTGGAAAGTGGAAAGTGGAAAGTGGAAAGCGGAAAGCGGAAAACGATGCTACGCAGGACAGCGTCAGCCTACTTTCCACTTTTCACTTTCCACTTTCCACTACCCCTGTTCGGTTTGTCATCACGCTGGACACCGACACCGAGCTGGTGCTCTACTCGGCGCAGAAGCTCATCGGGGCGATGGCGCACCCGCTGAACCAGGCCCGGCTGAGCGCTGACGGCAAGCGCGTGGACAGCGGCTACGGCATCATGCAGCCGAGGGTCAACGTCGACGTGGAGGTCACCAACAAGAGCGGCTATGCGCAGCTCATGGCCGGCCTCGGCGGGCTGGATGTGTACACTACGGCTTCGTTCGAGCTGTATCAGGACATCTTCAACGAAGGCTCGTTCTGCGGCAAGGGCATCTATGACCTGCGCGTGTTCCAGCAGGTGCTGAAAGGCACCTTCCCGGAGAACCTCATCCTCAGCCACGACCTGCTGGAGGGCTGCCATATACGCTGCGGCCTCATCAACGACGTGGAGGTCTTCGACGACAACCCGTCGAACTATATCGACGATGCCAAGCGCCACCACCGCTGGACGCGTGGCGACTGGCAGATCATAGCGTGGCTGGGACGCAAGGTGCGCAACGAGAAGGGCGAGCGCGTGAAGAACCAGGTGAACACCATAGGCCGGTGGAAGATATTCGACAACCTGCGCCGTTCGATGCTGAGCCTGGCCATAATGGTGATGCTGCTGGTAGGCTTCAGCGGGCTGACCCTCCTGAACCCCGCGTGGTTTCTTCTTGCGGCGGCAGTGGCAGTGGCCTCGCCGATAGTCTTCTTCATAGTGGGACAGCTCACCAAGCTGCCCAACTTCGGGCGCCGCTACAAATACTACATGACGCTGATGCGCGGATTCAATGTCATCCTTTACCGCTCGCTGGTGCAGTTCGCCTTACTGCCCAAGGAGGCGTGGATGTATACCGACGCCGCGGTGCGAGCCTGCTGGCGCATGTGGGTGAGCCACCACGACCTGCTGGCCTGGATTACCAGCGACGAGGCGGCCAAGAGCACCAAGGGTACCCTGGGCGACTACCTGGGCAAGTTCTGGTTCAACTATGTGGCGTCGGCGGTGGTGCTGGCGATGTCCATAGCGCTTGCCCCGTCGGGCATCTATGCGGCCGTTTTCTGTGCAGTGGTGTGGTGTACGGCGCCGCTGCTGATGTACCGCCTCGGAAAGAAATTCCCGCAGGAGAAGAGAACCCTCACCGAAAAGGAGACCGCCGAGGTGCGACAGCTGGCACAGGACACCTGGCACTTCTTCGACACCTGGATGACCGAGGACACACACTACCTCATGCCCGACAATTACCAGGTAGGGCGCGAGCCGCTGACCGACTATAAAACCTCGCCTACCAACATAGGCTACTCGCTGACGGCCATCGTCAGCGCTGCCCACCTCGGTTTCATTCCCCACGACGAGGCTCCGCGCCGCATCGCCCGCGTCCTCGATACCGTCGAACGGCTCGAGAAATGGAACGGACACCTCTACAACTGGTATGACATACACAGCCTACGGAAACTGCCCAACTACTTCGTCAGCACCGCCGACAGCGGCAACTTCGTTGCCTGCCTCTACGCCGTCAAGGGCTATCTGGAAAACACCGAATGCACCGACCAACAGCTCAAGGACCGCGTTGCAGCACTCATCATGCATACCGACTTCACCAAGCTCTACAACCATGAGCTCGACGTGTTCAGCATCGGCTACGACGATAACACGCATACCCTCCTCCCCTACCACTACAACAACTTCGCCTCCGAGGCCCGCCTCACGTCGTTCCTCACCATCGCCCAAGGCGACGCCCCATACAAGCACTGGTTCTGCCTCGACAAGACGCTCGTGCAATACAAGGGATACAAGGGAGTCGCCTCCTGGTACGGCACCATGTTCGAATACTTCATGCCGCTTATCTTCCTCCCCACCTACCGCCACACGCTGATGGACGAGACCTACAGTTTCGCCATCCGCGCCCAGCGTGCTTTTATTCACAATTCGAGAACCGAGAATCAAAATCCGCAAGATCTGCCGTGGGGCATCAGCGAAACAGCCTACAACGAGCTGGATGACGCCCAGAACTACAAGTACCACGCCTTTGGGGTGCCCTACCTCAAGTTCCAAAACACCACTCCCGACCGCATCGTCCTCTCGCCATACAGCTCGCTGCTGGCCATCGGCTTCGACGACCGCGCCGTCTACGACAACCTCCAGCGCTTCCGCGCCCTCGGCATGTACCACGACGACTTCGGCTTCTTCGAGAGCTACGACGACGAGGACCACGTGCCCGTCCGCGCCCACTACGCCCACCATCAGGGCATGATCCTCGCCTCGCTGGCCAACTACTTGCGCGACAACTGCCTGCAGGTCGACTTCATGCACCATCCCGCCATGCGGTCGATGGACACCCTGCTCAAGGAAAAAGCACAGGTAAAACCCTACATAGACCTGAAGGTGACCCGCTACAAGCGCTACCAGTACAGCAAGGTGCAGACCGAGAGCGACGCGCGCGACTTCGACACCATCGCCAATGTGCCGGAAATCGGCATCATCAGCAACGGACAGTATACCGTGCTGATGAACGACCGGGGAAGCGGCTTCTCGCGCTACAAGAACATACTCCTGAACCGCTACCGCAAGATTTCGGCCGACCACTATGGCACCTACCTCTATGTGCGCAACTTGCGTGACGACCGCCTGTGGAGCGCCACCTATGCCCCGCTCGACGTGATGCCCGAGAGCTATCATGTCTCTTTCGCCAGCGACAAACTCACATTCCAGCGCGTCGACGACGGCATAGAGACCAAGACGGAGGTCACCGTACTGAAGGACCGCAGCGCCGAGTTGCGCCGCTACACCTTCACCAACAACGGCGACACCCCTGTGGACCTTGAGATCACCACCTATGGCGAGGTGGTCTTGGCTCCGGCTGTCGAGGACGAGAACCACCGTGTCTTCAACGCCATGAAGATACACTCCGAATATGACGCCGAGCACCAGGCCCTGCTCTTCAGCCGTCCGGGGGCTAACGGCACCCGCGACTACATGCTGCACCGCCTGTGGATAGTCGACGAAGGCGACAGCCCGAGGAGCGACGACGGTGCAGAGCGGCCGGACGAGGCCCGCTTCTCGGCCTTCAACGCGCAGTTTGTGGAGTACGAGACCTCGCGCCTGAAGTTCCTCGGCCGAGGCAACAGCCTGCGCCATCCGGACATCATAGAGAGCCGTCGCACCCTCACCGGCACGGTCGGCACCACCCTCGACCCCGTCTTCTCCATGCGCCGCCGAATCCATATACCGGCCGGCAAGAACGTGGAAGCCTTTGTGCTCACCGGCTATGGAAAAGCCCGTGACCAGCTTCTTTCGCTTGTCGGGCAGTACCAGACATCGCCCGACGTGGAGCATGCCTTCCGAACCGCCTCGGTGTCCAACAACATGCGGACCAGCCTCTCGCTTCTCAAAGGGAGCCAGATGCGTCTCTACAACAACATGGCCAAGTATATGGCCCAGACGGCCACTCTCGGCAACGATCGCAATGCGGTGTTGGCCCGCAACACCCTTTCGCAGAGCGGCCTTTGGCGCTTCGGCATCAGCGGCGACCTGGCCATCATCCTCATGGAGGTGGACAGCCTGGAGCACGCCGGCCACGCCAAGGAGATGCTCAGGGCGTTCGAGTACTACAAGGTGCACGGCCTGCTGCTCGACATGGTCTTCGTCAACGACGCACCGCAGCAGGAGCGCGAGGGTCTGAAGCACTTCATCCTCAGCATGGCTGGCACGGAGCACCTCTGGACCACCCACAGCGACGCCGGCCGGGTCTACGTGATAGACGCCGCCGACCTCAACGATGCCGAGCGCACCCTGCTGCACACCGTGGCCACCCTCACATTCACCACCCGCGACGGCATCACCATCAGCCAGCAGTTGCGGCGCCTTGAGGTGGCCAACCAGCACTACCAGGACAAGGTGGAGTATCCGGTGTTGCGGCCCAACCGCAGCTTCCGCGTGTGGAGCAACCTGCAGTTCTACAACCAGTACGGCGGCTTCGACCGCAACGGGCGCGACTATGTGGTGACCAACACCAACACCCCCATGCCGTGGATCAACGTCATAGCCAATGCGGGCGGTGGTCCGGGCGGGGCTGCAGGGACCAACTTCGGCTGCATCGTCAGCAGCACCATGGCCGGCTTCACCTTCGCCCACAACGCACAGCAGTTCAAGCTCACGGGCTGGAGCAACGACATAGTGCGCGACAACGCCAGCGAGATGCTCCTCATCGGCACACGCGACAACAGTGGTGAGAATGAAGGCCAGTTCGTGCGGCGCCAGTTCGTGCCCGCCACGGCGCGCCACAGCCAGGGCTGGTCGGCCTTCGACGCCGACTACGACGACATCACTGTCGCCGTGCGCCTCTTCGTGTCGATAGACAAGCCGGAGAAGTACTACCAGATAAAGATACACAACAAGCAGAGCGAGGCGTGCACGGTACGTCTCGACATGGTGTACAAGCTGGTCCTCGGCATGTGCGAGGAGCAGACGGCCCGCTACCTCCACTCCGAGTGGGACGAGGCCACCAACAGCCTCCTCGTGCGCAATGTGTACCACCCCATCTACCACGACCAGGTGCTCCGCCTCGGCGCCACCGAACCCCTCACCGACACCAGCCTGCAGTACCCCAACCGCAAGCGCATAGGGTTCTGCCTCGACATCCCTGCCGGAGAAGAGCGCAAGGCGGCCTTCGTGATTGAGGTCGAAGAGCAGAACAGCCAAAGGAGCAAAGGGCCGAAGAGCCTGCAGGACATCGACGGAGAGTTCGACCGGGTGGTGGCCTACTGGGACGAGAAGCTGTCGCATATCACCGTCGAGACGCCGGACCCGTCGTTCGACTACATGCTCAACCGCTGGTACCTCTACCAGGTCTATGCATCGCGCCTCTTTGCCCGCGCGGGCTTCTATCAGGTGGGCGGTGCCACGGGCTTCCGCGACCAGTTGCAGGACGTGATGAGTATTCTCTACAGCGACCCCGCCTACGCCCGCCGGCAGATACTCGACCACGCGGCCCATCAGTTCCCGGAGGGCGACGTGCTGCACTGGTGGCACGAAAGCATGCACTTCGGTGCCCGCACCACCTTCAGCGACGACTACCTGTGGCTTGTCTTTGTGACGTACCAGTATGTGAAGGTCACGGGCGACGCCGCCATCCTCGGCGAGCAGGTGCCTTTCTGCCATGCCGACCAGTTGGCACCCGGCGAGGCGGAACGCGGCATGAACTATGAAAGTGGAAAGTGGAAAGAGGAAAGTTCGGCTGACGCGTCAGAACAATTATCAACTCTCAACTCACAACATTCAACCCTCTATGAGCACCTGCGGCGAGCCATAGAGCGCTCGATGAACAGGATAGGAAGCCACGGGCTGCCGCTCATGGGTTGCGGCGACTGGAACGACGGCATGTCGGCCGTGGGAGTGCAGGGTAGGGGAGAGAGCGTCTGGGTGGCCTTCTTCCTCTGCGACCTGCTGCCCAAGATGGAGCAGCTGACGCAGATGGCCCCTGGTGCCGACCTCGGCTACTGTGCCGACCTTGCGGCCTTCCGCAAGCGCCTGGTCGACGCGCTGCAGCACTCGGCCTGGGACGGCGCCTGGTTCCTCCGCGCCTATTTCGACAACGGCGACCCGATGGGCAGCCGCAACAACGTCGAGTGCCAGATTGACCTTATCTCCCAGGCATGGAGCATCCTCACCGACGTTGCCACGCCCGAGCAGAAGGCGAGCGTCATGCGCGAGACGGACCGCAGATTGGTGAACCGAGAGGACGAGATTATCCAGCTGCTCACTCCCGCCTTCCGCGACTCACAGCCCTCGCCGGGCTATATAGCCAACTATCCTGTCGGCGTGCGCGAAAACGGGGGCCAATACACGCATGGCGCCATGTGGTACATCATGGCCAAGCTGATTGAAGGCGAACGGATGAAGGCGTCGGGCGAGCCGGCCGACCACTCGCCGCTTGCCAGCCGACTCTACGACGAGGCCTACTACCTCTACTCCATCATCAACCCCATACACCGCACGCAGACCTTGGCCGACGTGCTGAAATACAAGGTGGAGCCCTACTGCATAGCTGCCGACATCTACAGCAATCCGCAGCACCCCGGCCGCGGAGGCTGGACCTGGTATACCGGCTCTGCGTCGTGGGCCTACAAGACCGGTGTGGAGAACATCCTCGGTTTGAGCCAGCAGGGCGACACCCTTGTGGTCGAGCCGCGAGTGCCGACCGACTGGCCAGGTTTCACCGTCCGCTACCGCTACGGCGCAAGCGTCTATGTCATAAAGGCCTCGAAGACCTACACCGACAAGGGCGCTGTCACCATCCACCTTGTGGACGACGGGGCAGAACACACGGTCGAGGTGGGGATATAGGAGTCGGTAGAAGAGCGTGGCTGTAAAGAAAGGAGTCAAGACATGTGTCTTGACTCCTCTTTTAACTGTCAGCGTGGTTTCATTTGCTCTTGCTCAGTAAGTGTCCCATGTTCTTGTTCTCCTGCTCGCTGCGCTCACGAAATCTATAAATCTTATAGATTATTGCGCTTCGCGGATTGTGGCAATCCCGCCGTCAGGCGGAAATTTTGTGTTGTTGTCAGAACACGCGGTCGCCGTTCTTCACGGGGTGGGTGGGGCGCAGGAGGACGACACCCTGGGCGGAGTCGGTGCCGAGGATG
>CAMVAA010000027.1 GCA_947165345.1 uncultured Bacteroidales bacterium
CGGGACGGCGGCGGTGGAGCTCGACCTGAGGGGGTTGGAGGCGGGGGTGTATGTGGTTACGGTGAAGACGGGGAGGGGGACGGAGACGGGGAAATTGAAAATTGAAAATTGAAATTAGTAGACAGTAGACAGTAGTTAAGTAGTTAAGCCAAATGCACGGGGAGTGTTAAGTGGGGGGAATGGAACGTGAATTGCCGTGAATGGCCATAAATTAGTAGACAGGAGGCAGTAGTTAAGTAGTTAAGCCGAATGTTCTGTTAAGTGGTAAGTGAGAAGTGGTAAGTGAGTAAGTGAGTAAGTGAGTAGGTGAGAGGTGAAAGGTGGGAGGTTGGATGGAGGGGGTGGGGATTTTTATTTCTTGTAACTTTGATTAAAAAGGTGTATATTTGCATTTAGAAGGGGGGATGTATGTATTACGCCAAGGAAATGAGAAGCAGACTGTTACATAGTCACAGAGGTATTGTCGGACGGATGAAAAGGGCGACGGCGGGGTTGCTGTGCCTTGCTGCCATGGTTGCTGCGTCGGGACAGGAGGCCAAGGTGGGGGCGGCGGCGCCGTGGACGGAGAACGCGGGGCAGTGGGACGGAGCGGTGCGCTTTGCGGCGCAGACGGGCGATGCGGCGCTGTTTCTGGAGGACGACGGGGTGACGGTGGTGATGGCGCCGCCGGCGGCGCATCCGATAGAGAAAGCGGGCGCCGGGGCGCGGCGTGCGCATGCCTACAAGGTGACCTTCGAGGGCGGGAAAGCGATTCCCGAAGGGGAGGGCGAGACAGAGGGGTACAGCAACTACTTTGTTGGGGACGAGAGCCGCTGGCGCTCGCGGGTGAAGTCGTACGCGGCGGCGAGGTATGTGGACATATACCCCGGGATAGACATGGAGGTGTATGCCGCGCGAGGCGGGGTGAAGTACAACATGATAGTGCATCCGGGTGCCGACCCGAGGGACATAGTGTTCAGATACAGCGGAGTGGAGCGGCTGAGGGTGACGAAGGAGGGGAGCCTGGAGGTGAGGACGAGCGTGGGCTCGGCGACGGAAGAGAGGCCCTACGCCTACCAGGGAGTGAGACAGGTGGAGTGCAGCTGGCAGACGCGGCGCGAGGGGAGCGAGTGGACGGCGCGGTTCGAGGTGGGGGACTACGACAGGAGGCGGGAGCTGGTGATAGACCCGACGCTGATCTTCTCGACCTACACGGGCTCGACGGCCGACAACTGGGGCACGACGGCTGCCTACGACTCGCACAAGAACACGTACACGGCGGGGCTGGTGTTCGACGTGGGGTACCCGACGACGACGGGGGCCTACGACGTGGACTACGGCGGCGGGGTGGACATAGGCATCTTCAAGTTCGACACGAGCGGAGGTGCGAGGCTGTGGGCGACGTATCTGGGCGGTTCGTCGGCGGACATGCCGCACAGCATGTTCGTGAACATGTTCGACGAGTTGCTCATCTTCGGCACGACGGGGAGCGCCGACTTCCCGACGACGCCGGGGGCCTATTCGAGGGTGCACAGCGGGGGTACGGCGATAGACTACGAGTCGCAAATCATACACTTCGCGCAGGGGAGCGACATCTTCGTGTCGCGTCTGAGCGAGGACGGGACGACGCTGCAGGCGTCGACGCTGGTGGGGGGCACGGGGAACGACGGGCTGAACTACTACCAACGGTTCAACAGGAACGAGCTGACAATCATGCAGGGCAACGACTCGCTGTACTACAACTACGGCGACGGGGCGAGGGGTGAGCTCATCACGGACGAGCTGGGCAACGTCTATGTGGGGTCGACGACGATGAGCACGGACTTTCCGACGACGGTGTCGGCGGTGAGGCCTCAGCACGTGGGGCGGCAGGACGGGGTGGTGTTCAAGCTGGACTACAACCTGAGAAACATGATATGGTCGACGTATCTTGGCGGGAGCGGGGACGACGCGGTGTACTCGGTGGACGTGGACAGCCGGTACAACGTGGTGGTGTGCGGCGGTACGTCGAGCCGAGACTTTCCGACGACGGAGGGTGCGCTGCAGACGACCTACGGCGGGGGGTCGACGGACGGCTTCGTGACGAAGATTACGGCCGACGGGCGCCGGATGACGGCGTCGACATACTACGGAGCGAGGTTCTACGACCAGATTTACTTTGTGCGGTGCGGACGTCACGACGAGGTGTTCGTGTTCGGGCAGTCGCAGATGTCGGGCAGCACGATGATATACAACGCGGGGTACAGCGTGTATAACGGCGGGATGCTGATAGCGCGGCTGTCGGCCGACCTGAGCGGGCGGACGTGGAGCACGCTGTTCGGCACGCCGGGTCGCATCAATCTGTCGCCGACGGCTTTCGCGGCGGACATCTGCAACCGCATCTATGCCGCGGGGTGGGGACGCGACTTTGTGGGGTACGGTGGAGTGCAGTGGAACAGCCTGGGGACGACGGGGATGGAGACGACGGCGGACGCGTACCAGAGCGAGACCGACGGGCAGGACTTCTACATCATGAGCATAGACGCCGACGCGAACCACCTGGAGTACGCGAGCTTCTTCGGGGAGGTGCACGGCAATCCGAGCGCGAGAGGGAGCGACCACGTGGACGGCGGCACGTCGAGGTTCGACCGGATGGCGACGCTGTACCAGTCGGTGTGCGGGTCGTGCGGGAGGACGCAGAACTTCCCGACGACGGCTGGGGCGTGGTGCGACTCGAACCGGAGCAACAACTGCAACAACGCTCTGTTCCGGTTCAACGTGACGGACGACTTCCCGGTGGCGGAGTTCAATGCGCCGCCGGCGGGGTGTGCGCCGTACACGGTGCAGTTCAACAACATGGGACGCGGCGAGAGCTACCGTTGGGACTTCGGGGACGGGAGCACGTCGACAGAGGCGACGCCGAGCCACACGTACAGCACGTCGGGTATATACACGGTGACGCTGGTGGCGTATAAGTCGACGGGTTGTTCGACGACGGACACCCAGCGGCACACGGTGATGGTGATAGGCGGGGACCGCAACGGGCACGCGCCGCAGATAGCCTGCGACGAGGAGGTGCAGATAGGGCTTGTGCCGGCGCTTGGGGCGAGCTACCACTGGAGCGGGGACCCGGTGAGCGACGCGACGGTGGCGAACCCGTGGGTTGGGGAGACAGGGACATACATACTGACGACGACGGCGACGGGCTGCTGGCAGGTGGACACGTTCAAGGTGAACGCCTACAGGCTGGTGGACAGCACGGTGGTGAGCGGGAACACGTGCCACGACTCGACGGACGGAAGCGTGCAGCTGCGGCTGGGGACGAGCGTGGAGAAAGACAGTGTGAGAGTGGGCATTACGCCGGCGGCACCGGTGTCGGCGGCCTACAACAGCGGCGGCCGGTGGTGGGTGAGGATAGACAGTCTGGCGCCCGGGGTGGACTACACGGTGGAGGTGGACGGACACGGGTGCCACCACGAGGTGGAGGTGAGGATAGCGAACACGCCACGGCCGACATACACGAAGGAGGGCGAGACGCTGATATGCAGCGACACGTGCAGCGCGTGGTACCGCATAAGCTATGACGGCGGGGCGCGTGACACGGTGAGGAGCGGACTGTGTCCGGGGGTGTACACCATAACGATAGCCACGGAGGACGGGTGTCCGCTGAGCGACACGACCCTCGTGGTGAGGGACCACACGCTGGACAGCCTGCGGGTGTGGGCCGAGAGGGAGGAGGTGTACGTCGGCGAGAGGGTGCAACTGCATGCCAGCGTGGGACTTGCAGCGAACGTAGATGTGAAATACCAGTGGTCGCCGGCGACGGACCTGGACCGCCCGGATGTGGCCGACCCGGTGGCCACGCCGACGGACACACTGGCCTGCTACGCGGTGGAAGCCACGATAGTAGCTGGGTGCGCGGCGAGGGACACGCTGTGTCTGCACTGCACGGAGGTGATATGCGGCGCGCCGCTGTTCACGATACCCAACGCGTTCACGCCCAACGGCGACGGGGTGAACGACGCGGTGTGCTTCAACACGGACGAGGTGGTGGAGTTCCGGATAGCGATATTCAACCGGTGGGGGCAGTGCGTGTACAGCAGCGACGACGCGACGGAGTGCTGGGACGGCACGTACGACGGGCAGGCGTGCCTGGCGGGGGTGTACACCTACACGTGCCATATACGCTGCCACGCGGACAAGGAGAACGACTTCAAGGGAGACATCACACTGATAAGATAACCAAGACGTTGAGAGAAGTGAAGAAGGACCAACACGTAATAGCCTGCATAGAGAGTCCGGCGAGCGCCGAGACGGTGATAGCCTACGCGCGTCACTGCGCGCACATGCTGAACGACAAGGGGATAGCCCTACTGAATGTGAGCAAGGAGGGCGGAGGCGAGTGGCTGAAACAGTACGGGCTGCCGTATATGGGGCTGAAGGGCGAGTGGAGCACGGCCATAGAGGGGCTACCGACGGCTTTGGGCGGCATACTGGTGGTTACGGCGGTGAGCCACAAGGCGCCGCGCAGCAGCATCACGCATCCGGGGACGCTGCTACGGACCTTCGGGCACTGCAAGTCGGCGTGGCTGGTGGTGGACGGCGACGGGGGACTGCCCTCGCCCACCCCGGCCGAGGGAGGCTTCCCGGCCACGACGGCCATCACCCTGGACCACCGGCGTGAGAGCAAGGAGAAGCTGATATGGGGGTCGTATATGGCTCGTTTTCTGCACAGTCGGCTCACGATAGCGACGCCGACGTACAAGGACGCGGGGCTGAGGCAGAGGCTGGACAATAACATGCGGTACCTCGAGAAGATATACCGGCCGCTGGGGGTGGAATACAGCACCGTGGCGCTGGAAAGCACGACGTTCGGCAATCCGGACATAGCGGCGCTGGAGAGGGTGAGGCCGGAGCTGCTGATTGCCATGACGTCGGACCCGAGGGACAGGGATGTGGTGGACTGGATAGTGCGGCGGCCGGAGCGGAGACTGCTGGAACGGCGGCCGTATACGCCGCTGCTTTTCTTGAACCAGCGGGACGACCTGTATATACTATGCGACTGAGGCTGGCTGGGGTCGGCCGGGGTCGGAGTTTCTGTATAATGTTTATTTTATGGGGATTGCGTGAGGCGGTCCCTGGGTCGGTTTTTGCGGCGGCGGGGAGAGACGGCGCCCAGCCGAACTCGGCTGGGCGCAAGGGCTTTTTTCGGCAAGAAGAGGGGGGCTCGGAGGGACCGGGAGGGGGTAGAGAGGACCCAGAGAGGACCCAGAGAGGGGGTAGAGAGGACCCAGAGAGGGGGTAGAGAGGACCCAGAGAGGGGGTAGAGGGGGGTCAGCTGATGGGCCAGCGACGGTCGAGGCCGAAGCTCATGGGGCTGACTTTAAGCTGCGGGGCGAACTGAAGGCGTTTCCACTCGTTGCGGTTGGTGGCGCGGATGATGCGCTGGACGAGCTGGCGGTCGTAGCCTTCGTCGACGATTTCGTCCTCGCACATGGCCTCGTCGAGGTAGAGGCCGAGGACGGCGTCGAGGGTGTCGTAGTCGGGCAGGGAGTCGGAGTCCTTCTGACCCGGGCGGAGTTCGGCGCTGGGAGCCTTGTCGATGGTGTTCTGAGGGATGCGGACTGAGTCGCGGTTTATCCAGTTGCTGAGCTCGTAGACTTCGGTCTTGTAGAGGTCGGCGATGACGGCGAGGCTGCCGCAGGAGTCGCCGTAAAGGGTGCCGTAGCCCATGGCAGCCTCGGAGCGGTTGGTGGTGTTGAGGGCGAGTGCGCCGAACTTGTTGGCGTAGCTCATGACGAGGGTGCCGCGGATGCGGGCTTGGAGGTTCTCTTCGGTGACGTCCTCGGGGCGTCCGGCGAAGACGGGTTCGAGGGCGGTGCGGAACTGGTCGAACATGGGTTTGATGGGCACGATGTCGTAGCTCATGCCGAGGTTTTGGGCCAACGCCACGGCGTCGGCGACGGAGTGGTCGGTGGAGTACTGGCTGGGCATGAGGAGGCCGTGGACGCACCGGGGGCCGAGGGCGTCGACCGCGAGGGTGGCCACGAGGGCGGAGTCGATGCCGCCGCTGAGACCGAGGACGGCCCGCGGGGAGTCGGAGAGGCCGGGCTGCCAGAGGCCGTTCTTGCGGAAGTAGTCACGCAGTCCACACACAAGCCCTTTGTACACCAGCTCGACGGCTTCGGGGCGGGTGTCCTCCACGGTGTCGATGAGCTGGGTGTCGATGGTGACAGAGGCCTCTTCGAAGTAGGGCAGCTGAGCCAGCAGTCCGCCGGCGGCGTTCATGGCCATGGAGCCACCGGCGTGGAGGAAGGGGCCTTCGCACCCGGTGCGGTTGACGTACACGACGCTGGCGCCAAGGGCTTCGACGGTCTTTATCATACGGTAGCGGATGCGGTAGGGCTTGCGGTAGTCGAAGACCTGGCTGCCACAGCAGACGACCGTGTCGGGTCGGTCGACATGGCCTTTGACGAGTTCCTTCATGTCCTCGTAGAAACCGATAGCGAGGCGTTCGTCGTGGAAGTCAACTACTTGGACTCCCTCGCCGCGGACGAAGTGGCGCTGTTCGTCGACCCCGAGGTACTTCTTGGTGACGACGGCACGGATGGCACCGTTTTGAACGAAGACGAGCGCGTTGCAGAGCCCTTTGTCCTGGACGGTGAGAGGGAGGCCGACAATGAAGGCGCGGTGTTCGGAGCGCTCGACGAGGCGCTGCAGGACGTCTTGTGCCTGTTTTTGCACGTCGAGCTGGCCGGCGGCGGCGAAGAGCGGTGCGCCGCAG
Source organism: uncultured Bacteroidales bacterium (assembly GCA_947165345.1). Lineage (GTDB taxonomy): Bacteria > Bacteroidota > Bacteroidia > Bacteroidales > P3 > Colimorpha. The sequence continues at coordinate 6,743 of CAMVAA010000027.1, forward strand.
ACAGTGCAAGCGGGGAACACAGTGAGAAGGGCGTCACGCGACGCTTGGCTGTCGAGGACCGACTCTATCCATGCCAGATTGTCTTCGGGACGGAGAGTGAGGATGTCGTGCTGTACGATGTGGATCTTCATATACTTACAAGTTTATTTATTGCTATTGAGATGCTTTGCTTATTATATCATGCCTTTATGCGAAGAGTGCACGGAAGGCCTCCTCGATGACGGTTACAGGGACCACTTCGATTGGGAGTGCCTTGTGCGGAAGCGCTTGGGATGCATACTTGGAGACGAATACGCGCTTGAAGCCGAGCCTTGCGGCCTCAGAGACACGTTGTTCGACGCGGGCCACGGGGCGCACTTCGCCGCTAAGACCGAGTTCGGCGGCGAAACAGTCGTGGGGCGAGATAGGGATGTCGACATTGGAGGAAAGTATGGAGCAGGCGACAGCGAGGTCTATAGCGGGGTCGTTGACACGCAGTCCGCCAGCGATGTTAAGGAAGACATCTTTGGCACCGAGTTTGAAGCCGCAGCGTTTCTCGAGGACCGCAAGAAGCATGTTCATGCGACGCATATCGAAGCCGTTGGCATTGCGCTGCGGGGTGCCGTAGACAGCGGAGGAGACGAGGCTCTGCACCTCGACGAACATGGGACGGGCCCCTTCCACCGTGGCGGCGACGGCGGCCCCGCTGAGGGTCTCGTCGCGATGTGAGAGCAAGAACTGCGAAGGGTTGGAAACCTCCCGGAGGCCAGAGGAAAGCATCTCGAAAATGCCGAGCTCAGATGTGGAGCCGAACCTGTTTTTCAATGCGCGCAGTATGCGGAAGCCGTAGTTGCGGTCGCCCTCAAACTGGAGGACGGCGTCAACGATGTGTTCCATGACCTTCGGTCCAGCAAGGGTGCCGTCCTTAGTGATATGGCCTATGAGGAGCACCGGGGTACCAGTTTGCTTAGCATAGTGCTGGAACTCGGTGGCGGATTGGCGCAGTTGACTCACACTGCCGGCTGGCGACTCTACAGCCTGTGTCGTGACAGTCTGTATGGAATCCACTATTAACAGGTCGGGCCGCAGGGTGTCGACATGCTCGAAAATACGCTGCGTGTCGGTCTCGCTAACAACAAACAGGTCAGCAGCGGGGAGCTGGCCGTCCACAAGCCGGTCGGCGCGCATCTTAATCTGCTGCTCGCTCTCCTCACCGCTTACATAAAGAAGGCGGCGATCGTGGATGGCAAGGGCAGTCTGCAATAGGAGAGTACTCTTTCCGATGCCCGGTTCGCCGCCCAAAAGCAAAATACTGCCAGGCACAATGCCTCCACCCAAAACACGGTCAAATTCAGCACAATGGGTGGCAATGCGTTTAGTCTCAGCGTATGCGACGTCCTGTATGCGTTTGGGTTCCGACGCCGATGTAGTTCCTTTCGTTGAGGGCTTAACAGCCGCAACCACCTCCTCGGCAAAGGTACCGAAACGACCGCACTCGGGACAACGACCGAGCCAGGAACTGCTCTGGTAGCCGCACTCTTGACAAAAATAGTATGACTTAGCTTTAGGCATTGTATAAAAGTTTTTTTAGAACCCTGTCAAATAATTCTGAAGCGAGGATGATGCTCGCCGCAATGGCAATAGTCACCTTAAGTGCCGTGAAACCCGTGGTAGCGGCGACAGCAAGATGGTCGCTCACAAGGTAATATGCTGTCCAGAAAATGCCACCACCCGGCACGAGTGGGATTATACCACATACAAGAAACACAACACTCGGGCATTTACGATAACGAGCCTGTATGTGGCTCATTAGGGCCACAGCAAGGCCTCCTGCAAAAGCGGCAAGGACAACTCCTGCGGAAACCCAGCGTCCAGAGAAGCCGAGGAAAACAAGCCAGCCCGCCAGACCCGCCAGACCACAATCTATATAAGCTCGACGCGGAGCGCCAAACATGATGGAGAAGCCTATCGTACCAATGAATGCAGCAAGGAGTTGGATACCCCATTTGGCGGCAATAGGGTCCACGACAGGGGCGCCAAGGTCCACAATGCCACCTGCGAAAAAGCCATGGACAAGTAGCGACAATGCAACGCCGAGGGCGATACAGAGGAAGGTGATAAAAGCATCGGTAAGGCGTGTAGTACCAGCAATATAGTCCTCGTTTGCGAGATCGCGGATGCCATTGGTGAAAGATACGCCGGGCACGAGGGCTATAATAGTGCCTATAATCATATTGGCAAGATGCAGGTGTCCCACCGGCTGCGACAGGTAACAAGCGAATATGCAGAGTATTCCTCCAATAAACCCGCCGGTGACATTGCCTGTTATCCGACTCACATGCGGCACAACGAACGCGATGTAAAGACCAAGAAGGAGTCCGCAACAGAAAGTGGCTGCGGCATCCATGAGGCTCCCTCCGAAAAGAATACAGAACGAACAGACACCGAGGGCAATGCCAATGGTGAGCTCCCACCACGGCTTCCCCTTGGCGGCGCGTATGGCGCTTAGGCGGTTCTGTAGACCGTCAAGGTCGCAGCGTCCCGCACTGACGTCCCGCGAAAGCTGATTGACCTCCACCACCTTGCTGAGCTGTGTCCCCTTCATGGGAATGAACTCCGCTCGCGCATATTGCGGCCCGCTGGTTATAATGCCATTACTGAGCACAAAAAAGCTCTCCTCCTCGACACCGAAAGCCGATGCCACAGTCTCCATCGTCTCCTCTACGCGGCTTATCTCGGCCCCGTTCTCGAGAAGTATGTGCCCCGCCTCGGTAGCCAGTTGTAATGCTCTGACCTGTTCTTCCTTCATTGTGGTCCCGTGATGCACTTTTTGTCAAAATTCGTCCGCCACACTGTCTATACGGTACACCTTGTCGCCACGGTGCAGCGTCTCCGAGGCCTTGAAGCTGAACGCGTCGCCCTGATGCACCTCGTCCACCGGGGCGCGGTCCGTGCGCAGCTCCTCCACCGTGGCCCTGTATACTCCCGTCGTCTCCCCCACCACCATCACCTCGTCACCAACTCGCAGCGTTTCCGCCGTCTGCAGCTGCACCTCGGCCACACCTATGCGGCCGAACCAGTTTTTCACCGGCCCCAGGTACACCTTCTGTTCCGTGGCCTGGCTCCCGTAGCGCTCGCTCCATTCACCCATCCGCCGGCCCAGATAGTAGCCGTCCCAAAAGCCCCTGTTGAACACCGTGGCCAGCCTCCGCTTCCATTCCCCTATCCGTTCCTCCGTATAGGTCCCCGCTTCTATGGCCTCCACAGCCTCCCTGTAGCATTCCGTCACCGTCCTCACATAGTCCGCGCTCCTCCCTCGCCCCTCTATCTTCAACACCCTCACCCCTGCCTTCAGTATCTTGTCCACGAAACCTATGGTGCACAGGTCCTTGGGCGACATGATATACTCATTGTCTATCTCCAGCTCCAGGTCGCTTTCTTTGTCTTTCACAATGTAGCCTCGCCGGCACAGCTGCAGACACGCTCCCCTGTTGGCGCTGTAGCCCGCGTTGTCCAACGACAGGTAGCACTTCCCGCTGACGCTCATGCAGAGCGCCCCGTGCGCGAATATCTCCACCCGCACCAACTCCCCCTTCGGCCCGCGAATGTCGTTGTCGCGGATAAACTGCGTGATATCCGCCACCTGGCTCAGCGTCAGCTCCCTGGCGGTCACCATCACGTCCGCATACCGCGCATAGAATCGCACCGCCTCCGTGTTGCTCACGTTGCACTGCGTGCTGATGTGCACCTCCACCCCCACACTGTTGGCGTAGCTTATCACCGCCATGTCGCTGGCTATGATGGCGCTCACCCCCGCAGCCTTCGCCGCATCCACAAGGGCGTGCATCTCCCCTATCTCCTCGCTGTATATTATCGTGTTCAGCGTGAGGTACGTGTGCACCCCGGCCTCCCTGCATATCTCCACGATGCGTGGCAGGTCGCCGGTCGTGAAATTGGCCGCCGACCGCGACCGCATATTGAGCTTGCCCACACCGAAATACACCGCGTCGGCACCCCCTTGCAATGCCGCCCGCAGGCTCTCCCACGAGCCCACCGGAGCCATAATCTCTATCTTGTCCATCCTTTGACCAATCTTCTATATTATTTTTCTCCTCATTTTCACACCACCCTCTCTACCCCCTCTCTGGGTCCTCTCTACCCCCTCTCTACCCCTTCTCTACCCCTCGCTACCCCATTTTTCAACTTTCAATTATCAATTTTCAACTTAAAAAACCATCTTCGCCACCACCACCGCCAGCAGCACCAGGCAGTAGGCTGTCTTGATAAACGTCCCCCCCAGGAAACCCACAAACGCACCCGTGGCCGCCTTCAGGGCCGGCCGCAGCTCGTGGCTCTTCAGGTACTCGCCCACCAGGGCCCCGATGAATGGCCACAGCATCACCCCCAGCACCCCTTGCGGCCCGAACGGCAGTCCTATAATGGAGATTATCAGGCCGATATTGCACCCCCAGATGCCGTACTTCGAACCGCCGAACCGCTTCGTGCTCAGCGACGGAACTACATAGTCTATCACCCCGATCACAACGGCCATGACCGCCGTCACCACGAGCATCCCCGTGCTGATCTCCACATACGGCGTGAAACTGGCTATCAGCAGCCCGACCCATGCCAGCGGCGGCCCCGGCAGCACCGGAAGAACAGACCCTAACGCCCCAATCACGAGGCACACTATTGCAAGGATAATAAGCACCGTATTCATGTCTTAATCATTATTTTAACGTTTACTTTTTAACCCTTTACTTTAACCTTCAACTTTCAATTCTCAATTTTCAATTTTCAATTTTCAACTTTCAATTCTCAATTCTCAACTTTCAATTGTCAATTGTCAATTGTCAATTATCAATTCGTCAAACACTTCCCTCAGCCGCCCCTTGTCGGCTATCAGCGCGCGCAGCTCCTCCAGCGGGGCCGCGTTCGGCGAGTCCTCAAGCCATAGCTTTATATATCCTCTCTCCGAGTACTTCTCCTCCAGGTGCTGCACCGTCCGCCGCCAGTGCCCCTCGCGGTCCAGCTCCGCATAGTGGCTCAGCCCGTACTCCACCGTCCGCCGCACTATCGTCAGCGGCTCCACATCGCGGTCCGCCTCCGCCACCACGCATCCCAGCCTCGTCCGCGGCGCCCTCTCTGCCGATGCCCTGTGGTCCTCGGCGGCTTGTGCAATCTCTTCTATCTCGCTCGCGCTGAACCACTTCGCCAACCTCCGCTCCTCCCTTATCTTCCGCCCCGACTCCTCGTGGTGCCGCTCCCGTCCAGCCGTCAGCCCTATGTCGTGCATCGCGGCGGCAACATACGTCTTCGCCGAAGGCTCCATCGCCATCGCTCGCGCTATCACCCTCCGCGCATGGTCGCGCCGGTGCGCCGCGTCGAAGGCGTCGTATTGCGGCAGCACGCACTCCTCCACATATTCCCTCAGGCTCTCTTCCACACAGTCCCACCGCCGCCACTCGTACGCCATCCGCTCGCTCCCGTCGTTCATGTACACTGTCCCGCAATACACAAATCCCTCTTTCTCAATGATGTGTCTCATCGCGCGGTTCGAAGCGTGCGTGTCTATCCTCAGGTGCTGAAATCTCCCTTTGGCATATCGGAACACCTCCTCCGCCACCCCGTGCGCCTCTCGCGTCCGCGCCACGCGGTGTATCGTCGCGTACGGACTGTCGTCAATCCATCGCCCTCCGGTGATGACGCCGTAGGTCGGCTCCTCACCGTCCACCAGCGCAAACGTGCCCACCACACGCCCCTCGTCCTCAACCACATACGACACCCCCGCCGCCATGTCGGCCGCCAGCCCCTCGCGCGTCGGGTATCCCACCCACTGCGTCCGGTTGCCGTCCGCCCGCATCAGCTCCCGCGAGTTGTCGTACATCGCCATCACCGCCTCCACATCCTCCGCCCTCGTGGCTCGTGTCTTCCTTTCCATGTCTGCTATAACGCGCCCCAACCGCCATTATTGCAATAATATTCTTCGCGTTACAAATTATTTTGTTATCTTTGCAGTCCAAAACAAAAGGAAAAAAAATGAAAAGATTAACACAATTTGTTTGTTCTCTTGCTGTTATGGGCCTCGTGGCCTCGTGCGGCAGCAAGCAGCATTTCTCCGTCGAAGGCTCCCTCGCCGACGACCAGTTCAACGGCAAGACGGTCTACCTCTACCAAAACGGCTCCGTCGTCGACAGCGCTGTCGTCGCCGACGGCCGCTTCGCCTTCTCCGGCGAGGCCTCTCAGCCCTGGCTCGCCTCAGTGGCCGCCGCCGGCGAGAGCGTCAGTGCTCAGCTCGACTTCATCGTCGAACCCGGCAAGCTCAACCTCGACCTCCTGGCCGGCACCGTCTCCGGCTCACCCCTCAACGACTCCCTCCAGGCATTCGCCAATGTCAACGACTACAGCGAGTTCGAGGCCGACATGCGCACCTACGAGCAGATCTACTACTCCACCACCGACGCCCGCGAGCGCGCCGATGCCGAGCGCATCTACGACTCCCTCGAGGCCATCGGCGTGGGTCGCACCTTCGAGCGCGCCAAGGCTCTCTACCTCGCCAACAAGTCCAACGCCCTCGGCGCCTACGCCATGACCGTCATGGCTGGCACCGACCGGCTCACCTTCGCCGACATGACCGCCCTGCTCGACGGCGCCTGCCCCCAGGTGACCGACAACGCCAAGGTCCAGGCACGCCTCAGCCAGCTCAAAGCCGTCGAGGAGACCTCCGTCGGACGTCACTACACCGACATCGTCGGCGTCGACGGCCGCCTCAGCGACCTCGTCGAAGGCCGCGTCGCACTCGTCGACTTCTACGCCTCCTGGTGCCCTCCCTGCCGCGCCGAAATCAAGGACAACCTCGTCCCGCTCTGGGCCAAATACAAAGACCGTGGCCTTGTCATCGTGGGTCTTAACGTCTGGGAGCGTGGCGACCGCGCCAAGCGCGAAGCCGCCCACCAGAAGGTCATGGCCGACCTCGGCATCACCTATCCCCAGCTCGTCGACAGCACCTCCGTGGCTACCGACGTCTACGGCGTCCGCGGCATCCCACAGATTCTCCTCATCGGCAAAGACGGCACCATCCTCGCTCGCGACCTCCGTGGCGCCGCTATCGAGGAAGCCATCGTCAACGCTCTGGCTCAGTGAGAAGTCTGGCAGTCATATTAGCGACTCTCATCGGTTTAATGGGGTTAACGGGTTCCACCCCCGTTAACCCCATTAACCCCATTGAACCCATCGTCCCCATTCACGCCCAAGACACCAACCCCCTCACTCTCCGCCTCGAGGGCTCCTCGTTCTTTGTCGACAACGAGTTCTTCGGCGACCGCATCAGCGGCTACACACTCCCCGGCTTCGTCCTCCGCCCCAGGCTCCAGCTGCACCTGGGCTCCATGGTCACCCTCTCCGGCGGCGTCCACTGGCTCCACCTCTGGGGCGCCAGCCGCTATCCCGCGCTGCTCAGCGCCGCCGCATGGCCCGCCGTCCACGACAGCACCCGCATCCACCTCCTGCCGTGGCTGCAGGGTAGGGTAGACTTCTCTAACGGCCTCTCGCTCCTCGTCGGCAGCCTCGGAAACAGCGCCCACCAGCTCCCCTTGCCACTCTACGACCCCGACCTCGCCCTCGTCGCCGACCCCGAAGCCGGCGTCGAGCTCCTCTACTCCGGCCCCTTCGCCGTGGCCGACCTCTGGGTCGACTGGCGCGAGTACATCTGGAGCCGCAGCAGCGTCCCCGAGCGGTTCACGGCCGGCCTCTCGGGCCGGTTGCGCTACTCTTTCGACAACGCGGAGCTCTACCTCCCGCTCCACCTCGTCGGGCAGCACGAGGGCGGCCAGAACCTCGCCTTCGACCACAGTATTGCCAACGCTTTCAACCTCGCCGCCGGTCTCGGTGTCGCCGCCCGTTCCGCCCGTCTCCGCTACGGCCTCAGCTGCCGCGCCATGCTCTTCAGCCAGCGCGGCCGTGCCGCGGTGCCCTTCTCTCAGGGCTGGGGCCTCTATCCGCAGTTCGACCTCTCCCTCCAGGCCTCATCGTCCCAGTTCTCGCTCCTGCTCGCCTACTGGTACGGTAAGGACTTCGTGCCGCTGTTGGGCAGCTACCTCTTCAGCAATCTCTCGGCCCTCTCGCCGCTCATGGTGTTCGACCGCACACAGCTCGTCGCCGCCAAGCTGGCCTGGCAGTGGGCCGCCCCGGGCCAACCCTGTGCGCTCCAGGTCTCCGCTTCCGCCTATCTCTACCCCGACGAGCGGCGTCTGCAGTATGCCGTCGGTTGCTCCCTCCGCTTCAACCCCTCTTTCCGCCTCCTGAAATGAACCTCCGCCTCTATTCCATAGATGGCCCCGTCGACGCCATCCCCGCGCCCACTGCCGTCACCATCGGCGTCTTCGACGGCGTCCACCGCGGCCACCAAGCTTTAATCTCCCAACTTTCCACGCTCCACTCCCCTCTCTCCCCTCTCGTCGTCACCCTCACCTCCCACCCCTCCTTCGTCCTCGGCCGCCGGCAGAGCGAGTACTGGCTCGACGACCCGGAGGAGCACCTGCGCCTGCTGTTCAATGCCGGCGCGAAGTATGTCGCCGTGCTGCCCTTCACCCGCGAGGTGGCTGGCCTCTCTGCCTGCCAGATGGCACGCCTGCTGTATGACCAATTGCAGATGCGCAGCCTGTTGCTGGGTTACGACAGCCGATTCGGGAGCAAGAACAACGACGACTTTGAGCGACTGCCGGAGGTGGCTGCCGAACTGGGCTTCGAGTTGAGGCGCGGCGAACCATTCCTGGTGAATGGAGAGCCCATCAGTTCCAGCCGCATCCGCGAAAGTCTGGCCGACGGACGGGTGGAAGAGACCGCCATGCTGCTCGGTCGCCCTTTTTCCATCACTGGCACCGTTCTCCACGGCCGCGGCGTGGGACACACTCTCGGCTTCCCCACCGCAAACATCGACCTCTCCGCCACACGCAAAATGCTCCCCAAAGAAGGTGTCTACGCCGTCCATCTTTCCACTTTCCACTTTCCACTTTCCACTTTCAAAGGCATGGCCAATCTCGGCCCCATGCCCACCTTCGGCGTCGACAGGCCGACCCTCGAGGTCCATCTGCTCGACTACTCCGGCGACCTCTACGGGCAGCACGTCACCGTGCTCTTCCGCCGCCGCCTGCGCGACACCATGCGCTTCCAATCCCCCGACGACCTCCGGCGCCAACTGCAGCTGGACCTCGTCAACTGCCGATAGCATAGTTATGAACGACGACCTCCACATCACTCTCTTCCAGCAGGACATCGTCTGGGCCGACCCCGAAGCCAACCGGCTCCGTGCCGCCGAAGCCCTCTCCTCCATCCCCTCCGGCACCGACATCTTCGTCCTCCCCGAGACCTTCACCACCGGCTTCGGCGACCACATGGCCTCCCTCGCCGAACCCGCCGACGGCCCCACCCTCCATTGGGCCCGCCGCCAGGCTGCTCTCCACAACGTCCTCCTCGTGGGCACATGGATCGTCCGCGTCGGCGACCGCTGCTTCAACCGTCTCCACTGGGTCCTGCCCGACGGCTCCTGTGGCCACTACGACAAGGCCCACACCTTCCGCCCCTCCGGCGAGCACGAGCAGATCTCGTGCGGCGTCGAACGCCCCGTCTTCACCTACAAGGGGTGGCGTATACGCCCGGCGGTCTGCTACGACCTGCGCTTCCCCAAGTGGCTCCGTAACGACGGCCTGGCCCATAGCCTCCAACCATCATCTGCCACCCCCTACGACCTGCTCCTCGTCTGCGCCAACTGGCCCGCCTCCCGGCGCGAGGCCTGGTCCACACTCCTCAAAGCCCGTGCCATCGAGAATCTCTGCTTCGTGGCCGGATGCAACCGCACCGGCGTCGACGGCGTCGGCGGTCTCTACAGCGGCGACAGCGCCGTCATCGACTACAAAGGCTTCGCCATGCCATCCCTCTCGGCGGCGCTCAACCGGGATGCCCTCGACGCCTTCCGCCGCAAATGGCCCATCTACCTCGACTTCGACTGATTAACCTCTCTCCACTCCGTCCCCTGAACCCGCAATGAATATAGAACAGAAACTTGGTTTCGACCGCATAAGAGCCCTCGTGGCGGACAACACTACCAACGACCTCGCTCGCCAGATGGTGGAGCAGATGTCCTTCACTACCGACTTCGACGCTCTCTCCCACGAGCTCCACCTCGTCGAGGAGATGCGCCAGATAGTCCTCCTCGAGAGCGAATTCCCTACTCAGGATTTCATCGACCTCACTCCCGTCCTGGACCGCCTCCGCGTCGGCAACACCTTCGTCCCTCTCGAGTCGCTCTTCGAACTCAAACTCTCCCTCCGCACCATCCGCGACTGCTACCGCTTCCTCGTCTCCGACCAGGCCGCGTCAGCCTCCTCGCCCGACCATTTCAAATACCCCGAACTGGCCAACCTCGCCGTCGAAGTGGAACTCGGCTACGGCGGCAAGAGCTCGCAGCTGAACGTCATCAACTCGCTCCTCGGCCGTCTCATCGACGACCATGGCGAGCTCTACGACAACGCCTCGCCAGCCTTGGCCGAGATACGCCGCACCCGCGCCCGCAAGTCGGCCGAAGTCCAGGCCCAGGTCGCCGGCGCTCTGGCACGCGCCAAGCGCGAAGGCTGGGCCCCGGAAGGCGCCGAGGTGACCATCCGCGACGGACGCCCCGTCATCCCGCTCCTCACCACCCACCGCCGCAAGATGCGCGGCCTCATCCAGGACGAGTCTGCCTCGCGTCAGACGGCATTCGTCGAACCCGCCGAGGTCGTCGAACTCGGCAACGACTTGCGCGAGCTCGACTTCGACGAGCGCCACGAGGTGCAGCGCATCCTCCTCGCTTTCTCCGACCGCCTGCGCCCGCTCTTGCCACAACTCGTCGAAGCCTACCGCTTCCTCGCCCGCATCGACTTTCTCCGTGCCAAAGCACGTCTGGCCCTCTCCCTCGACGCCGCTGTCCCCGTCATCCACCCCGAACCGCGCATCGACTGGCTCGACGCACGCCATCCGCTGCTCTACATCTCGAAGAAGGACGGCGTCGTCCCGTTCTCTCTCCAGCTCTCCGCCGACGACCGCCAAGCGCCGCCTCAGCGCATACTCATCATCTCCGGCCCCAACGCCGGCGGCAAGTCCGTCCTCCTCAAGGCCGTAGGCCTCATCCAGTACATGCTCCAGTGCGGCCTCCCGGTCCCACTCCGCCCCTCTTCCGAGTGCGGCATCTTCTCCTCCGTCTTCATCGACATCGGCGACCAGCAGTCCATCGACAACGACCTCTCCACCTACACCTCCCACCTGCAGAACATGAAGCTTCTCGTCGCCTCTGCCGACGAGAAAACCCTCTTCCTCCTCGACGAGCTCGGGGGCGGCACCGAACCCCGCTCCGGTTGCGCCATCGCCGAAGCCGTCCTCGAACGGCTTTATTCCAAAGGCTCTTTCGGCGTGGTGACCACCCATTTCGCCGACCTCAAACTCCTCGCCGACCGTCTGCCCGGCATCCAGAACGGCGCCATGCTCTTCGACACCGAACGCATGCGGCCGCTCTACCGCCTCGCCGTCGGACACCCGGGCTCCAGCTTCGCCTTCGAGATAGCCGAGAGCATCGGCTTCCCGAAGGACATCCTCGACCGCGCCGCCGACATGGTGGGCCGCGACCAGCTCAACTTCGAGCACCAGCTCCAGCAGCTCGAACTCGACAAGAAAGAGGTGGAACGCCAGCGCGAACAGTTGCGTGTCGCCGACGAGATGCTCAACGAGGTCACACAGAAATACCAGCGCCTCAGCGACCGTATCGAAGACCGCCGGCACCAGATCGTCAGCGACGCCCGCAATCAGGCCCGGCAGATTCTGGCCGACGCCAACCGTACCGTCGAACGCACCATTAGCGACATCAAATCCGCCCGCGCCGAGAAAGAGGCCACCCGCAAGGCACGCGAGAATCTCGCCCAGGCTTCCGACATGCTCGACCGCGAAATCCAGAAAGCCCAGTCGGAGCATAACGAGCGCATGGAGCGCACCCGCCCGCAGGCCAGCCCCGCCTCCACACCCGACGCCGTCGTGCCCGTCACCGTGGGCTGCATCGTCCGCATCGACGGCGAAGAGACATTCGGCCAGGTCGTGGAAATCAAAGGCCGCAAAGCCGTCGTGGAAAGCAACAGCATCCGCATGACCATCCCTCTCTCCCGACTTCAGGGTACCGCAAAACAGAAGATTCCCACCCGCAAAACCGCCTCGGTCAGCGTCAGCCGCTCCATCTACGACGAGATGAACGACAAGCGTAAGTCCTTCAACCCCACACTCGACCTGCGCGGCCACCGCGCCGATGAGGCCGTCGACACCCTGCATCGCTTCCTCGACGACGCACTCCTGCTCGGCGAAAAGGAGGTGCGCATCCTGCACGGAAAGGGCTTCGGCATCCTCATGCAGGTCATCCGCCAGGAGCTGCAGTCCTCGCGCGACGTGCGTTCGTTCCGTCCCGAAAGGGTGGAACTGGGGGGCGAAGGCATCACTGTTGTGGAGCTACGCTGAACTTGCGCCGCCCTTTCACCTTGAACCACAGGCTGTAGCCGAAGTCTTGCGCCACGAGGGCCGCCTCGTCGGCCGACCGCACATGCAGCGGCCTCCGACGCGTGCCGTCGCCCGTGCTCCACACCGCCGCCGTCAGCATCTGGTACTGCCACCAAGCCTCGTTGGCCGCGCGGCTCTGGCGCCCGAAGCGGCTCGCAAGGAGCGTATGGCGTCTGTAGGCGTCGCACAGGGTCGCCTCGCCGCCGCCGTAGTAGAGGCACCGCAGGTCGTCGATGGTGAGGGTGGTGTCGCAGCGCAAAAAACGTGCCTCCAACGAGTCGAGGAAAAACATGCCCGGCCGCGACGTGTAGCGTGCTATCTTGCAGTAGTCGGGCTTCAGCGTCGGCGGCAGCTCCTGCGCCCCAGCCGCCTCCATCGCCATCAAACTCAACACTATAAGTATCTTTCCGTTTATCGTCATATCATCAGATTTGCACTGCAAATTTACACAATTAATTTGAATCCCCCCCCCCCCCCCCCCCCCCCCCCCACCCCCCCCCCCCCTCTCCCCTCCGTCCTCACTCCCCTTGCCTTTTTCATTTTCCCCCTCCCCCCACCCTCCCTCC
>CAMVAA010000028.1 GCA_947165345.1 uncultured Bacteroidales bacterium
TGGTAGGGCACGTTGTTGCGGTAGATGGTCTGGCGCACCCAGTTGTCGTCCTCGTCGTATTCGTAGACGTAGCTGTGCTTCCAGTTGAGGTGTTCGTCGTAGTTGAAAGAACTCACCTCGATGAGGTTGTCGTGGTCGTCGTAGTAGTAGGTGGTGAGGGCCGAGAGGAACTCGTCGGCGTCGTAGAAGCGCCACTCGATGCGGTTGCCGCGGGCGTCGTATTTGTAGAGGTAGTGCTGCATCAGCTCGCCGTCGCGGTTGTAGAACTCCATCTCTATGCAGTTGCCCTTCTGGTCGTATTTGTAGGTGCGCTTCTCGGTCATCTCGCCGGTCTCATCGAAGCTCTGCTCCTCGGTTTTGAGGCCGTTTACGAACTTGCTGCTTTCCTTCTTGGTCATCTGGTTGCCGAGGAAGACGGTGCGTTCGATGCGGTTGCCGTCGCGGTCGTTGAGGTATGCGGTGCGGCCGGTGAGCATCTTCTCGCGATTGTATTCGTTCCAGCCGAGGCTGTAGCCGTTGACGTCGAAGAAATACGAGTACCACGTGTAGTCGTCGGCCTTGGTGCGGAACTTGTCGGCGAAGTTGCCGCGCTTGTCGAAGGTGATGCTGTCGATGCAGATGAGCTGACGGCCACCGTCGCGGCCTCCGCGCAGGTTGTAGGTGTACTCAATCACATACAGCGCGTTGCCGTGGATGCCCATTTCGGTGCGCGAGTTCTTGCGGGGCTTGGGACCTGCAAATGCCGTGCCCACAACGAGCAGGGCGATGATGAGAGCGATATTTTTCTTCATTTTCATTGTTGATTTCAAGGTGCAAAGATACTATTTTTTCTGCAATAGCAACGTGTTTTTTGCTATTTTATTGTTTCTATATGCTTTTTCTTGAGGAAGAAGAGGACGCCGAGGGCGAGGGTGATGACGGCGGCGATGCAGTAGCCGGCGGTGCGGGGCAGGACGCTTCCGAGGCCTTCCTTCTCGGCCACGAGGAGGAAGCTGATGGTCACCATGCTCATGAAGAGGGCGGGGATAAGGGTGATCCAGTACCATGCCTTGCCGGGCAGATGGCGGCTGAGGAAGACGGTGATGGCCCACAGCGTGACCATCGACAGGAACTGGTTGGCCCACGAGAAGTAGCGCCAGATGACCTGGAAGCCCTCTTTGTCGGCCAGCGAGAAGATGAGCAGAGCGGCGGCCAGCACGAAGACCGGCAGGGCCACGAGCAGACGCTTGGGGATGGGCTTCTGGTCCACATGCATGAAGTCGGCCACGATGAGGCGTGCCGACCGCAGGGCGGTGTCGCCACTGGTGACGGCGGCGCTGATGACACCGAGGATGCAGATGACGGCGATGGCCTTGGGGAACCACTCGTTGGCGATGACGCCCACCATGTCGTTGCCGCTCTTGCCGATGCAGAGCTCGGGCTTGTCGTGGAAGAAGTAGGTGGCGGCGGCAGCCCAGATGAGAGCCACGACGCCTTCGGTAATCATGGCACCGTAGAAGATAGGGCGGGCCTGCTTCTCGTTGACCATGCAGCGCGCCATGAGGGGGCTCTGCGTGGCGTGGAAGCCACTGATGGCGCCACAGGCGATGCTGATGAACATCATGGGGAAGATGGGGTTGCTGGCGGCCTTGGGGTGGCGGTTCTCCAAGCCGTCCCACACCTCGGGCACCGGCACCCGGTAGACCACAAAGGCCACCACGATGGCCACGGACATAGCCAGCAGCAGGATGCCGAAGACGGGGTAGATTTTGCCAATCACCTTGTCGATAGGCAGCAGGGTGGCAAGCAGGTAGTAGGCGAAGATGATGCCCACCCAGATGTAGATGTTCCAGTCGGGCGTGAAGTTCTGGTTGAGCAGCACGGCGGGGGTGTTCACGAATACGGCACCCACCAGGATCATCAGCAGCACGGTGAAGCCGCGCATGAACTGCTTCATGCCGTTGCCCAAATATTTACCGTGGATTTCGGGCAGTGAGGCACCGTCCATGCGGATGGAGATAAAGCCGCTGATGAAATCGTGCACTGCACCGGCGAAGATGCAGCCGAAGACAATCCACAGGAACGAGGCGGTGCCGAACTGGGCACCCATGATGGCGCCGCAGATAGGGCCCACGCCGGCGATGTTGAGGAACTGGATGAGGAACACGCGCCACGGCTTCATGGGCACGTAATCGACCCCGTCGGGGTGCGCCACGGCGGGCGTAACGCGCTTGGGGTCGACACCGATGATGCGTTCTATGACCTTGGAATACAGGAAGTATCCCAAAACGAGTAATACTATAGCAATGATGAATGATACCATAATACAAGCTTTATTTCGGGCTGCAAAGTTACAACTTTTTTCCGATATATAATACGCTTATTTCGTAACACGCACAAAGACACGGCAGCAGGCTATATCTCTTCGGTAACAGCGTATTGGTAGGGGTTGCCTTCGGCCGTTGTAATGCGGCAGTTCACCGGGGCGCCGTCTCTGCGGCGCGGCGACCACACAAAGACCTTTATCCGGCTCATTCCCAGCTCGGCGCGGCTCTTTATGTTAAGATTCTGGCAGAGCGGCAGGTAGACGGTGTCGCCCATAGGTATTGCCCTCCAGTCGACACAGTGGCCGCGTACAGAGGTCTCCATTACCAGCATCATGGTGGTGTCGCCACCCCAGGCCACGGTGCTGATGGCGAAGTGGCGGTTGTCGGCGATGTCGGCGGCAATGGTGTCGAGCAGCATGGTGTACTCGTCGTCCACGGTAGCGGAGGCCGTCTTGAGCAGCCGTGTCGGGTAGGGGTGCCCGTCGGCGGGATGGCGGCTGAGGAGCACCACCGGGGTGCAGGTGCACATGCGTGCCTCCACCACATAGGGGTATTCGCGCATCTTGGCGGCCAGCACATCGTCGAAGACCTTGCACACCACGGCATAGTCCTTGCGGCCGTTGTCCGGGATGCGCATGTCGTGGGCAGTGGCGCTGTCGTAGTACTCCATCATGTCGGGCGAAATCTGCATGGCCAGCTCCACGTTTGCGGCGCCGTAGCGTGCGCGGGCTTCGGTGGCCAAGGAGGCAGCAGCTTCGATATATTCGCGGGAGGCGACGTCGTAGTTGCGTCGCGACGTGAAGAGCGTCAGGCCGAGCACGACGCCGCAGGCGGCGATGGCCACGTCGGAGCGCCATCGGCACTTTGCGCCCACCAGTGCAGACGCCGCCAACACCAGGAACGGCCAGCTGAAAATCAGGACGGAGTATTGCAGGACAGGGTCCACGGCGCGGGAGTAGATGTAGCCAGCTGCAAAGGGCACTACGAACACGGAGGCTGCCACGGTAGCCAGCGGCCAGCGCACGCGCAAGAGCGACCAGTCGGCCATGGCCGCCCAGGCCACCATCAGCAGAGCCAGCGCGAGCCAGCTGAAATGTGTCAGGTATCGCAGGTAGCGCCAGACAAATACGGGTTCCGGCTTGGCGAGCCAGCCGCCGACACCCTGTTCCACAAACAGATGGTGGAGGGTGATGCCCAAGTGTGGCACGAAGAGCAGAATGGCCAGAGCGCAAGCCGCCACGTAGTGCCACAGCAGCCGGCGTGGGACGACCACCAGTCCGGCCACACCCAGGAGGGCGGCCGTCAGGCCGCAGAAGTAGTGGGTGTAGGCGCATGCGGCGGCGCAGAGGGCAAAGCCTGCGACATGGCCCCATCCGTCGCGGTGTTCGACGCACAACCGTGTCCAGAAATGCAGCATGGCCAGCACCAGTACGAGCCCGATGTTGTAGGGTCGTATGAGCATGGCGTAGTAGACGGAATACTGGCTGAATGCCAACACCGTGGCAGCCGCCAGGCCGGCATGGTGTCCGAACCAACGGCGTCCGATGCTGTAGATTAGAGGAATGGAGGCGATGGACAACAGGGTGAAGGGTAGTCGCAGCAAGGGGGCCGACACGCCTACCACTTGGCTCCACAGCCACAGGAGCAGCTGCATGCCGGCGGGATGTGTGTCGCCGAGTTTGACGCCGTAGGTGAGTACGTCGCCCAGGGTGTCGTAGCGCAGCCGGACGATGGCGCTCAGCTCGTCGTGGGTCAGCGGCATCCACAGCTCGGCAAGCCTCAACGCAGCACCCGCCAGGACCACGAACCAGAGCCAGAGCCGTTCGGCGCGTTCGGTTGGTGTGGAGGGCAGCTTCAGAGCGTTTGGCACACTCATGAGAGGTTTATTGCTTCTCGATCATGTTGTCTTCCGGGGCGGCGAGCCAGATGATGAGGTAGGCCCAGAAGCCGAGGCTGCCGAAGAGGAGAGCCAGGAGGAAGACGATGCGGACCACGGTGGGGTCGACGTTGAGGTATTTGGCGACGCCGCCGCAGACGCCGGCGATGCGGCGGTCGGTGGTGCTACGCATCAGACGTTTGTAGTTGTTTTCCATTGCTTTATAATCTGATTTATATGAAACCCCTATGGGGTTTGGGTGGGTGTGGATTATCTGGTGTTTGCTATTGATATGAAACCCCTACGGGGTTTATTGGTAGAAGGTTCCGTTGGTGGTTGCGGGTCTATGGGTTTCGGTGCTTACAGTTCGACTTCTTCGCGGAAGGCGGGGATGGAGATGTGTTTCCAGCCGTCGGCGGCGAGGGTGGCGGCGAAATGCTGCTGGGTTTCCTCTTCGCCGTGGACGAGGAAGAGGTGCTTCACGCGGCGCTTGTCCTGGCAGGAGATGTAGCGCATCATCTCGCTGTAGTCGCCGTGGCCGGAGAGGGACTCGATGCGTCGCAGTTCGGCGCGCACCTTGTGGCGCTGTCCGAAGATGGAGACCTCCTCGTCGCCGCGCATGATTTTGGCGCCGAGGGTGCTGGGTTCGCAGTAGCCGACGCAGAGGATGGTGGTGGCCGGGTTGTCGATGTGGTTGGCGAGGTGGTGTTTGACGCGGCCGGCTTCCATCATGCCGCTGGCGGCGATGATGACGCAGGGTTTGTGGCGCACGTTGAGCTGTTTGCTCTCCATGACGCTGTGGATGTAGTGCAAGCGGTTGAATCCGAAGGGGTCGGGGTCGGTCTTGCAGTACTCGGCGATGGCGTCGTTGAAGCACTCGGTGTGGAGGCGCATGATGTCGGTGGCGGAGATGGAGAGGGGGCTGTCGACGAAGACGTCGATGTCCGGGAGGAGCCGTGAGTGTTCCAGCCGGTCGAGGGCATAGATGATTTCCTGGGCGCGGCCGATGGCGAAGGAGGGTATGATGAGTTTGCCTTTTTTCTTGGTGCATGTGTCGAGGACGGCCATCAGCAGTTCCTGTTCGGCGTCCTGCATGCTCTCGTGGAGGCGGTCGCCGTAGGTCGACTCCATGATGAGGTAGTCCACCTGCGGGAAGGGTTCGGGGTCTTTGAGGATCTGCTTGTCGTAGCGGCCGATGTCGCCTGTGAATCCGAGCCGTATGGTGCGCCGGCCGTCTTTGATTTCGAGGTAGACGAGAGCGGAGCCGAGGATGTGGCCGGCGTCGAAGAACTCGACCGTCACCTCGCCCTCGATGTTGAACTTCTTGTGGTAGGGGACGCTGATGAAGCAGCTCATGCATGCCTGAGCGTCCTGCTCGTCGTAGATGGGTTCGACGGGGTCGAGGCCCTGTGCCTTGCGCTTCTTGTTGAAGGTCTGTGTGTCCTGCTCCTGGATGCGTCCGGCGTCGGCCAGCATGATGGCGCAGAGGTCGCGTGTGGCAGGGGTGCAGAGGACGGTGCCGCGGAAGCCCTGCTTGTAGATGAAGGGGATGAGGCCGGAGTGGTCGATGTGTGCGTGGCTGAGGATGAGGTAGTCGATCTCTTCGGGGTTGAAGCCGAGGTCGCGGTTCATGGCGTCGGTCTCCAGGCCCTTGCCCTGGTACATGCCGCAGTCGAGCAGTATCTTGACGCCGTGGCGGGTGGTTATCAGGTGTTTGCTTCCGGTCACCTCGCGGGTGGCCCCCATAAACTGTAGTTTCATATTCTTGTGTGCTTTGTTTCTCGGTGTGAGGTTGTTATTCCACAATCGCCTTGCGCGCTGGTGAGAGACCCACCTGGACGAGGTAGGCGCCGGGGGCGTCGAGGCGTATGCGAGTGGCGGGGCCGGCGGCGGTGTGGTCCAGGAGCAGCCGGCCGTCGATGCTGTATATGCGTATTTGTTCGCCGGCGTGGCATCCTATGGCCAGCGTGCGGCCGTCGACGGCGAGGGACCAGTCCGGCGCGGCGAGCACCTCGGCGGCGGACATCGTCTCGAAGAGGGCTGTGTAGGCGACGTTGCCGGTGATGACGACGCGGCGCGGGTTGTCGGGCGAGCCGTCGTCCCAACCGGCGAAGCGGTGCCCTTCGACGGGGAGGGCCCCGATTTCGCACTCGGTGCCGGCCGGCACGATGGTGTTGCCGATGCCGACGCCGCCGACGCCGGCACTCACGGTGAGCCGGAAGAAGGTGGGGTAGACGGTGTCGTGGAGGGTGAGGGTGTCGGGGACGAGGACCGTGTCGCGGAGGGTGACGGTGTCGGTGTGGAGGACGGCGAGGCGGATGGTGTCGTGGACGGTGACGGTGTCGGTGTGGATGACAGCGAGGCGGACGGTGTCGTAGAGGGTGACGGTGTCGGTGCGGACGGCGAAGAGGAAAGCGGTGAAGGAGGTGTCGCTGGAGAGGGTGACGGTGCGTGGATTGGCGGTGTCGCCGTCGTTCCAGCAAGCGAAGAAGAAGCCGTCGGAGGGGAGCGCCTGGATGGTGACGTCGGAGCCGGCGAGATGGCTACCGCCGCCGGATACGGAGCCGCGGGCGTTGCTGTTGACGCCGACGGCGAGGTTGGCGTAGCATCCGATGGGGACGATGGTGCCGACGGAGTTCCAGTATTGGGCGGAAAGGTAGTCGTCGTAGGCCGCGCACGGCACCTCGACGGAGATGCCGTCGGGGAGGCTGGCGAAGGTGGAGGGGTAGACGACGGGAGGGGTGGCGCAGTGGAGGGCCAGTGTGGTCAGCGAGGAGCAGTTGGAGAGGGCTGCGGTGCCCAGCGTGTCGAGTGAGGCTGGCAGCGTCACGGAGGTGAGTCCGGAGCATTGGTTCAGCGCGTTGGAGCGCAACACCCTGACGCCTTCGGCGACGGAGAGCTCGGTCAGGCCGCTGCAGCCGTAGAGGGCGTGATTATTGACCGCCACCACGTTGTAGGCCACGCCGTTGTGGGATATGGTGGAGGGGATGGAGAGGGCTCCGACGGGACGTGTGTAGTTGTTCCATCCGTAGACGGGCTGGATGGTCGAGGCGGGGTAGACCACGGCGACGCCGCCGGGCACGAGGGAGAAGTAGAGCGTCTGCCCGGACGGCACCACGGCCGAGAAGTCGTAGGCACGAGCGGCGGCGCATATCAGCACCGCTGCCAACATACATATCCACCTTCTTGCAGTCATAGACACAGTATGTAACGCGAGGGGCGGTGTTTTATTGTGGGGAGGGTGAGAAATTGTGATGGTGTGCTGGGGCCCGCGCCGAAGGAGCGGGCCCCAGCTTGACTGTGCGGAGAGCGAGGCGGGGTGCAAGCAGGGTCATTTCAAAAGGGTTGCGCGCGATGGGCGGCGGGGAAAGAGGGGGCGGCAAAATAAAAGGGAGGGTGGTCCGTTTTCTACAGATATGGAAACGAATACGGACAATATAGAACGGCATCCGCTCGAACCGTTCCTGCCAGCGAACGCCAGACTGCTGATGCTGGGCAGCTTTCCGCCGCCGAGGAAGCGGTGGTCGATGGAGTTCTTCTACCCCAACAGGACGAACCAAATGTGGCTTATCTTCGGGATTGTCTTCTTCGGCGACAGCCAGCATCTGGTCGATGCGGAAAACAAGACGTTCAGGCAGAGTGTGATAGAGCGGCTGCTCCGCGAGAGGGGGATAGCCATTTATGATGCCGCGCGAGCTGTGCGGCGGCTGAGCGGAAACGCCTCGGACAAGGACTTGGAGATTGTGGAAAAGACTGACATTGCGGGTCTTCTGTCAAGGGTGCCTCTGTGTGGCGACATCGTCTGTACGGGGCAGAAGAGTTTCTCTGTGCTGACGGAGGAGTTCGGGGTGGAGGTGCCAGCCATGGGCGGGTACAATGAGTTCTCGATAGGCGATAGGACGCTCAGGCTGTGGCGAATGCCTTCGTCGTCGAGGGCGTATCCGATGAAGCTGGAGGAGAAGGCCGCGTACTACCAACGGATGATGGCGGCGACGGGGATACTGCCCCGTTCTGGGGAATTGAAAATTGAAAATTGAAAATTGAAAATTTTTTGGGGGCGGTCGGGAGGTTTGAGGGGGCGTGGAGGGGTAGAGAGGGGGGGCTTGGGGAATTGAAAATTGAAAATTGAAAATTGAAAGTTTTTTGGGGGACGGTTGGGAGGTCTGAGGGGGCGTGGAGGGGTAGAGAGGGGGGGTGGGAAATTGAAAATTGAAAATTGAAAATTGAAATTTTTTTTGGGGGGGTAGAGGGGACCCAAAGAGGGGGTAGAGTTGGGGTAGAGAGGGGGTGGGTCGCGAACGCTAAGGGAGGGTTGCGGAGCGCAGACGGATTTTTTTTGTATTTTTGCAGCCGTTTTCAAAGACTGCATATACTATGTTGACTACTGTACATATTGTTGGGATAGTGGCTACTGTGGCCCTGATAGTGGGTGTGGGGGTGCTCTCTGGGCGCAAGGTGAAGGACGCGCGGAGCTTCGCCACCGGCGGCAAGGCGGGGTCGTGGATGGTCTGTGGCGCCATTCTGGGCACCCTCGTGGGCGGACAGAGCACCATCGGCACGGCCCAGCTGGCCTTCTCGTTCGGCCTTTCGGCCTGGTGGTTCACCATCGGCGCCGCCCTGGGGGCGCTGGTGCTGGGCCTCGTCTACGCCGCCCCGCTGCGGCGCAGCGGGTGCACGACACTGCTGGAGGTGGTGCGCAAGCAGTACGGGCGGCGCGCCGAGACGGTGGGCAGCATACTCTTCCTTGTGGGCATCTTCATCAGCATCACGTCGCAGCTGCTCTCGTCGTCGGCCATGCTCAGCAGCCTCTTCGGGCTGCCTGTGGGGTGGGCGCTGGCCACCGGCGCCGTGCTCATAGCCGCCATGGTGCTCAGCGGCGGCATACGCAGTGCCGGGGCGGGCGGGATTGTGAAGCTCGTGCTGCTCTACGTCAGCTCGGTAGCGGCGGGCATCGCCGTGTGGCACATAGGGCACGGCCTCGGCGGCATACGCGAAAGCATAGTGCAGATATACGACAGTCAGGAGCTGGCCACGATGAACGGCATCGCCAGCGCGGAGGACATCCACCGCCGCTACGGCACCTTCATGGCCCGCGGGCCGCTGAAAGACCTCGGCGGCTGCCTCTCGCTGACCCTCGGCGTGGTGTGCACGCAGACCTACGCGCAGGGCATCTGGTCGGCGGCGACGACGCGCAAGGCGAAGCTCGGCGCGGTCTACTGTGCCGCCCTGATACCCCTCATAGGCGCGGCCTGCACGCTGGTGGGCATGTATATGCGCGGACACTATGTGACTGCCGACGAGCTCGCGGCCCTCCAGTCCGCCGGCGAACGGCTGCCGGACGGCGTGGGGGTGCTCAAGAACTCGCTGGAGGCCTTCCCCACGTTCATCCTGGCCCACCTGCCCGCCTGGCTCGGCGGCATAGCCCTCGGCGCCATGCTGGTGAACATACTGGGGTGTGGCAGCGGGCTGGTGCTTGGGGCTTCGACCATCGTCATGCGCGACGTGGTGAGGCGCGATTCGCTGCACGGCATGCGGATAGCCATCGTGGGGCTGGTGGTGATGGGCGTGGTGGCGGCGCATTTCGTGCAGGGCACGTTCATCAACGACCTGGGCTTCCTCTCGCTCGGCCTGCGCGCCGCCGCGCTGCTGCTGCCGCTGAGCTTCGCCCTTTGGCTGCCGGGCCGCGTCACGCCGAAGGGCGTGGTGGCGTCCATGATTGCCGGCACGGCGGCGATGCTTGCGGCGGGGCTGCTGGGGCTGCCGGGCGACCCGATGTACTACGGCCTTGCCGCCTCGGCGTTGGTGATTCTGGTCTGCGCACCGCGAGGTGGGACCAAGCAGACAGGTAGATAAAAAGAAGGGTGTCCTGTGTGAATGTGCAGGACACCCTCAGAGTGTTATTACACGCCGAAGCGGAGGCGCTCAGTCGAGCACGAGGCTGGGGGCGGAATAGGTGCGGGCGGCGAGCTCCTGGTTGAGCATGTAGAGGCTGCGTGCGTCGCTGCCGAAGAGTTCCATCTTGGAAATCATGTCGCGAGCGTTGGTCTCCTCTTCGCCCTGCTCTTTGACGAACCAGTCGAGGAACTGCATGGTGCGGAAGTCCTTGACTTTGCTGGCGGCGTCGTAGATGGTGTGGATAGAGGCGGTGACGTACTCCTCGTGCTCCAGGCCGGCCTTCAGGACGTCCATGTCCTTCTTGTACACCTTGTCGGGCATGGCGATGGCGCCAAGCTTGATGGGGCAGTCGTTGTTCTGCATGTACTTGTAGATGAGCATGGCGTGGTCACGCTCTTCCTGAGCCTGGATCATGTACCAGTTGGCGAAGCCGTTGAGGCCGCGCTTGTCGAAGTAGTTGTTCATGTCCAGATAGAGATAGGCGCTGTAGAGCTCCTTGTTGATTTGCTCGTTGAGCAGGTCGGAAACTTTCTTGTTAAGCATATTTTTGAATGTGTTAATGCGTTAATGTGTTAATGCGTTAGTTTTTGGGTTGAGGGCTTAGGCTTTGTTGAACTTCTCCTTGCCTTGGCGGCAACGGGGGCACTTCCAGTCGTCGGGCAGGTCCTCGAAGGGCACGCCGTCGTGTTCGGCGGGGTCGTAGACGTAGCCGCAGATGGAGCAGACGTACTTGCCGGTGGCCTTCTTGGCGGCGAAGTCCACCTCGGCCAGCACGGTAGGCACGGGATGGTCGAGGTCGATTACGCGGTCGGCCTCGAGGTTCTCGTAGCCCTGAGGGGTGTGGGTGCCCATGTAGACGGTGGGGTGGTGGCGGACGAAGTCGCGCACGCGGTCCAGAGTCTCGCGGGCGGCGTGGAGGTCGTCGTAGACCACGGAGAGCTTGTTCTCGTAGAGAGCCTCGTCGACATAGGTGATGTCGGCCTGGAACATGTAGAACTTGCCGCCCTTCTCGGCCACGGCGAGGCTGTTGCCGCGGGTGTGGCCTTTGGCCTTGATCATGTAGACGCCGTCGGCGATCTTCTGGCTCTCGGGGAAGTTATAGTACGGGCCGTCGGTGAAGTGGACGGGGACGATGTTGGGCACGCCCTGCAGCTCGTCGGCGCCCAGCTCGTCGGCGCTGACGTAGATCTTGGCGTTGGGGAAGAGCTTCAGGCAGCCGCTGTGGTCGCTGTGGCGGTGGGTGAGGATGATTTTGGTCACGCGGGTGGTGATGTAACCCAGCTTGGCCAGTGCGTCGATGTAGTCGCAGATGTCCTCGCCGGTGTAGGCGGGCGACTTCTCGTCGGGCACCTCTTCGGGAGAGCCGCTGGGCAGGCCGGTGTCGACGAGGATGACCTCGCTGCCGGTGTCGATGAGGTAGTTCTGCAGGCTGCCGCGGTAGCGGACGGAGGGGTCGAACTTGTCGGTTCCCTCTTCGCCGCCGAAGGCAAAGGGCTGGCCGTAAAATCCGTTCTTTCTGAATTTGACTGCTTTGATTTCCATTTCTCTCTTGGTGGTTTAGTGGTTGCCGGAGACCCGGATGGCGATGGGCCGGCGGCGGGGTGTGGGCTTACTGTTTGCTGAAGTCGTCCTTGCCGACGCCGCAGAGGGGGCAGACCCAGTCGGCGGGGAGGTCTTCGAACTTGGTTCCGGGGGCGATGCCGTGGTCGGGGTCGCCGGCGGCGGGGTCATAGACATAGCCGCAGATGTCGCATGTGTATTTTTCCATTTTGCTAAGATTTAGGGTTTATATTCGGCTGCAAAGATACAACTTAATTCTTGTCCGGCAAAAATATTTTATCTGGGCGCGACTACGATGTAGGGTTGCAGCTGCCAGGGCTTGGGGGTCATGGTGCAGAACCAGTCGTAGAAGAAGGCCACGAGGCTGACCTGAGTGATGCCGTCGTGGTTGCCGTCGGTGATGTCGCAGGGGTCGGCCATGGTGAGGAGGTCGTCGTAGGAGGAGTCCGAGGTGCCGCGGTCGTCGTAGCCGATGCACACGGTCCAGTGGCCGCCCCAGAGGTTCCAGCACACCATGACGGGGCGCTCAGCCTCCAGCTGCTGTCGGAAGAAGCGTGCGGCTTCGCCGTAGTCGGCGAAGGGCTGCGCGGCGTTGCCCACGGCCTGTATGCCCAGGTGGGCGGTGTCGGAGAGCAGGGTGGGTGTGGCGACGGGCCGGAAGCTGGAGGCCACGATGTCGAAATCGCCGCGGCCGTCGAAGTAGCGGTAGAGCTCCTCCACGCTGGTGCCGTAGTCAGTCCACAGGACAGCTGAGCCCGGCCGGGCGTCGGGGATGCGGCTGTCGACATGGGTGTGCATCTTGGCAGCGAGCGCCTCTTCGCTCTCGCTGTCGGCGTGGAAGTACTGCATCACCATCCGGGCCGACACGCAGCCGCAGGTGTAGTCGGTGGTCTGCTGCAGGGTGGGGAATCCCTTCAGCATCACGGCGCCGATGCCTTGCCGGTCGCTGCATCCTGCCAGTATTAGCAGCAGCGCCAGGAGTGGAATCGCACAGGCTCTTTTCATGACTGCCCCTCCATCAGCTTGAAGTCGCTGGCGGGGTGCTTGCACCAGGGACAGACAAAGTCGGCGGGCAGCTCGTCGCCTTCATAGACGTAGCCGCAGACGTCGCAGACCCATTTCTTTTTACCACCATCCGCAGGCAGGGATGCCTGCGTACCAGGCTGCGGCTTGATGTGCTGCTGGTAGTAGGCGTAGGTGATCGACGGGCTGTCGCTGAGCACACGGGCCTCCAGCGGCATGGCGATGAACATGGTGTGGCTGCCAAGGTCGATACTCTTGGTGACGACGCAGCTGATCACCGCATTGATGAACTTCGGCAGGTACAGCAGGCCGTTCTCCGTGCGCAGTTCCTGCTCGCAGCCGGCGAATTTGTCGACATCGCGGCCGCTCTGGAGGCCGAAGTGCTGGAAGGGCTTCATGGTGGCCTCCTCGCTGAGGGGACACAAATTGAACTTCAGCGTGCGCAGCACCATGTCGTGCGTCAGGTTGGCTTTGTTGACGCAAATCATCAGCTGCAGCGGGTCGCTACTGACCTGCTGCGCCACGTTGATGATGCAGGCGTTGTCCTTCTCGCCCTGCCGGGCAACGAGGACATAGAGGCCGTAGCCGATGGTGAAGAGGGCTTTGTTGTCGAGCATACTTCTTAAGTATTAAGTTTTAAGCTGTAAGTTTTAAGTGGCTTGCGCGGAAAACATGGTTGCGTAGCCACTTAAAACTTAAAACTCACAGCTTACAGCTGTTTGCTATCTGGTCGGCGAGGGCGGCGAGCTGCTGCTCCTGGGCGGGGGTGGCGGCGCTCTTGAGGGTGACGGGGTCGCCGACGATGGCGATGTCCTTCATCTGCTCCAGTTCGGCGCGCATGAGTTTGGCGGCCTGGGGGGCCCAGGAGCCGTTTTCGATGAGTGCGACAGTGCGGCGCTGCCAGGCGTGGGCTTTGAGGTCGGCGAGGAGGCTTTCGATGGGTGTGAAGAGGCCGTTGTTGTAGGTGCTGGAGGCGAGGACGATGTGGCTGGCGCGGAAGCACTCGGCCACAAGCTTGCTGACATGCGTATGGCTGGCGTCGTAGGCTTTGATATTCTTGACGCCACGCTGTGCAAGCAGGGTGCCGAGACGCAGGGCGGCGGCTTCGGTGTGGCCGTAGATGCTGCCGTAGATGATGACGACGGCGCGGTCTTCGGGTTCGTAGCGGCTCCAGAGGTCGTGTTTGGCGATGAACCAGCCGAGGTTTTCGCGCCATACGGGGCCGTGGAGGGGGCAGATGGTCTGGATGTCGAGGGTGGCGGCTTTTTTGAGGACATTTTGGACCTGGAGGCCGTATTTGCCGACGATGTTGATATAGTAGCGGCGGGCGTCGTTGAGCCATTCGTGTTCGAAGTTCACTTGGTCGGCGAAGAGGTTGCCGCTGAGTGCGCCGAAGGTGCCGAAGGCGTCGGCGGAGAAGAGGGTCTTCGAGGTGCTGTCGTAGGTCATCATCACTTCGGGCCAGTGGACCATGGGGGCCATGGTGAAGACGAGGGTGTGGGCGCCGGTGGTGAGGGTGTCGCCCTCCTTGACGGCCATCAGCTGTGCGGGTTTGGTGCCGAAGAACTGCTCTATCATCTGGGAGGCTTTGGCGGTGGTGACCACGGTGGCTTCGGGGTGGCGGAGGAGGAGGTCCATCAGGGTGGCGGCATGGTCGGGCTCCATGTGGTGGACGACGACGTAGTTCAGCTTGCGGCCGTCGAGTGCGGCGTCGACGTTTTCGAAGAACTGTGCGGCGACGCTGGCGTCGACGGTGTCGAAGAGGACGGTGGCGTCGTCGAGGAGGAGGTAGCTGTTGTAGCTCACTCCGCGGGGGATGGGGTAGATATTTTCGAAGAGTGCCAGGCGGCGGTCGCTGGCGCCGACATAGATCAGGTTGTCTGTGATGTGCTGTGTATTTTGCATGGTTGTAATTGTTTTTGTTTCTATAGATAAGTAGAACGTCGTAGGGGCGAGATTATTGTGCGGGGGAGGGGGGGGAGGAAGTTAAGAGTTAAGAGTTAAGGGTTATGGGTTATGGGTTATAGGTTATGGGTTATAGGTTATGGGTTATGGGGTATGGGTTAAGAGGTGATTTTGGGGTGGAGAGGGGGTAGAGAGGGGGTAGAGAAGGGGTAGGGAGGGGGTAGAGAGGGGGTAGAGAAGGGGTAGAGAGGGGGGGAGAGAGGGGGTAGAGAGGGGGGGGTGGGGGGGGGGGGGGGGGGGGGGAGGGGGGGGCGGGGGCGGGGGTAGAGTGGACCCAGAGTGGACCCAGAGGGGAGGGTAGGGGATCCCCCTCTGGGGTAGAGGTCCCACAGAGGGGGGTGGAGAGGAGGGGTCTACTGGAGCTCGATGGCTACGGAGTGCAGTTCCTGCCATCCGGCGCGGTCGGTGAGTCGGACCATGAAGTGGTAGTCGCCGGGGTCGACGTCGGTGGGTATGGGGATGTTGACACGGGCTGTGTAGTCCTTGGAGCCGTCGGGAATGCGGTAGTCCTGGTTGTAGACCCAGGGGTTGACGGGGTCGGAGTGTTCGTGCTCTTCGCCATGGTCGCAGTCGACGTCGGAGGTGCTGTGGGTGTGGTGGTCGTGGTTGGAGTGGATTTCGATGTTGTAGTTGCCGAGTTCGACGTTGTCGGTGAAGCGGTAGCAGAAGCGGATGGTGTCGCCAAGGGCGTAGCTGTCGCAGTCGGCGGGCGAGGCGTCGATGCCGAGGGCGGAGATGGTGGGGCGGTCGAGGTCGCGGTCGTTGTCGTCGCAGGCGGCGGACAGAGCGAGGGCGAGGAGGGTGATGGCGATGAGTGTTGTAGTATTGTTGAATGTCTTCATTGTTGCTGTTTTTTTGATGGTTTACTTTTGTTTGATGTCGTATTTTATTCGGATAGAGATGTTGCGGCCGGGCTCGGGTATGTCGACGAGGCGGTAGTAGGAGGTGTGGTCGTAGTAGCGCCTGTCGAGCAGGTTGTTGAGCTGGAGGGCTGCGGTGATGTCGCCGGCGCGTGTGGCGAAGCGGTGGGATGCCGAGAGGTTGAGGGTGAAGTAGCCTGGGGTGGGCTTTTCGGGCGGTACGATGTCAGACTGAGGTGCTACGGCATGGAGGTTGAGGCCGATGCTGCCGCAGCCGTGGTAGTCGTAGTGCCAGGCGAGGTCGGCGTCGAGCGAGGGAGGCTGGGCGTAGGGCAGGGTGTAGCCGCGCTTGTCGCCTGCGGTCTGACGCGAGCGGCACAGCTGGCCACGGAGCCCCGCTTCCCAGTGCAGTGCTATGCGCCAGGCCACTTCGGCCTCGAAGCCCCAGCGCAGGGCGGAGGTCTGGGTGTAGCGGTAGAGCTGCAGCCCCTCGTGGTATTCGTCGGTGGGGTTGAGGTAGATATAGTTTGGGAACCATCCGATGTAGGGGTCGATTTTGACGGTGAGCGGGCCGTTGCTCCATTCCACGCCGCCGTCGAGCTGGTAGGAGCGCTCGGGGTCGAGGTCGGCGTTGCCCTGTTCGTAGCGGAAGATGTGGTAGTTGACGCCGTCGCAGCCCAGCTCTTTGGCTATGGGCAGACGGAAGGCCTTGCCGGCGTTGAGGCGGAGGATCCAGTTGCCGGGGTGCCAGTTGGCGCCCAGCGACCATGTGAGGCTGCGGAAGGAGCGGCTGACGGGTGCGGAGCGTTGCAGAAAGGCCGAGTCGCCGCCGCCGGTGGGGGTGAGGTACCAGTCGCGGTAGGGTTGGATGTCGATGTGCGCCAAGTCGCCGCGGAGGCCGGCGTTGAGTGTCAGCTGTGGAGTGGGTGACCAGCGGTCGGTGGCGTAGAGGCCGGCTGCGGTGTTCGTGAAGTCGGGGATGATGAATCCCCAGCCGTCGCGGCGGTTGCGCTGATGTTCGGCGCCGACGCCGAGGCGCACCTCGTGACTCTCGCCCAAGGGCATGCGGAGCCCGAGGGTGCCGCTGAAGGTGTGCTTGTCGAAGCGGCGTTCGAGGCTGTCGGGCGGCGTGGGCATGTAGCCGTGAGAGAGAGGTTCGCTAAGCTCTTCGCGCAGGTTGTGCTGCCATGCGAGGTTGCTCTCGAGGGATGCGGAGCCGAGCTGCCAGGTGGTGTGGCTCTGCACACGCAGGTGGTTCACCCACTGAGAGGGCAGGTCGATGTCGCGGGGAGAGCGGTTGTAGTCGATGGAAGAGAGCCGGACCTCCATGCCGTGGGCGTCGGCGAAGGAGCCGCTGCGGGCGTAGACGTCGCTAACGGTGATGTCGGTGCGGAAGGAGCGGTTGTTGGTCCATCCGAGGGTGAGGCGCCCGCTTCGTTCGAGGCCGGCGGTGTTGCGGAGCCGGCGGTCGTGGAGGGGAATGCGGTAGGAATAGTACAGGATGCTGTCGGCAGGCACGCGGTAGTCGCCGTAGTCACTGAGGGTGAGGTTGGCTTTGTAGAATAAGCCGTGGCGGACGCCAGCCACCTGGGCGGCGAGGCCGAGCTGGCTGTTGTTGCTGCGTGCGAAGAGCGTGGCGGAGGCCGCGAATGGAGCGGGGGGCATGCGGTTGGTGGTCAGAGCGAGTACGCCGCCGATGGCGTCGGAGCCGTAGAGCAGTGTGGCGGGGCCTTTGATGGCCTCGACGGCGTCGACAGCGAACTGGTCCACCTCGAGGCCGTGGTCGTCGCCCCACTGCTGGCCCTCGTGTTTTATGCCGTCCTGGCTGACGACCATGCGGTTGTAGCCGAGGCCGCGGATGGTGGGCTTGGAGAGGGCGGATCCGATGGCGGAGGCTTTGATGCCGGGGATGGCTTCGAGGCTCTGGATGAGGCTGCCCGCGAAGTGCTCTTCGATGTAGGCGGCGTCGACTTCGACGGCTGTCTGGGTGGTGCTCACCGCCTGTAGCGACCGTGCGCTGACGCTCACGGTCTGCAATGTCTTCACGCTGTCGGTCTGGGAAGCCAACAGCATGACCATAAACAGTAGTTTTGTCATTGAGAAAAAGGTTCCGTTTCGGTGTGATTACATGGCTTTTGTCCGTCGGAGCCGACGGACGCGGAGGTCACACTGACGGAGGTGCCCGGAGGCGGGCATGGCTGTAGTCGGTGGCGAGTACAGCTTCATGCCGTGGTTCGCCGAGGGTTACCGCGGCGATGGCGGCCACCACTACGGCCGCTGCCGGGCATGCCGCTTTGGGCAGCGAGAGCAGGTGGCAGTAGAGGCAGTTATGGTTGGTATTGTCGCAGGACGAAAAATGAGCCGGATGGTCTATGTGGTGCGAGCAGTCGTAGCACACGTCGTTTCCAGGTAGCGGATGGCTGTGGAGTGCCGATGCAATGAGCATCGGCAGGTAGGCTGCAATGAAGAGCCATGCTATCCTGTATCGCCACCGTTTGTCGGTCATTTTTCGGGCTGCAAAAGTACTGCTTTTTTTTGAATGAGGAGAAAAAAGTGACGATATGGGGTAAGGAATCAACGTCCGCCGTCGGGGAGTCTGTGTCCGAAAGCGGGGTTGCTGCGCAGGGGGGTGACGCCGTTGGCGTCGGGGTGTGGTGGAAGGGTGTTGCGGTAGTAGTGGAGCTCCTCGATGTTGGCGCCGTCGCGCAGGCGACAGGCTTCGAGTCGGCGACGGGTGTTGGCGTCGAAGGTCTGCAGCGCGCGCAGGGCCTCGCCGTCGATTTGGTAGCTCTCGGGATAGGCCACGGCGTCGGAGGAAGGGACGATGTAGTACTGGTACAGGCCGTCGACGGTGCCACGGTGGACCCAGTAGGGCATGTAGTGACAATCCTGGGTTATTGTGTTGGTATTCGGGTTCTTGTGCAGGTTGAGCTCCACCATGATGCCGCCGTCGCAGTTGACGTCGCGCTGGTTGCTGACGAGATTGCCCATGGAGTAGACGACGATTTCTGGGTAGCGGTCGTTGCCGGAGATGGCGTCGAGGGTGAAGTTCTGCACCACATGTGGGTGGCCGCCGATGACGGCGTCGCAGCCGTGTTCGAGCAGCCAGCGGGCTGTCTGCTCCTGTTCGGCGTTGGCTTTGACGGCATACTCTATGCCCCAGTGGATGAGGGTGATGACGAATTCGGCGCCCCGTTCGCGGGCCACTCGCAGATCGCGAGCTATCTCGGCAGTGTCTATCAGGTTGACGATGTTGGGACTGACGGCAGGGATGCCGTTGGTGCCGTAGGTGTAGGTGAGTAGGGCGAGTCGGAAGCCGTTGCGTTCGACGATGAGGGGGTGTAGGCTGTCGCGCTGTTGGCGGTCGAGGTAGGTGCCGAGAGGGGGTAGAGAGAGGGTAGAGAGGGTGTAGAGCGTGCGCTCCAGTCCGGCGCGTCCGCGGTCCATGCAGTGGTTGTTGGCGGTGGTGAATATGTCGAAGCCGGCGTCGAGAGCGGCCACAGCCAGAGCGTCGGGTGACGAGAACTGGGGATAACCCGTGTATGGTGGGCCGGCGAGGGTGACTTCGAGGTTGAGAATGGCGAGGTCGGCGCTCTGGATGTAGTCTTTCACAAAGCGGAAGCAGGGCGAGTAGTCGTAGGAGCCGTCGGCACGGAGGGCGGCTTTGTGCTGGGGGCCGTGGCCCATGAGGTCGCCGGCGAAGACAATCTTGAGGCTCTGGGCCTGGAGTGATGCTGCGAGCAGCAAGCACAGGACAAGGGAGAGGCGCTTCATCAGTATTCTATGATTAATGTGCCGCTGACGGCCCAGTGGGAGAACATGCCTTGGACGGGCTTACCCTGTGGGATGGCGACGGTGAGGGTGTGCTCACGGCCGTCGGCCCAGGGCGAGAGGTCGAAGTAGACGGGCTGCGTGGCCGTGCCGGGGCACCAGCCGGAGCGCGAGAAGTCGGAGCTGGAGAGGCCGTTCCAGAAGTTGCCGCTGACGGGGTTGAGGTCGCGGTAGCAGCCGCAG
>CAMVAA010000029.1 GCA_947165345.1 uncultured Bacteroidales bacterium
TAGAGGGGACCCAGAGAGGGGGTAGAGGGGACCCAGAGAGGGGGTAGAGGGGACCAGAGGGGGTGGAGGGTCAGCGGCGGACGGCGAGGTCGGCGGTGGTGCGGTAGACATGCTGCAGCATGGCCTCGACGAAGGCCTGGCGGGAGGCGGGGGAGGCGGAGCTGTCGCTGACGGCCACGAGCGAGCGGTTGACGCAGTCGTAGGTGGCGACACCGGTCGGGGTGATGAGGTTGCAGCCGTTCTTGAAGCAGTGCATGGCGAACTGGGGCCGCGCGGGGTAGGAAGGCGCGAGGACGTTGCGGCTGTATGGGAACCGGGATGCGTCGATGCCGAGCTGGGCCAGGAGGGTGGCCGCGATGTCGCTCTGTGCCATGAACGCCTCGATGCGACGAGGTTCGCGCACGGCGCCGCCGGTCCAGACCAGCGGCACGCGGGCGGCGCGGGGGTCGGAGCTGGAGGCTATGCCGTTGCCGGCCACGCCGTGGTCGGGCACGATGACGACAAGGAGGCTGTCCCACAGGGGTGTGCGCCGCAGCGAGTCGACGAAGGCGCCGATGCAGGAGTCGGTGTAGGCGAAGGCGTTGCAGCGGGTGTCGACGAGCCGTCGCATGGGCACGTCCCACGGCTCGTGGCTGCTGAGGGTGAGGACGGCGCTGAAGAAGGGACGGCGCTGAGGGACGAGGTTGGAGGCGGAGAGCATCAGGTGGTCCGGGACGCCCCAGGCGCTGGTGTACCACGACGAGGGGAAGGCTTCGCTGCCGCGGACGTTGTCGAAGCCGGCTTCGAGGAAGTACAGCCTCATGTTGGTGAAGTCGATGTCGCCGCCATAGGAGAAGGCGGTGCTATAGCCCTGGTCGCGAAGGCTTTGCGCCAGCGAGGGAAGGCGACGGCAGAGGTCGGTGCGCTTCATGAGCGACGTGGTGGGCAGACCGGGCCAGCCGCCGACGATGGAGACCAGGCCGCGGTCGGTACGGAAGTTGTTGGCGAAGCAGTTTGTGAAGGCAATTCCCTCGGCGGCGATGGCTTGCAGACAGGGGCCCACGGAGTCGTTGTCGACCATGGAGCTGCCGCCGCTTTCCCAGATAATCAGAAGGATGTCAGGGCGTTGCACGCGGAGCAGGGTGTCGGCGATGGCACCGTCGGCGCCAAAGGCACCGTCGAGGATGGTGGCGACTTCGGCGTCGTCGCGCAGGTCGAACTCGCGTCCGAGGTCCTGGGACTTGAAGAGCGAGTGGACCATGTTGAAGGTGGGGTTGAGGGCCGAGTGGTTGCAGAAGGGGTACTCGGAGAAGTAGGCGTAGGAGGGGTTGGCGGTGGAGTCGCTCAGGCCGCCGCGGATGCCGACGAAGAGGAGCGCGGCGACGGGCAGGGCGAGCAGGGTTGACCACCTGGGACCCCGGGGAGGGGGTAGAGAGGGGGTAGAGAGGGGGTAGAGAGGGGGTAGAGAGGGGGTAGAGCGGAGTAGGAGGTGACAGTAGAGCCACGCCACGATGCCCACGGCAAGCACGCCGAGCACCGCAGCCCACCACGGCAGGGAGGCGAGCATGTCTTTGGGCTTGGCGGCGTAGATGAGGTCGTTGGCGTCGAACTTGGCTCCCCAGAAGGAGTACAGCACCACGTCGACCACGAAGATCGCGGCCACCACGACGGCCACCAGAATATAGTACGGCCGAAGCACGCGGCGCAGCGGCAGGGACCGGACGAAGCAGCTCACGAGGAGCACGAGCGCGGGCAGAAGGAGGAGGTAGCAGGCCGTGACCGAGTCGAGCCGAAGCCCATGCCACAGCGCCAGCAGACACTGTCCGAAAGGCGCCCCACCGGCGAGGCCCATGTTAAAGAGCATGAAGACAACCTTCTGGGTCACAAAGATGAGCAGAAGGGTGATGTAGAGACGCAGCAGCGTAAGCAGTCGGTTCTTGTTCATCATGCCTGGAGTGCATCAAGAGTGGTCACACTGCCGTCGGGGCGGCAGGATGGTCCAACGCGCAGTAGACAGAGTTGTTGGAGAGGAACTCCGGCACTATGGACTTCATCTTGGCCACAATCTTCATGTCGTCCATGGTGGCGAGGACGGTCCACAGTTCGTTGTATTCGCGGTCGATAGCCTCGAGAGGATAGCGACGCACCTGGGCATGCATGATTTTGGGGTGGTAGGTCGGGATGGTGTTCTCCTTGGTGGCGAGGAGTTCCTCGTAGAGCTTCTCGCCGGGACGGAGGCCTATCTCTTTGATTTCTATGTTGTGGCGGCCAGAAAGCTGAATCATCTTGCGGGCCATGTCATAAATCTTGACGGGCTTGCCCATGTCGAAGACGAAGATGTCGCCACCTTCACCCATGGCGCCAGCCTCGAGCACCAGGTTGCAGGCCTCGGGGATGGTCATGAAGTAGCGGATGATGTCCTTGTGCGTCACCGTCAGCGGGCCGCCGGCGGCAAGCTGCTTCTTGAAGAGCGGGATGACGCTGCCGTTGCTGCCCAGGACGTTGCCGAAACGGGTGGTGACAAAGTGGGTCACGTCGGTCGACCGCGACTGGATGTATATCTCGGCCATGCGCTTGGTGGCGCCCATGACATTGGTTGGGTTGACGGCCTTGTCGGTGCTGATCATGACGAACTTGCGCACGCCGTACTTGATGGCCAGATCGGCCAGGTTGCGGGTGCCGAAAACGTTGATATACACTGCCTCGTAGGGGTTCTCCTCCATGAAGGGGACGTGTTTGTAGGCCGCGGCGTGGTAGATGAGGTCGGGGTGGTACTCTTCGAAGACCTCCTCCATGCGCGCGCGGTCCTTCACGTTGGCGATGACGAAGGCCATACGGTCCAGCTGACTGTTGTAGGTGTTGCGCAGCTCGAACTGGAGGTCGTACATGGGACTTTCGGCCTGGTCAAGCATGACGACCTTGGCAGGCTGGTATCGCATGAGCTGTCGGCAAATCTCCGAGCCTATGGAGCCGGCGGCGCCGGTGACGAGGACGACCTTGTCCACCACCTCGCGCACGATGTTCACATTGTCCATCCTAATGGGTTCGCGCTCGAGGAGGTCCTCAATCTTGATATCCTCGATCTGGTTTGCCGAGAAAGAGCCGTTGAGCCATGCCGATACGTGCGGCACCGCTTTGACCGTGAGGCCTAAATCGAGGGATTTGTTGGTGATGGCCTGCTTGTGCAAGGTGCGAATGGAGGGGATGGCAATGATGAGGCGAGTGATGTTTTTGGACTTTACGAACGCCGGGGTAAGGACCGTGCGTGCCCGCATGACCGGGACGCCGTTGAGTTCCTGGTTCACCTTCGACATGTCGTCGTCGACGAAGGCCACAAAGTTGTAGTCGATGGTGGGGTCCTGACGGAGAGCGTTGTAGGCTATGATGCCAGCAGCGCCGGCGCCATAGATGACCGCATTGACAGACTGGCGACGGCGGCGAAAGTAATCGTTATAGATGCGCTGCATGAAGAGGCGCGAGATAATCATCAAGCTGCCCAGAATCAGATACAGCATCATCGATTCACGATAGGAGAGCAGGTAGGCCGACGACAAGACCGGCGGGCTAAACTGGTTGTTCACCAAGTTCACTATCCAGAAGAGAGAGAGAGGTCCAATGCTGCAGATGAACAACTTGTAGATGTCGTTCATGCCGGTGTGACGAATGATGCCTCGGAAAGACCCTGTGAAAAAAAAGAATATAAGGGTCACCATCAACGACACGACAAACTTAACTGCCGCACCACGCATAGTGAAATCGGCGATGCCGCCACTGCGGAAAGCTTCCACCAGCACGAAGGAGACAACGAACAGGACAACATCGATAGCCAGCACAATCCACTGCGACAAGGTCGAATGGCGGTAGCGTTTCACCAATTGGAAGCTAATTTTCTTGAATATATTTCCAACCATAATATTATAGTGTTTTAGCTTGGTCTTGAGTTAAAGTCTTGCGTCTACCACGTTACGAGGGGCTACCCCTTTAACGTCGTATATCACTCCAGGCTGCGGGACCAGCGCACGCAAGTCTACGCCACGGAAGGCGGTGTGCGCCACGGCCAAAATGGCTGCGTCGAACGGACCGTTGGGCAACGTGCCAGTCACCTCGATGCCATACTCGTCACGCACACGTTCCGGATTTGCCCAGGGGTCGAAGACGGTGATGCATGCTGTATATTCGCGCAGCGTGTGGTATATGTCAGCCACTTTTGTGTTGCGGATGTCGGCACAGTTTTCCTTGAAAGTGAAGCCGAGGATTAGGATGCGGGCATCTTTGACAGGGACGCCCTTGAGATTCATCTGCTTGATGGTTTGGTTGGCCACATAGGCACCCATGGAGTTGTTGAGGCGTCGGGCGTTACTCATGACGCGCGGCAAGACACCATAGAGCTGCGACCGCTCGATTAAATAGTACGGGTCAACAGAAATGCAGTGACCTCCGACGAGACCGGGTTGCATGGGGATGAAATTCCACTTCGAAGCCGCAGCCTCAAGCACATCGTGGGTATCTATACCCATAGCATTGAATATCTTGGCCAGCTCGTTGACAAAGGCTATGTTGACGTCGCGCTGACTATTTTCGATTATCTTGCTGGCCTCAGCCACCTTGATGGATGGAGCGCGGTGGGTGCCATTTTTCAACACGCTGTTATAGAGCGCATCCACGAGTAGGGCAGTCTCCGGCGTGGAGCCTGACGTCACCTTCTTGATGGTCTCCACCCTGTGAGCCTTGTCACCAGGGTTGATGCGTTCAGGGCTGTAGCCGCCGTAGAAGTCGACGTTTAATCTCAGCCCACTAACATGCTCCACAACCGGCAGGCAGGTCTCTTCTGTCACACCAGGATAAACCGTGCTTTCATAGACGACAATATCGCCATGCGATATAACCTTGCCCACCACCTCGGATGCCCCAATGAGGGGTTTAAGGTCGGGCCGGTTGTTGTCATCGACCGGTGTGGGAACAGCGACAACATACACATTACAATCGCGAATATCATCGAGCGAAGAGGTACAGCGAAAACTGTGATTGTCGATAGCATCTCGCAACAGGTCGTCCTCCACCTCAAGGGTGTCGTCGTGTCCCTGCATAAGAGCATCAACGCGGCGGCTGTTGATATCGAAGCCGACAGTCGGAAACTTGGTGGAGAAGAGACGCGCCAACGGCAGACCTACATAGCCGAGGCCAACAACACCAATCTTTATGTCGTTCAGTTTTATCATATCAGTGAAGCAACGGTTTGTATTTCTTCATCGGTCATATATGGATGCATAGGGAGGGAGAGAACGGTCCGAGTCAGTTGATCAGCTGTGGGGGTCAAGGTCAATTTAGGCAAGCCTTCAAAAGCTGCCTGGCGGCTCATGGTGTGAGGGTAGTAGACCATGGAAGGAATGCCAGCAGCCTTAAGGCGTACCTGCAGTTCGTCACGGTTTTCAGCCTGTATGGTGTATTGCGCCCATGATGAGGTATAGCCCTCAGGCACAACAGGTGTCTGAATCTTGCCTCTGAGGAGTTGGCTGTATTTTGCTGCCACACGATTCACCGCCAGCAATTCGTCGTCAAAATAGCGCATCTTGACCTGCAGCACGGCGGCCTGCATGGTATCAAGGCGCGAGTTGAGACCCAAACGTACATTATCGTATTTGTCTGTACCCTTGCCATGTACACGAAGAGATCGCAAAAGGTCAGCATAGTGCTCGTCATCGGTAAAGATAGCGCCACCGTCACCATAGCAACCCAACGGTTTGGCAGGGAAGAAGGAGGTGGCACTGATGTCGCCAAAAGAACAGGCCCGCTTGCCACCGAAGCTGCCCCCAAAGCCTTGGGCACCGTCTTCAACGAGGAAAATATTGCAGCAGCGACAGACCTCGCGCAAAGCATCGTAGTCGGCTGGAAGCCCAAAGAGATCCACAGCTATGACAGCGACAGGTCGCAGACTTGTGTTGCACCTCACGCTTTCGTATTCCTCATAAATCAAGCATGGATCGATATTATATGTTTCCTTGTCCACATCAATAAAAATCGGCGTTGCACCCACCATTGCTACAGCCTCAGCAGTGGCAAAGAAGGTGAAGTCTGGTACAAAGACAGCATCGCCAGGGCCTACACCCAAGGCCATCAGCGAAAGACGCAGGGCGTCGGTGCCATTGGCGCAGGTGATACAGTGTTTCACGCCCACATAGTCGGCCAACTGCTGCTCCAGTTCGGCAACCTGTGGCCCCATGATGTAGACTCCAGAGGCTACGACTCGGAGCATCGTCTCGTCCATTTCAGCTTTCATAGCTTCGTACTGTCTATGTAAATCACGGAACTGCATAGCGTTACTCTTCTATTTTTCCTATGATTTTAGCTGGCACACCAGCCACAATAGCATTGTCGGGCACGTCCTTGGTCACCACAGCACCAGCACCCACCAGAGCGTGACGGCCGATTGTGTGACCGCAGACTATGGTGGCGTTAGCTCCGATGGAGGCACCCTCGCGAACGAGTGTACGCTCGTATTGGCCATTGGCGGGGCGGTCGAGGCACGGCATGAGTACATTTGTAAACACACAGCTAGGACCAAGAAAGACGTTGTCTTCAATCTCTACGCCTTCATAGACCGAAACATTGTTTTGTATGCGAACGCCGTTGCCGATGTGGACATTAGGACCGATGTTGACGTTCTGGCCTAGCGAGCAGCGTTCGCCAAGCACAGCGCCTTTCTGGATGTGGCAGAAATGCCACACCTTGGTGCCGTTGCCTAGAGTTACGTCGTCGTCAACGTAGGAACTCTCATGAATATATACTTCTTCGTCCAATTCTAAATTATCAATTATCCACTTCTACCACCCAAAAGGATGCGGGGTAACAGGATATTTAGCCATGGG
Source organism: uncultured Bacteroidales bacterium (assembly GCA_947165345.1). GTDB lineage: Bacteria > Bacteroidota > Bacteroidia > Bacteroidales > P3 > Colimorpha. The sequence goes on from CAMVAA010000029.1 coordinate 6,846, forward strand.
GTGGTAGTCGCCCGTGAGGCCCACCGGTTTGGTGTGACGTATGTCATATACAGTCTGTATACACTCACGGGCCTCACCAATACGGAAGCCGCGCCCATCCAGTACCTCCTCATACGATCGGGTGTGTAAGTCGGTGAACCCTTGGCTGAACTCGAACTCCTCGCCGTCGACCAATATGCTACGATAGCTGCCCACATGACCTTCGGGTAGGTGGGTCCCGTTGATGCTCAAAAAGTAGCGTACACGTGCTCGACGCAGTTCAAGGTAACCTGCCACACGGTCGTGGCTAGCCACATGGACTATATTCTTCTGCACCGGACCGAAGACCCACAGGAGCATGTCGTAGAAATGGACACCAATATTGGTAGCCACACCGCCACTCTTCTGCTCCTGTCCCTTCCATGAGGTGTAATACCAGTAGCCACGCGGGGTGATGTATGTGAGATCTACGTCGTACACCTTATCTTGTGGCCCATTGTCTATCTTTTTCTTCAAAGCCTCCACTGACGGATGCAGTCTTAATTGAAAGATGGTGTAGGCCTTGTGGCCTGTTTCTTGCTCCATCTGCTGCAATGCGTCGATGTTCCACGGGCTGAGTACCACAGGCTTCTCGCAGATGACATCGCACCCCAAGCGCAGACCATAACGTGTATGTGCATCGTGAAGATAGTTAGGCGAGCATACAGAGAGATAGTCAATTTTATTGCCGTCTGACAAAAAACGGTTATTATGACGGTCGAATAGCTCCTGTTCAGTGAAAAAGGAGGCTTGGGGGAAGTAACTGTCAATTATGCCTACAGAGTCATTCTTGTCGTAAGCAGACACAAGGGTATTACCAGTCTCCTTGATGGCACGCAAGTGTCTCGGTGCTACATAGCCGCCTACCCCTATTAATATAAAATTTTTCATTCTTTTGTACTACCTTACATAATGTAGTTATACTGTCATACCTTGGGCGATATTCCCGAGGCATACATGCAAACTCTCAGTCCAATGCGGAATTGTTTGACGGAATGTTGTTTTGAACCTTGTCTTGTCAAGGACCGAATAGGGTGGCCTCTTCACAGGACTGGGATATTCATTGCTGTGGCACGGCTCAATACGGCATTCCTTATGACCGCTTTGGCGTGCAATCTCATGGGCAAAGTCATACCAACTGCACACCCCCTCGTTGGTATAATTAAATATACCCTCATGCTTCAGGCAGTCGCCGTTCTCAATCAGCGATGCAACCGCAGCAGCCAAATCTCCAGCATAGGTCGGGGTTCCAACCTGGTCAAAGACCACAGATAGTGCGGGGCGTTCGGATGTGAGACTCAACATGGTGAGTACGAAGTTTTTGCCATACTCGCTATAGAGCCATGAGGTGCGAAATATTAGGTGGCGGCAGCGCTCGGCAGCCTGCTCACCGGCCAGCTTAGTGCGTCCGTATGCACCAGTGGGGTTCGTCGGTTCATACTCGCTACAGGGCGTATTGTGCACATTACCGCCGAAAACATAGTCCGTAGAGAAGTGTATAAGAATCCCGCCGACAGACCGCATAGCGTCAGCCATGTAGCCCACCGCGTCAGCATTGAGGCGCAGGGCTTTCGCCTCGTTAGACTCGGCACCATCCACATTGGTGTAGGCTGCGCAGTTGACTATGAGATCCATGCCGTGTTCGCGAACACAAGCTTCTACGGCAACACGATCCGTGATGTCGAGCTCCTCAATGTCGGTGAAAAACCACTTGTGCCGAGACCTCGGTGCCAACAGCCTGAAGTGGCGTCCCAGTTGTCCGTTTGCTCCTGTTACCAAAATATTCATATCAGCAAAATGGTGTTTCGAAATTGACAAGACGCGGATGGGAGCGGTCCTTGTCCGAAAGTAAGACGGCATCAGGTGTAATCTGCCAGTCGATAGCTAAATCCGGGTCATCCCATGCCAGTGCACCCTCCGACTCGGGGTGGTAATAATTGTCGCACTTGTATTGAAACACTGCCGTGTCGCTTAGCACAGCAAAGCCATGGGCAAAGCCATGCGGGACATAAAACTGGCGGTGATTTTCGCTGCTGAGTTCCACAGCGACGTACTGCCCGTATGTGAGACTTCCTCTCCGTATATCAACGGCCACGTCAAGCACGCGACCCTCCACGACACGCACCAACTTGGCCTGTGCATATGGAGGACGCTGGAAATGCAGCCCACGCACCACCCCGTATGTCGAACGCGACTCGTTGTCCTGCACAAAGTTTAGTTCCAAACCAGTCTGCTTAGCAAAGTCGCGCTGGTTGAAACTCTCAAAGAAATAGCCTCTAGCATCGCCAAACACACGCGGCTCGACAATAAACGGTCCTTCTATAGCAGTTTTTATTATAGTCATACCAATTTCAATAAGTACTGGCCATACTGATTCTTTAACATCGGCTGGGCCACCCGCTTCAAGTCATCGGCGGAGAGCCATCCCTGTTCGTAGCCAATGCTCTCAAGGCAGGCCACCTTGAGCCCCTGGCGCTTTTCTATCACCTCTATAAATGTCGACGCTTCGGCCAGAGAGTCGTGGGTGCCGGTGTCAAGCCACGCAAAGCCACGACCCATGAGCTGCACGCACAACTCGCCATCGTTGAGGAAAGACTGATTCACCGACGTTATCTCCAACTCGCCGCGGGCCGAAGGTTTAATACCCTTGGCCACCTCGACAACCTTGTTAGGGTAGAAGTAGAGGCCCACCACAGCATAGTTACTCTTGGGAATCTTGGGTTTCTCCTCGATGGAGAGCACACGCCCCTCGCTATCGAACTCCGCCACACCGTAGCGCTCTGGGTCGGCAACCCAATAGCCGAAGACGGTGGCTTTTTGCTCCACATCCACATTATGTACCGCCTGACGCAACATCTTGCCCAGCCCGTTGCCATGGAAGATGTTGTCGCCAAGCACGAGGCAAACTGAGTCACCGCCTATAAAATCCTCGCCTATGATAAAGGCCTGTGCCAGCCCATCGGGCGATGGCTGCTCAGCATAACTGAAGTGGACACCGAAGTCGCCCCCGTCACCAAGAAGCCTCTTGAATGCCGGCAGGTCGTCGGGGGTCGAGATAATTAGTATGTCGCGTATACCAGCCATCATAAGCACCGAGATGGGGTAGTATACCATAGGTTTGTCGTAGATAGGCAGCAGTTGTTTGCTCACCCCCTTGGTAATGGGGTAAAGACGGGTACCTGAACCACCAGCCAATACTATACCTTTCATATCCTTGTCTATCTCCTGTTTATCGCTCTATTATTTTTTCTTGTCGCTCGAGGCGTCACTTTCGTCACCATAGCCGTAACCGTATCCATAGCCATAACCGTATCCATAGCCGTAACCGTATCCATAGCCGTAACCATTGCCATAGCCCCCGTAACGTTTCTTAATCAGGGGGACATCGGTCAAGATAACAGCCATGTTCTTAAAGCGGCCCTTGTCGGCCATTTCCTGTATGAAGGGTAACGACCCCTTATTGAGCTTGCCAACACGCATAATGTATGTTGTGAGGTCAGCCACACGATTAATGATGGCAGCATCAGCCACAATTTGTGCCGGCGTCGAGTCGAAGATGATGTAGTCATAGCGATCGCGCAGATAGTCAACCAGCTTATCGAGTTTGTCGCCCATGAGCAACTGCGTGGCGTTGGGCGGAGTCTTCTCGCATACGATATAGTCAAGGTGGTCGCTTGTCTCGCTGTGCGAAATGTATTTAGATATGTCGCCGTCTTGGTCCAGTAAGTAATGGATTAGGCCCATCCGGTTGTGACGGTCTATGGTCTTAGAAAGGCTGCGCTTACGCAAGTCGAAGTCGGCCAACAACGTACGCTTGCCAGTATAGGCCAACGAGAGGGCCAAGTTGAGGGCTGTATACGACTTGCCCTCGCCAGGCGTGGTCGACACTGTCTGTATCACCTTCTCTCCCTCCTTCAAGAAGAAGGGAATATTGGAATGCAGCAGGCGGAAAGCCTCAGTCACAACGTCAGTACCATTGGCAGTAACTATTATTTCGTCGTTGGCTCTCGATGCCGGCTTCTGCGGCAACTCACCCAGCACAGGCAGTCTGGTGTTGCGCTCCACATCCATCTTGGACCGCAACTTGGTGTCGAAGAAGTTGATGAGGAACATCACCACTGCCGGTATAGCCAAACCGAGCACGATGGCCACCAAAGCAAACACCATCAAACGTGGTCCCGCCAGCCTTACTATAGCAGGCTCAACAACCTTGGCATTGCTCACCGTGATGGCCAGGTTCATAGCCGTCTCTTCACGCTTACTGAGCAGGTAGAGATAGAGCTCATTCTTGATTTGCTGCTGGCGCACCACCTCGGTGACAGCCTTGGTCTGTGTAGGCATGGCAGCAATCTGGCTGCGGGCGCGACTCTCCTGGTTCCGAGCCTCGCGCAGGCGCACCGCCGTTGCATCGAGCAGATTATCGACCGATGTGGCAATGGCGTTCCACTGTGCATCCATCTGCGCCGTAATGTTCTTCACCGTCGGATTGTTGGCGCCGCCAGTGACACGCACACGCGACAACTGGTTGACCAACGCGTTGTACTGCGCTATCATGCTCTGCGTGCCAGCATCACTGATGGCCACGTTGGCGGGTATTATTTCCATCTGGTTCGCCGGGTCGGAGATGTAGTTCTTCGCAAACTCAATCAGTCGATGTTCGGCTTCGAGCTGGACCACCTGTTCAGTATATCTGATACCCATGGCCTGCAGCGAGCTGGCCGCACTCTCCAAGTCAGGCACACCCGACTCTTTCTGAATTCTCTCCACCTGGGCGTCCACCTGACCCAGCTCGCCACCAATCAGAGCGATACGCTCGGAGATGAACTTTTCCGTCTTCTGCGCAACCTTGTTCTTGTCATCAACTGCATCGTCGTTGTATACGGCAATCAGGGTATCCACCACCCTGTTGGCACGCACCGGATTGCTGTCCTTGAAAGTGATGGCCAATATGGATGCCATCTTGTCGACACGCGACACCGTGAGATTGCCGAGCATACCGCGCGCCATAGCCAGCGGGTTGGCCTGTCCGACATTCAACTTCACGCCTTCGAAGCTCTCGTTGAAGAACTCCGTCGGCTCCACGGTGAACGACACCGTGTCGTCCACAGCCACCGTCTCGTTGAAATAGGCCTCGCCCTTGATCTTGCGCCTGTTCCACACCGTGGTATAGCTGTACTTGTTATTGGGTTTCACCTTCACCTGCAGTGCTATGCCGGGTCTGCGGTTCTCCTTCAAGTCGTTGACGTTCACACGCAACGGCGCGTTGCCGTAGTAGGTGATTTTGCGGAACAAGTCGTTGCGCGAGCAATAGTGCTGCATGTCCAGCCGCTCCACCACCTGGGCCATAAGCCACGACGAACGCAGCATGTACACCTCGTTCTCAAGCGAGAGTCCGGTATTGCCCATACCCATGTTGCTCAGCATAGCGTCCATATTACGGCTGGTGCCGCCCATGCGCTTGTCGTTGTCGCGCACCAGTATGGTGCCACTGGCACTGTACTCCTTCGGCTGGGCCTTATACACAAAGGCCGCCACCACAAGACACACCACCACCGACGCCACAAACCAGTACCAGTTGTTCAACACCAAGAAGACAATATCGCGAATGTTGATAGTGTTCTCCTGGTTCTCGGCCCCGCCTTGCATCGGAGCCTGGTTGTTCACTTTGTCAGTCATATTCGTTTCGTTGTTTCGATCCGTTCTGGTTTAATTGTTGCGATTCAGCACCTGCTTCGACAACAGGTAGTAGTAGAATGCCGAACTGAGCACCGAAATGATGGACACCGCGCTCGAAATATAAGTCATCGTCATCGGGTCGCGCTGGGCCTGCTTCTTCCTTTTCATATTCGGCTCCACATACACCACATCGTTCTGATGCAGATAGTAGTAGGGCGACTTGAAGACGTCCTTCGACGTGAGGTCTATCTCGCCGATAATACGCTGCCCGTTCTCCTCGCGCACCACCGTCACATTATGGCGCTGACCGTAGATGGTCAGGTCACCCACCATGCTCAACGCCTCGAATATCGTCATACGCTCACCGCTGGCCACAATCTGGCCCGGCCGGGCCACATCGCCCAACACACTGACCGTAAAGTTCATAAGCTTCACCGTCACCACGGCGTCCATGATATGCCCCTCGCTCACCAGCCGCCGCTCTATCTCGGCTGCCAGCTCACTGTGCGTCTTGCCAAGCACATGCATCTTGCCCAGCACCGGGAAGATAATGTCGCCTTCGGCATCGACCAGGTAGCCAGTCACCGCCGACGCACCCGGGTTCAGTACCGACCCGTCAGACACTGCTATCTTGTTGGTCTCCTGGTTGAACGGGATGGTTGCGGCAGGCGTCTCACTCTCCACATAGATGTGCAGCAGGTCGTTGGCCTGTATGCCTTTCGAGAACTGCCCCTCGATGGCCGACGCCGTGTCGCGCGGCGCATCGGCCACATAGGCCATCTCCTCAATTGTACCACACGACACCGTCATAACAGTTGCCGCAAGCACCATGGCAACCATGGCACTTTCACGCAATGTCTTGGACTTTCTGTTCAGCATTGTATTGTTTACTTTTTGGTTTTCAACTTCATATCACCCCTCCTACCGTAAGGTGTGGACTGCAAAGATACAACTTTTTTCTGAATAATATAAATTAATTCAAATTTTGCACCACCATCTCCCCCTCTCCACCACCTTCCATCTCTACCCCCTCTCTACCCCCTCTCTACCCCCTCTCTGGGTCCTCTCTGGGTCCTCTCTGGGTCCTCTCTGGGTCCAGACGAGGTTATAGCGAGTGACCACGAAGGACAGGACTGGAACAGCCACAATAAGCATATCTCACTGATAACATGTCATCTAAACACCACATTCACCCCTTCGCCACACAATACTGTCACCGTGTTCGGTTTTTTTCGTAATTTTGCAGCCGCATTATGCCTTTCGTTCGCGACATACTCAACTACCGGAGCCTCTCCATCGTGGGACTCGACAAGAATACCGGCAAGACGGTGTGTCTCAACTACATACTGCGCCGTCTCAACAGCCTCGGCATCCCCGTCGGGGTGACCTCCATCGGCGTCGACGGCGAGCAGGTGGACTCGGTGTTCGCCACCGCGAAACCAGAAATCACACTCTACGAAGGCATGCGGTTCATCACCTCCGAGCAGCACTACCTGAAGCGCCAGCTGCTGTCCGTTCTCGAACACGTCGACTCGCGCCGCACGGCCCTCGGCCCTCTGGTCACGGCTCGGGTGCTGCTGCGCGGCAAAGCGCTCCTCTCCGGCGCCGCCACCACGGGAGTGCTGCGCGACCAGATACAACTACTTGATTCCATGGGTTCTCGACTCGCCATCGTCGACGGGGCCCTGTCGCGTCTGAGCCTCGCGTCGCCCACCGTAACCGAGGCCATGGTCCTCGCCACAGGCGCCGCCGTCTCAGCAAGCGTGAAACAGCTGGTGGCCCGCACCCTCTTCCAGTACCGGCTCATCTGCCTCGACGAGGTGGACCGCGACCTCCGCCCTCGCCTCTCTACCATAGAATCAGGACTTTGGGGCATCGACGACGACGGCCAGCCCCACGACCTCGGCATCGCCTCCGTGTTCCTCATTGGCCGCAGCGACACCGACCTGCTCCGCTACGGCACCACTCTCTTCGCCGCCGGCGCCGTGAGCGACCGTCTGCTGCGCACACTCGCCGCCAAAGCCAAGGGTATAACCCTGATAGCAAGAGACTTCACCAAACTTTTCATCTCGCCTGAAGCCTACAACGACTTCCTCCGCCGCGACGGCCGGCTGATGGTGCTGCAGCGCACCCGACTCATCGCCGTGACGCTCAACCCCACCTCGCCGCAGGGCTTCGTCCTCGACAGCGACGCCACCTGCCACGCCCTCGCCGACGCCCTGCAGACTCCCGTCTACGATGTAATGAAAATAAACCCACCGCAATGAAGATACGAGAGCTCGTCAAACAAGACCCCGGATTTCAGTATGTCATTGATAGCATGGAACTCATGTCGTCGGCCGGCCGCCGCGCGATGCTCGACACCGACTTCTTCGTCGACCCCGGCGCCCTCGAGGCGGAATGGAACCGCAGCGACAGCGCCATCGACGCCACCCTCGACAGCGGTAACCGTCGCGCCTACAACGACTTGCGGCACTGCCTCATGCAGCTCCACGACCTGCAGGGCACCCTCGCGGCGCTGGCGTCGCACACCACGCTCAACGAGGTGGAACTGTTCGAGATAAAGAACTTGGCCCTGCTCGCCGGCAAGGCGTCCACGGCCATTGCCTCCCTCGGCCTCGCCGAGGCGCTGCCCATGCCCGTCGTGGCCGACGTCTTCGCCCTGCTCGACCCAGACCGCACCGGCATCGCAAACTTCTATATCTATGACTCTTACGACCCCCGACTCGCCCCGCTGCGGCGCGAGTTGCGCAGCCTGCAGGAGCATGAGGGCGACCCGCTGCGCATAGGCGAGCTGCTCGCCGAGCAGAACGACATCCAGAACAGCGTCTGCACCGCCCTCAGCGACCGCCTCCTGCCCTTCTGCCACGACCTCTCAACTGTCATGGAACAAATGGCTTACGCCGACTTCCTGTTGGCCAAGGCCGAGCTCTCCCTGCGCTGGCACCTGGTGCGTCCCCGACTGGGCGACCACACCGCCTTCACCGCTCTCTTCAACCCCCGCCTGCGCGACAACAACGAGCGCCTCGGACTCCGCTACCAGCCGGTCGACATCGACGTGGCGAGCGGCGTAACCCTCGTCACCGGTGCCAACATGGCCGGCAAGACCGTGTTGCTCAAGACCATCGGCACCGCCCAGCTCATGGCACAGTGCGGCATGCGCGTCCCTGCCGAGGCGGCGGTCCTCATGCCCGTAGAGGGCGTCGTCGCCTCCATCGGCGATGAGCAAAACGAGATGAACGGACTTTCGTCCTACGCCTCCGAGATAATCAAAATCAGCGACATACTGCAACGTATGCGGCGCGAGCGACTGCTGGTGCTTATCGACGAGCCCGCCCGAACCACCAACCCCGTCGAGGGCAAAGCCCTCGTCCAGGCCATCATCAAACTCATGGAGCCCATGTCGTCGGTCACACTCATTACCACCCACTACGGCCAGCTCGGCAGCCGCTGCCGCAGACTGAGGGTCCGCGGATTCGTGGAAGACATGGCCGACGTACCGCTCACTCCGCAGAATATCAACCGGTTCATCGACTACTCCCTCGCCGAGGACACCGGCGACGACGTGCCGCACGAGGCCCTCCGCATAGCCGCCATCCTCGGCTGCGACGAGGAGCTCATCAGCCTCGCGCACAGCAACATAAACCAGTAGTGCATCATAAAAGGCCAGGTGCCGCGTCAGCTCGTTTCTGTCCACGCGGCACCTGGCCTTTCTTGTCCCCGCGCCCTATTTCTTGAACGGACCGAAAGCGGACTGCTCGCTGAGGGGGTAACCAGGCTTCTTGCCGAGGTTCCAGTATATCTTGGAGCGGAAGCTGAGCACGAACACCACGGCAAACCACACCACGGCAATCACCCAGTCGTACCACACGAACTGCGAACCGTCGAACACACCGCCGAAGAAGTAGCAGCAGGCGATGGCGCCGGCACCCAGCGAGGTGATCAGACCGGCATTGTAGAGCGTCCGCAGACGCACCGGGAAGAGCACGCAGTGCATCACCACCTCGGCAAAAAGGAACATGAAGGCCGCCAGCGTCAGAAAGCGCACGCCGGGCAGAAGCAGCGGCAGCACGTAGACCAGCAGCAGGAAGCCCCAGTTGCCGTACATCGAGCTGAGGTTGTTGACGTTCCACTTGGAGGGATCCATCTCGCTGCTGCCCATCAGCACCTTCATCCCCATATATGGGAATCCGCCGGGCCAGCCGAACTCCTCGAAGAAGTGGAGCAGAAGCACTACATTGGCGGCAAGGAGCAGACGTGTGACATCGGCCATCGGCACAAGGATGGCCACCATAGCCACGGCTCCGGCCAGAAAGACCGAAATGTTATGCCAGTTGTTGACAGTCTTTTTCATTTTATTCTTGAGTTTTAGCAATTTATAACGTTTGTAATCTATCTGTTTCCATCTGCAAAAGTACATCCTATGTGCCATCCGCCAAAGAGCAATGGGTCGGTAATATTGAGCAAAAAGTACTATATGGAAGTTTTTTCGTACTTTTGCAGCGAAAAATGGTAAGTTTATGGAGCAAAAAGTTGGTATAACACTGTGTACGCGGGGTACGGCAACACGCATCGTCGGCAGTCGCCTGTGCCACATGGAGCGAGGCGTGGCGACAATGGTGACGCCTCTGCTGCCAACAGTCGAGGTGGAGCACAGCGAGGACTACGAAGAGTGCATCATCGTCGAAGAGACTGAGCAAATAGTAGGCGAAACGGCGGCGTTCTTCCCTCAGATAATGCCTGCCGTAAGCGCGTCGATGCCATGCATCAAACTCGACGAAGACTCGACACGACGTGTCACCGACTCCGTCCGCCGCATCGCCGGCCGCGAGGCGCTGCAGCCTGCATCCGTATTATTCCGCCTGATGAACCACCGGCTCATATCGCTCCTGCGTCTGCAGACCATCCTGGAGGTGCTCTACGAGATTGCCTCCACCGCGAGTCCCGTCGCCAAGAAGCCTTCACGAAGCGAACAGGTATTCGTGAACTTTATCCACTCGCTCTCACAGCATTATACCGAACGCCGACCAGTGGCCGACTATGCCGCCGAGGCAGCCCTGTCGGTGCGTCACTTCTCGTCGCTCGTCATCCGGCACACCGGCCAGACGCCTATGCAGTGGATTCACCTCTTCGTCATCGGCCAGGCCAAACATCTTCTCCTGCAGAGCGACCTGCAAGTGAAGGAGATAGCCGACCGGCTCGGCTTCCCCGAGCAGTTCACATTCCGCAAATACTTCAAGTCCCACGCCGGCGTCTCACCCTCCGACTACCGCAAGCAAAAGTAAATCTCCCAACTGCAAGCCACTGATTATCACGCACGCCCCAGCTGTAGCCGCGAACCATACAGAAAACGAAGAGGGAGACGCCGTTCCGGCATCAGCGGCGCTGTGCCCGCCGTCATCAAGCAGAGCTTCGACGTCATCGAAAGCGCCACCGGCGTCAACATGACCGACATCGTCCGTGCCAACAGCATCGAAGCATAAGTGACCCGCAACGTCAACCTCGACAGCGACAGCGCCGTCAAGGTAGAGACCCCAGGCAAATCCAAATAGCCGGTAGCCAGCAGCAAACAGTGGGTAGTGGATCGTGGGCATCGCATGGTCCCCTCCGCTACCTTCTTTTTTTATTGATGAGAGAAGCCCAACATACCGCAGATTTTCAGCACATTGCATTCAGCACGAGGGAAGCAATCGCGTCAACCCAACATATTAGCTTGAATAACAGCCGTCTATAGTTTCTTGGTCCAGGGATGGTCCGAGGGTGGTCCGAGGATGGTCCGAGAATGGTCCGACAGCACTCGGACAAGGGACGGTCCGGAGGCGGGACGACGGCGGGTTGATTGGAGTAATAACATCTTATAAAAAAACGTGCCGGCTGCTATCAAAGCAGCCGGCACGCACTTTTATTCGAGTGCTGTCAAGGGCTTATCGCGTACTGACCACACGCTTCAGCGTGGTGCCTCCCGCATGGCGTATGCGGAGGGTGTAGGTGCCAGCCTCAAACATGGTGAAGTCAACACGGTTGGTGTTCTCGTAGACAGCTACCTTGCGGCCCACCAGGTCGTACACCTCGACCTCGACCACCGCATCAGCCTCGATGGTGACGATGCCGCGTGTCGGGTTCGGATAGAGGCGCACATCGGTGCCTGCTACATCGTCAATGCCCACATACTCAATGGTCAGCACGAGGGTGACGGTGCTGTCGCAACCGGCCTCGGTGATGCCGTTGTAGGTGTAGGTGCCGCTCTCGGTGAGGGTGTCGCCGTGCCACACAAAGCTGTTGGTAGCCGTCTCCTCAAGCGTGACATCAGTGCTGTAGTTGATGGTCAGGCTGAGGGTGATCGTGCTGTCGCAGCCCGCGGCGTTGGTCGTAGTGTAGGTAGGCGTGCCAGAGGTGGTGTAGAGGGTGCCGCGCCACTCGAACTCGTCGCAGGCCACCGCAGCGGTGTCGCCTGTGCTACTGTAGTGCAGCGTCAGGTGCAACGTCGCAGTGCTGTCGCAGCCCGCAGCGTTGGTCGTGGTGAAGGTCGGCGTTTCGGTCGAGGCAGTGTAGGTTGTGCCGTGCCACTCGTAGCTGTCGCAGGCCGTCACACTCGTGTCGCCCGCATTGCTGTAGTTCACCGTCAGGTGCAGCGTCGTGGTGCTGTCGCAGCCCGCGGCGTTGGTCGTGTGGCGGGTGGGCTCGGCAGAGGCGGTGTAGGTTGTGCCGTGCCACTCGTAGCTGTCGCAAGCCGTCACCGTCTCGGAGGCGCTGTTGCTGTGGTTCACCGTCAAGGTGAGTGTCACGGTGCTGTCGCAGCCCGCGGCGTTGGTC
>CAMVAA010000030.1 GCA_947165345.1 uncultured Bacteroidales bacterium
TCTCTGGGTCCTCTCTGGGTCCTCTCTACCCCCTCTCTACCCCCTCTCTACCCCCTCCCTACCCCAAAACTTCCCACTTCCCACTTTCCACTTAACACTTAACACTTAACACTTTCCACTTAACACTTCCCAATACATTTTAACTACTTAACTACTGCCTCCTGTCTACCAATTCATGTCTACTTTACGGAAATTCACGGAAATTCACGTTCAATTCCCACCCACTTCACCCTCTTACCACTTCCCAATACATTTGGCTTAACTACTTAACTACTGCCTACTGTCTACTTTCCACTCACCACTTCCCACTTTCCACTTTCCACTTCCAAAAAAACCTCCCAATTAAAAAACTTTTCGTATCTTTGCACCGTGATAATTACACACAATGACAACCACCAAAATATATAACTCGCTGATTATCACCCCCCCCCGCAAACTCCTCAGCTCTTCTGAGAAGCCGGGGCGGCTTTTCTTTCCCCTCACCCCAGGCGCACAGCACCGCTGTCCCGCGCCCGGTTTTTTATTTCTGCATACATAAACAATCAACAGCATTATAATTATGGAACACAACAAGAAAAAGCCCTACGAGGCCCCGGCTCTCACCGCCGTCACCATCCGCCCCGAGCGCGGCTACGCCAGCAGCGGCGTTGACCTTGTCGACCAATTCCCACTGTTCAACATCTCCGGCGGCGACGAAGAACCCATGGAACAGTACAACAGCTACAACGACTGGGGCGGCGGCTCCTTCTTCGGTTGATAGCCCCCGCATATCGTCACCAATCCCGAACACACATCTCAAAACAAGACAACAAAAGACAGCATAACGATGAAAAAATCATATATTTCCACATTCGTCATAGCCGCCGCAGTCCTTGTTCTTGCCGTCGGCTGCGACAAAGATAATTCCTACGATGGCATGAAACTCATCGCCGAAGGCTTCGGCTCCGCCCAGAAAGTCGCCGTCTCCGGCACCGCCTCCTCTTGGGTCAGCGGCGAAACACTCCGCATCAACGGCGCCGACAAAACCATCGCCGTCGACGGCGAAGGCAACGCCTACATCAGCAGCGTCAACGCCGCCGACACCTACCGCGCCATCTACCCCGCCTCACTCAACTCCTCCACCCCCCTCAACGCCGACGCCGTCACCGTCACACTCCCCGCCTCCTACCAGTGGGCCGTCGACGCCAACGGCCGGCAGCTCATCCCAAGCCCCATGGCCGCCTTCGGCACCAGCAGCAGCCGCCTCTACTTCCGCCACATCACCTCCGCCATCGACGTCAAAATCACCAACTACTACGGCTTCACCGTCACCGTCGACAACGTCACCGTCAGCAGCGACGCCTACCAGCTCTCCGGCAGCAAAGACATCACGCTGAACAGCACCGACACCCTCGCCGTCAACGCCACCGCCACCGAGACCGCCGCCGACAAGCAGGTCCAGGTACTCTTCGACGACAACGAACTCCAGATCCTCGCCGGACAGACCAAGACCGTACAGGTCCCCGTCCTCCCCGTAGGCGCCGGCAACCACTTCACCGTCAGCATCACCGTCCACAAAGTCGGCGACGCCGCCGTCACCAAGACCCTCACCAAAACCCAGACCACCGGCGGCGCCATGCCCCGCAACAGCCTCGCCACAGCACCCTACACCGTCGGCGCTCTCTTCAGCGTCGCCGCCGACAAAAAAGTCATCATCTCCCAAGGCAACCTGCAGTATATTGGTAGTGCCGCCACTCCATATTGGAAATTCGCCGACACCCAATACGAAACATTTGGAAACAACGGACAAGGTGCTAATGGCAGCGATATTGACCGAGACCTCTTTGGTTGGGGCACCAGCGGATGGAGTGGAAGCGGAGCTACTGCATACGAGCCCTATTCTGTTTCGCAAGACGACGCTGACTACTACCACTCCGGAGATATAGCTGGCACAAGAGCCGACTGGGGCGTTTACAATGCTATTCTCAACGGCGGCAATACTGCCGGTTCTTGGCGTACCCCTACTGCTTCCCAATTGACATACCTTTTGACCGAAAGAAGCGTTCCCAATCGATTTGTCAAAGCAAGCGTGGCATCGGTAAAAGGTATCATTGTTTTCCCTGACAACTATGAGCATCCAGAGGACATAACCGAACTGTCCAACGTAAATGATGCAACGAAGGATTACGCTTACACAATCATATCAACCGCATGGGCAAAAATGGAAGCAAACGGAGCAATCTTCATGCCGACAACATTCTATCGTGCAAATGGTACTATTATGACATCTTCTGGTAATGGCTACTATTGGTCATCAAGCAAGGGAGCAATTGATAGTCGTGCATATATGTTATACTCTACAGCTGGTGCCTTAACACCTGCTTTGGACAGCTATTCTTCCAGGATAAGCAAAGGTTACTACGTCCGCCTCGTGAAAGACGTCGAATAACCATCCCACACCCCCTTATGGGCGGCAGGACGCTGACAGCCAGCATCCTGCCGCCCTCGCTTTTTGTCATCCTCCAAACCCCCGCCCCACAAATCCGCCCCGCGGCACAATATAACACCCCATGCTGCGTTATGCCGGTATTATGGAGACAAAAGACTGCTACTACCTCGGCCGCATCACCAAACCCTGGGGCACCAAGGGCCAAATGGCCCTCTACCTCGACGTCGACTCACCTGCCGACTACGCCGCTCTCGACTCCGCCTTCGTCGAGGTCAAAGGGCGGCTCGTGCCTCACTTCTTCCACGTCGACCAGCTCAACGACCACCGCGCCGTCGTCACCTTCGAAGAACTCTCACCCGACCAGGCCGCCGCCCTCGCCGGACACGACCTCTACCTCCCTCTCGACCTCCTCCCACGCCTCGACGGCAACCGCTTCTATTTCCACGAAGTCATCGGCTTCCGCATCGTCGACGCCGTCCACGGCGACATCGGCACCCTCCAGCAAGTGCTCGAATACCCCGCCCAACCGCTCTTCCAAATCATGAAAAACGGCACCGAAATTCTCATTCCCGTCATCGACCCGGTCATAAAACGCGTCGACCGCCAAGAACGCACCCTCTACATCGAAGCCCCCAAAGGACTGATAGACATGTACCTCGACGATGTGAACAACGCCTGTTGAAAGGTTTTTTTGCACCGTATGACACATTTTACATAATTTTGCCTCCAAAATAAACACTGAGCCCTATGGAAAAGAAAGCGACCAAAACGACCACGACGGCAAAGAAAACCGCGACGGCCTCCAAGACGGTGAAGGCCACTCCGGCCAAGACAGCCGTCAAGACCGCAAAGGCTGCCCCGGCCAAGCCAGCCACCAAGACCGTGAAGACCGCCAAGGCCGCTCCGGCCAAGAAGGCAACCCCGGCCAAACCAGCCACAAAGACCGTCAAGACCGTCAAAGCCACCCCGGCCAAGAAGGCAACCCCGGCCAAACCAGCCACAAAGACCGCCACCAAGGCCACCACGGCCAAGACAGCCACCACGGCTAAGAAGGCAACCCCGGCCAAGACAGCCACCACGGCCAAGAAGGCAACCCCTGTCAAAAAGGCAACCCCTGTCAAGACAACCGCCACGGCCAAGGCCACCAAGACCGTCAAAGCCACCCCGGCCAAGAAGGCAACCCCTGTCAAGACAACCGCCACGGCCAAGGCCACCAAGACCGTCAAAGCCACCCCGGCCAAGAAGGCAACCCCTGTCAAGACAACCGCCCCGGCCAAGGCCACCAAGACCGTCAAAGCCGCCCCGGCCAAGAAGGCAACCCCAGTCAAGACGACCGCCAAGACCGCCAAGGCCTCCAAGACGGCCACCCCGCCGGTGGAGAAAACCAAATACTCCCCCGAAGAGCTGCAGGAATTCAAAGACCTCATCCTCTCCAAGATCGCCAAGGCCGAGAAAGACCTCGAGCTGCTGCAGCAGGCCGTGGCCGGCAGCGAGAACGACGTCAGCGACACCGCCCCCACCTTCAAGACCCTCGAGGAAGGCAGCAACGTGCTCCTGAAAGAAGAAAACCAGAAACTCGCCGCACGTCAGCAGAAATTCATCCGCGACCTCCGCGCCGCCCTTATCCGCATCGAGAACGGCACCTACGGCATCTGCCAGAAGACCGGCAAACTCATCCCCAAGGCCCGTCTGATGATCGTCCCCCACGCCACCATGACCGTGGAAGCCAAAGAAGCCAGCAAACGAGGCCGCTAACCCCACACATCATACCATAAAGCAATAAAAAACCTTTCGGGCCCATCCCCGCATCCCCAAATGCGCCGATGGGCCCGCCCCTATATACTAAAAACTAAAACTTTCCACTTTCCACTTTCCACTTTCCACTTTCCACTCACCACTTTCCACTTAACACTTATCACCCCCCTGCACACTTGGCTTAACTACTTAACTACTGCCTCCTGTCTACTTAACACTTAACACTTAACACTTAACACTTAACACTTAATACGGCATCCTATACCGCGTCGTGGAATGTCCGAAGTTGTATATGTAGCCGAAGGTCAGCGACGGAATGCCCACACCGAACGAGCTCCCCGAGGGACCGTGGCCGCCGCCCATGGCGGGCGACATCATGATGTACTTCAGGTCCACGAACAAGTCGCTGTGCCGGCTGAGGTAACGACGCACGAAGAAGCCGAAGTCGATAGCCATATCAAGCTTCGGGTCGTCGTAGCGCCAGATGAGACCGGCGCCGAGGTAGGGCATGATGTTCCACTTCACGTCGCGCTTGAAGTCGAAGAGGTAGCTGAGGTTGCCGAAGAGGTCGGCATGGAAAAACGAGAACTTGTAGTCCTTGGCGGGGCGCTGGTTGATGGTGTCGAACGCCTCGTGACCTGTGAGACCCGTCAGCTCGAAGCGCACAGCCCAGAACTGGCTGAAGTTGCGTCCGAACATCAGCTCCGGCGCCACACCCAACATGGCGAGGCCGCCGCGGTTGGGGTTGGTGAAGAGGTCGAAGGCGGAATAGTTGGGCCCTATGCCGAAGCCTATGAACCAGTCCTCGCCGATGGAGCGCGTCTCGTACTCGGTGCGGCGGTGGAAGGGGTCGGTGTGCCCGTTGAAGAGCATACCGACGCGCACCACGTGCATGAAGTTGTCACCCGCCGACCGGTCGAAGCCCTGCGGCAGGAAGTAGCACTTGTACTCCAGCTTGGCGCTCATCCTGTCGTTGATACGCACAGGCACCTGTATGCCCGCCATGGCCTGGAACGAACGCTCCGTATTGGCGCTGTCCACCTCCATGTCGAAGTTCCACAGCAGGCCGAGGCCGAAGAGCGGATAGAAGGGCAGCGGACGCAGGAAGCGCTCGTTGTAGACGTGGAAGAAGGTGCGGTTGACATCCCATTTGAACTCCGCCGTCGTGTAGAGGTAGAGGCTCTGGTTGTCGGCAGCGTTGGGAGCCAGCACGGCGTCGGCGGCTATCTGGAAGGCCAGCGGCGTCGAGATCCACCATCCGGCCGTGAGGCCGACGGCGGGCACTCCGAACGACACTTCGTGGTTGCGGCCGTAGATGGCGGCGCCGAGGTCGACGGAACCGTAGTAGGCACCAGGGTATATGATGCCGCGCTCGGTCTGGGCCGCGAGGCTCAGGCCGCAGGCCGTAAGCAACAGGGTAGTCAGCAACTTCTTCATCGTTTGTCGGGTATTTTGGTTATGCCGGCGCCCCCTCGGGGGACGCCGGCTTACTGCATGATATTCCTATCTCTCACCCCCCTCTGAGGGGTGGCGCGTCTTACTGCTTGGCGCGCTCGCCGAACTCCTTGGCCGAGACCTTCTCCACCACGGGCTTCAGCTGGCCCTTGAAGATCTTGGCCAGGTTGTCGGCATAGATGCGGTCCACCACCTGTCCGACGTTCTGACGGTCGGCGGCAATGCTGCGGGCGGCCTTCTCGACGCGCTCCTCGGTCTGCTCTTTCTTCTCGTCGGCGGCCGGCGTGTCGTTGCGGCGCAGCACGTCCTTGATGTAGTCCACAATCTGGTTGTTGGTCGGCTCGACAGGCTGGATGGCCTCAAGCTTGCTCTCTATGAGCTCCCACTTCAGCGAGGGCAGGTACTTCTCTGTCCAGTCGGCCTCGATGGTCTCGGGCGTGACGTCCTTGTCGCCGCGCGAGGCAAACCAGCGCTTCAGGAAGCTCTCCGGAAGCTTGGCGTCGAAACCGTCCACGAGGGCCTGGCGCACCTGATTCACATACAGCCAGTCGCTCTGCTCGTTGTTGGCCTTCTCTATCTCTTTCTGCAGGGCCTTGCGGAAAGCAGCCTCGTCTTTGAACGTCTGGCCCGGGAACACCTTGCCGTAGAGCTCGTCGTTGAGCTCGTGGGGTATGATGCGCGACACACCGCTGACGGTCAGCTCCACGTCGGACTTGAACTTCTTGGCGGCGGCGTTGTCCACGCGCAGCGCACGCTCGATGTCGGCCACCGGGAAGGCCTTGTACAGGTTGAAGACAATCTTGTCCTCAGCCTTCTTGCCCTCGAAGAGAGGCAGCAACTCGGCATCCTTGAGGTTGAGCAGGTTGAGGCTCGTGAAGGTGTCCACACCGCCCTCCTTGGGGGCCCCCTTCTTGTCCAGCTCCACCAGCTTGCCGTAGACGATGTCGCCGGCACCGATGGTCTCGGGGCTCTCGAACTTGCCGTAGCGGCTGGTGATGTTGTTGACCTCCGCGTCCACTTCCTTGGCGCTGACCTTGATCTGGTTGTACACAACCTGCACCTTGTCCCATGCTATCTCAAACTCCGGGGCCACGGCCACGTCGAAGTAGAAGGTGAAGTCTTTCTGGTGGGCGAAGTCCACATCGCCGGTCTTCTCGTCGTTGCTCATGGGCATGCCGAGTATGTGCAGCTTCTCGTCGTCGATGTATTTGAACAGCGACGTGTTGAGGGTATTCTGTACGGTGTCGCCAACGATGGCGCCTTTGTACATACGCTCGATGAGGCCCATCGGGGCCATACCTTTTCTGAATCCAGGCACCGTGGCCTTCTTCTGGTAGTCTTTTAGTTGTTTCTTTACGCTCTCCTGGTAGTCGGTTTCCGCAATGTCTACCTTGATACAGAGTTCCAAATCACTCAAATTCTCTCTTGTGATATTCATCTTTGTTGGTTAATTTATTGATTTGTAATTATATTATTCTCTCTAACGAAGTGCAAAGATACACAAAATAATTGATACAGAAGTATTTTTTATATAATACTGATTAAATCATGTTTATCCCGAGGTTGAGGATGAAGTAGTAGAGGCCCATCTCGCTCCGCATCGACGAGTCGGATGGCACCCGCTTGTAGAGGTGGGTGCGGCGCGAAGCCACTATGCCCTTGCCGCCCTCGATGTTGGAATACACCTCGCGCCCCTGCTCCACGTTGTCGGTCAGGCCCGCCGTCGCGGAATAGGCGTTAAGCTCTTCGGAACAGGCGTTGAGGAAGATATCCACGCGACGGACATATTTCTTCTGGCGCGGGTCGTCCTTGAGGCGCTGTTTCAGTTCCTCGAGGAAAACCGAACGCGAGTAGAGGATGTAGTAGTTGCTACTGCTGCTGTTGCCCTTCACCCGGCCGCACTTGAAGTCGGTGTAGCTGGTGTCGCCGTCTATGGCATAGTAGAATCGGACTATGGGTTCGTAGAGGCGCGCATGCTGCATGGCAGGCCACTCGATGCGGCAGAATGCCGTGGCGGGACCGCGGCTTTCGTAGAAGCCGAAGACGCCGGTATTGGCCGGTTTCGAGACAACCGGCACAGGGTCGCCGTTGTTGTCCTTGTTCTGCACCACAAGGGGCGTGGGCTTGCTCTCGGCCATGACGTGGCCGTCGGCACGGCTCCTAACTCGCAGCACGTAGTGGCAGTCGTCACGCAGCCGGCCTCGTGTGCGGCAGCAGTAGACGGGCTGCCCTTCGCTGGCGAAGTTGCCGGCGGCACGGTCCACAATCTGGCGTTGCATAGCCATCGAGTCAACCACCTCGCCATAGCTTAGCGCCAGCAGGGCCACATCGATGGTGCCGGGGGCATAGTTGATGGAGTCGCTGATACCGCTATAGGCATAGATGCTGCTGTCGCCAAGGTAGCACCGCTCTACACGGGCCCACGTGGTGTCGTCGTCCTGGTCCAGCACGCAGTATATCACCGGCACGTCCTTCCACTCGGCATTGGGCGAGAACTCCACCTCACACGACACCGCCGCCATAGCCCACAGGGCCACGGCCGTGGCAAGTGCGCATCTTCTTATCGTTTTGCTAAACATGGTCTTCACTATTTATTGTTCCTTGGCGTTGTGCTTCACAGCCTCCACGACAATCATCTCGTCCATCATGAGCCATGGTTTGAGGCCCTTGCCACGATGCCAGGCCGGTATGCGGCCTATGCACTCCGGCTTCACTGTGAACGTCGTCACTCCGCTGCGGCCGACGGGCACACGCAGCTCTACTATGCGGACCTCGTTCTCGGCCTCGGAGGTGGGGTCGAAGGGGAGTTGGCACCTCACGCTGTCGCCACCGCCAAAGGTCACGCTGACACTGCGCGGGGCAAAAGCCCAGGTGGCCGGCGAGTGGGCGTAGCGCAGCACCACGGTGTCCACGTCGAGCGGCTGGGCCAGCTGCACCGTGGTCTCCACCCCGTCGCCGGAGAATCCTACCCACCCCGACGAGAAATCGTCGGTCGAGCCGGTCAGACCGTCGAAGAGGAGGCTGTCGGCGCCACGGTTGTAGGGCGTGTTGGGCTTGCGCGAGAACGTGGTGGCTACGATGTAGTCGTAGTTGAACCGGCGCGTGGAGCAGAACGAGGGCGGCATGTCGGTCGGGAAGAGGCGCGCCTTAACCACCGTCGTCGTCCATATGGTGAAGGGACCGGTGTAGAGGGCCGACTCCGGCGTAGGGTCGCTGCCGTCGAGGGTGTAACGTATGTCGCCGGAGGTCTGCGACTCGAGGGTCACGGACATGGGCTCCACGAAGCGCGTCGCCGAGGCTCGTATGGCGGGCGGGGCGGCTATGCTGCCGGCCGCGTCGGGCATAGTCATGGTCATGGACTCAACAGGCATTGCACCTGTGTAGTGTTTTATGTGCAGTCTGATTACGCTGTCGTATTCTGGCATGAGGGTGATGCCGTCGGGCCCCGTGGCGAAGCTGAAGCGGCGGCCCACCACACGCGCCGCCACCCCGCGTCCGTCGCCGCCGAGGGCGCACCAGCGCGCTCCACGCAGGGTGACATTGGACGCCTTGCGGCTATAGGTACCCACGATGCCGGAATTGCGCTCGGGCAGCACCACCTCGCGGTCCAGACCGAACCACATCATGCTGTCGCCCTTGGCGGCCACACTGACCGCGGGCTGCAGGCCGGCACGCCGCGAACGCTGTGGCGACAGGGCATATTCCACCACCACGTCGCCGGTGCTGTAGACCACGGTCGTACGGCGCACGTCGCAGACGGCCTCGCCGTCAGGGGTGGTGTACTGCAGCAGTTCGTCGCGGAGCAGCGTCCGGCTGTCGACACGGCGCTCCACGGCGTCGAGGCGTCTCACACTCCAGTCGTCATGACCGACAAAGCGCATCTCGCCTACCGTTGCGTCGGCAACTGTCGTGTCCTGCAGCGCAGGGCCGTCATTGACAAAGTGGTTCTGCGCCGCACTCTGCTGCGGCAGCGGAAACACCACGCTGCCCACGGTACGGGCCCTTGCGCCGCCTCTCGGACGCTCCGTGAGGGTGAAGCGCACAAAGACCTCCTCGCCCGGGGCGAGGTTGAGCTGCGGCACACGCAAGCTCACCTTGTCGCTCGCCCCTCCGGCCGCGGCCACAGGCAGGTCTCCAGCCACTATATTGGTCCTGCGGTCGGTATAAATGACATAGTCCAATCCATAGCCACCGAACGATGCAAAGTCGTTGCGGTTATATATCACAAACTCCGCCTCGTCGGGCGAGAGCTTCGAAAGTGTCACTTCCAATGGGCTGTACAGGTGGCTCAGGTCCGACAGCATCACGTCGGACATGGGCCATACGTCCACGAAGCCCCCCTGTACTTGGCGCCGCTCTTCGACGGTCTTCCATAGGGCTTCCAGTCGTCCGAAGTTGTCGCGCCCCGCCATGGAGAATATCACATAGGGGCGCTCGCCCCCCTTGGCGGTCGTTTGCGCGAGGTTCTTCGCGTCGGGGCTGACCATCACCACAATGTCGGTGTTCTCCCCGTGTTCGGCACAAGCCATAAGCACCGGCCGGTGCTGTTCCAGGGCCTTCAGGCGCTTGTAGGCCGCTGTCATACAGACCCCGTTGTCCCGGCTGTTGCCGGCCGACCACGCCACGATGCTGCTATGGTTCTTGTATTTCCCATAGAGGTTCTCCACGCGGCGTTCGAACATAGGGATGTAGTCCGCCTCGGTGGCCACCACCTCGGCCTGGGTCGAGAGGGGCAGCAGGTTGGCGTCGGCCACAACATAGAAACCCAGCTCGTCGCAGAGTTCATAGAAATGCTCGTCCATCGGCGAAAAGTGCGTCGTATGGATGGCATTGATGTTGTAGCGTTTCATGGTTTCCAAGTCGCGTCGCATCCGTTCGCGCGCAGCATAGCCCTCTGTGTGCGGAAGGCCGTAAGCGACGCCCTTCAGGGTCACGGGTTTGCCGTTGACCGTCAGCACTCCGTCTCGTACCGCCACGCTACGGAAACCGAAGCGGCAACCCGTCACCTCGACGAGTTCCATTTTCTCGTCACGCAGCCGCACCACGGCAGTGTAGAGTCGGGGCTGCTCGGCATTCCAGGCCGCTACGCCGTTCCACGAGCGGCTGATGTCGACCGTCTCGTTGTGCCTCTTGTCGAATATAATCCAGCGCCCCATACGGTCGAAGCGGTGGCCCTGCGGGTCCCACAGTTCGACCTCGACATAGTAGCGCCCCTTGCCGCGCTCGTTTTCCATAGCCACGTCGAGGGACAGGGTTCCGGTCGTCGTCGTCGCGTCATAGTCGGCCACGAGGGTCATGTCCGCTATATTGGGCTCTGTCTTGAAGAGGATATAGGGTTCGCCGTTGAGGCCCACTGCTATGGCGCTGTCCTCCAGCTTGGCCCCCTCGGGGTGCTTCAAGGCCTCTATTTCAAGCAGATTGTCCTTGCCGTAGCGCAGCAGCTCATCGAGCCGGAACTCGTTCCAGTGGCGCGAGTCATCGCCATAGCCCGCCACACGCCCGTTCAGATAGACCCTACAGGCTCGGCCGCACCGCACATTGAGGTAGGTGTGGTATTCCCGCCACACTTTCTCGGCCGTCAGCGTGCGACCGTATACCACCGAGCTGTCGGTCTCTCGCTGTTGCCAGCGGCCGCTGAGCTCGAGGTAGTAGGGCGACTCGCGGTATGCGAGTCTGACAATGCCGTCCTCGTCGTCGTAAGCCGCCACGTTGGCACGCGGCGGCTCCGGCGCCTGTGCGGCCACCGTCCACGGCAGCAGCGCCAGTAATACTAATATAGCAAGACGGCGCATCATGTATGGATTAGAAGTAGAAGTTCACGCCCACAAAGAGCATGTGCAGCACCATCGGGTCTTCCAGATAGGGACTGTTGGTGGCGTCGGTGCGGCGGGCCTTGTTGGCCTGCAGCATCTTGTAGCCCACATGTCCGCCCACGGCGAAGTTATGGCTCAGCGCATAGCGCACACCCCCCTCGAGTCCGAAGTAGAGGCCGCCTTCGACAATCTCTATTCCCGGAGGTTCACTCGAGGCGCCTACTGGCAGGGTATAACCCACCTGCATAGCTCCATAGGGCATCAGGTTCCCGTGCATGAAGTGGCTCCTCAGCTCGGCATAGATGGGCAGCTGCGTATACCCTCCATTGGGGTCGGAGATATAGGTGAAGCCCAATCCTACGCCCGTATACTTGCTGAACTGGTAACCACTGCTGAACGACAGTCCGAAGACGCTGGCCGTGTCTGCAGCCCCGTTGAGGCCCACTCCACGGTTAAGGTTGAAGCCGTAGGAGAGGTCCACGACGCCGTAGAAGCCGCGCCATTTGTATTCCACATGACGCTGTGCCGCTGCTGTGCCAGCAAGGCACAGCAGCGCAGCAGCGACAATGACAGCCTTTTTCATGCGTTCATCGGCTTGAGGTTCTCGCTGACGATGAGCTTGGCTTCAGTAGCGGCCTGCACCTGCTCCACCGTGAACTCAGGATTGATCTCGGTCAGCACGATACCCTTGGGGGTAATCTCCATGACACCCATCTCGGTGATAATCATGTTCACCTGGCCCTTGGCAGTGAGCGGAAGGGTGCATTTCTTCAGTATTTTAGGATTACCCTTGGCGGTATGCTCCATAGCCAGTATCACCTTTTTGGCACCGACCAGCAGGTCCATGGCACCACCCATACCGGGAGTCTTCTTGCCAGGAATCATCCAGTTGGCCAGGTCGCCTTCTTCGTCAACCTGCATGGCACCGAGGACGCTCACGTCGACATGGCCGCCACGGATTATACCGAACGACGTAGCACTGTCGAAAGTCGAGGCACCGGGCACATGGGTGATGTATCCGCCACCAGCGTTGATGAACCACGGGTCTTCCTTACCCTCTTCGGGCGTGGGACCCATACCTATCATTCCATTCTCGCTCTGCAGCACCACATGCACGCCTTCCGGCAGGTAGTTGGGAATCAGGGTCGGCAGACCGATACCAAGGTTTACGACGTCGCCGTCGTGCAACTCCTTGGCCGCACGCTTGGCGATAAAGGGTTTGATTTGTTCTTTTTCCATTGTTATTATAGTTTTGTTGTTGTTTTTCCCGTAATGTCCTTAGGCTCCCCCTAAAGACCTTAACCTCATTTCCAGCCGCGGTTCACCATCTCCTGAGCCACAAACGAAGCCACATCGTCGGCGTAGGTGTTGGCACCGAAGCCGGCATCATAACCCAGCTCCTTGGCAAGCTCATGGCTGATACGCGGACCACCGCAGATAAGTATCACCTTGTCGCGAAGTCCTTCTGCTTCAAGCATCTCAACCAACTCGGTCATGTTCTTGATGTGCACATCTTTCTGCGTAACCGTCTGGCTTACGAGCAAGGCGTCGGCCTTCAGCTCTATGGCCTTGGCTATGAACTCGTCGTTGGGCACCTGGCTGCCGAGGTTGTAGGCGTCAATCATGTCATAGCGCTCCAGTCCATAGTGACCGGCATAGCCCTTCATGTTCATAATGGCATCGATACCAACGGTATGAGCATCGGTACCGGTCGAGGCGCCAACACAGACTATCTTGCGCCCTATATGCTCGCGGATATACTCGTCACATTCCTTCATCTCCATAGTGGTGCTTTCCACCTTGGGAACATGAATGTTGGTGTAGTCCACAGTATGGGTCAGCGAACCGTAGCAGTTCATGAAGCAGAAACCTTCGGTGAGTTCCTTCTGGTAGACCACCAGGGGATTCTCAAAGCCCATCTTTTTAAGCAACTGCTTGGCGGCCTCTTCGGCCTCGGCGCCAGCCGGCACCGGCAGGGTGAAGCTCAGCTGCACCTTGCCATCGTTCATCGTGTCGCCGTATGGTTTTATCTTGGTGAGGTCGAGGGTTTTGTCGTAATCCTTCGCCTCCATCGAATACAATCCTTCGCTCATATTATTTTTTTCCTTTCATCAGTTCAACAAACGGGTTGAAATACTTGTCGCCCTTCAGGGTGACGCCGTCGAGGCCCTTACCTCCGTTCTTCGGACGTTTCACATTGGCAAAGATACCTTTCTCCAAAGCCGTGAAAAGACCTTCACTCTCCATAGCCTCGAGCAGCTGCGTGGCTTTGTGCAGCACCTCTTGGGCACGGCTCTTGATGATGCCGCCCTCCTTAAACTCCACCTCTTCGCCAATGTCTTTCATGTTGTTGAAGATATACTTGGCATTCTCGATCGAGAGGTAGCGGTCACTCATGAATGGGGTGTGAATAGCCTCGGTGGGCATGCCTAACAGCTGGAGTCCCTGGTGGGTCCACTGGCCAATGACGTTGAACAGGGCATCCTGTATGTGACCGCGGAAGATGTTGCCGGTCATGAACTTGGTCGGAGGCATATACTTCAGCGGTGCCTTGGGGAATATCTCACGCAGCATCTGCGCCTGCGCCAACTCATACAGGAAGCCATTTGTTAGCGAAGGATCCATCTCGAAGGCATGGCCCAGACCTTGCTGCTCGCTCGGCAGACCAGCCATGAAGGCCAACTGCTCGTTGATGAAGTCCGAAGCCAGCACCGTGTGCGCCTCCTCGTATGCGTCGGCGGTGGTGAGATAGTTGTCCTCGCCAGTGTTGATGATAACACCAGCAAAGCCATTGATGATACGGCTGAAATACTGGTCAATCAGCGTGCGCTGCATATTAATATCGCGGAAAAGGATGCCGTAAAGAGCATCGTTGAGCATCACATCGAGGCCTTCGAGGGCTCCCATGGCCGCTATCTCGGGCATACACAGACCCGAGCAGTAGTTGCAGAGGCGTATATAGCGCCCCACCTCCTCGCCTACCTCGTCCAGGGCCTTACGCATAATGCGGAAGTTCTCCTGTGTAGCGAAGGTACCGCCGAAGCCCTCTGTCGTGGCACCATACGGCACATAGTCCAGCAGCGACTGGCCCGTGGTACGAATCACAGCTATGATGTCTGCGCCCTGCCTGGCTCCAGCCTGGGCCTGCACTACATCCTCGTATATGTTGCCGGTGGCCACGATGATGTAGAGGTAAGGCTTGCTGCCCTCGCCAATGGTGGCAATATACTTTTCGCGGCGCAGACGGTTGCTGCGCACCTTCGTGATTGTGGCGTCTATGACAGGCTGCAAAGCCTTGTCGATGTCGCTCTTGGCATGCACTGGCAGCTGTGTGATATCCAGCGTGCCTGCACTAATAGCCTCTGCCACCTGCTGCGGGCTCATGCCTGTTTCCACCATGGCATTACCCACATAGAACATCACGCCCTGGCCCAGCACTCCTTTGCTTTTCAACTCGTCGACCACCACGTTGGGCATTGGCACCTCGTTGGCGTCCACCCCGTCGATGCCAAGAAAGCGGCACAACGTCCGCTCCACAGCCACCGTGGTGTAGTCCTCCACGAAATCCTGCACCTGACCGGCGATGTTGCGCGCCACCTGACGCGCATGCTCAACCTCGGTAAAATCCAGTCCTACTTTACTTTTCTGCATTGTTGTCTATATTGTTTGTTTATCGTTTTTACACTATTATTTGAACTGCAAAGATACTAAAAAAATCCGACACCGCAACAATTATTTTTCATCGTGCCGCCGAATATGGTTTAGCCCCTCCCCTATTCTATATGCAGGGAGGGGCTATTGTAAGTACTCTTTCATACAAGTCCGAGGGGCTGACAGCCAACAGGCAGGGGTGAATAACACCGCCCTCCCATTATATCCGTATGCTCACTTCCCGGTCGTGTCCCCGTCAGTTTTTTTCTTCTTCGGCATTTTGATGTCGCCGAGCGAATGATTGCGATGCAGACGGTTGAAATCAACATAACCTTTTATGCCGTTACAATGGCCCCGCTCTGTATACTGCCACAGGGTGAACCGTGTGGTGGGGTAGCCGCGATAGTTAGCTATGAAGATGTGGTATTTCCTGTATTTCTTGCCGGCAAAGTGGGTCTTGTACAGCTTCTCCGAGGTGTATATAATGGGCTTAACTCCGTATTCCGTCTCCATCAGTTCCAGCAGCTTGTCCACCCGGTTCATATAGAGACGCCCCGAGTGGTGCCCCTCGATATCGAGAACCGGCACCAAATCCTGCTCACTCTTCTTCACTACCTTGCGTATGTTGGCCATTTGTTGGTAAGCCGTAGTCTTACTGCTGTAAAGGTGGTAACTACCTACAAGCAATCCGGCCTTGCGGGCCCCTTTGACGTTGGCCTTGTAATAGGGGTCCTGTATCGATGTACCCTCGGTGGCTTTGACATAGACGAAGCGGATGGTACTGTCCTTGGCGACCTTAGTCCAGTTAATGGTGCCTTGGTATTTGGAAACATCAATGCCACGGGTGCGAACCTGAGCCTGTACGCCGACAGCGTACAGGCTCAGCATCAACAGCACCACGACACTAAAGTTCAATTTCCGTGCCATCAGCGTTGAGGAATTTGTACTCAAGCAGCCCCATACGCTCCGACGGCTTGACAGAAAGCCAGGTGCGGTACTTCAGCATCCATCGCACACGAATGCTGCGCAGCCCGCCGCGGGTGAGATAGGCATGAATGTATGGGTGCGTGACTATGGTATAGCGGTGCTCGTTCTGAGAGGTGATGATGAAGTGCAGGTTCGACTCCATCTCGTCGACCACTACAAGGCTCTGCTTTATATGGCCAGTGCCGTCGCACATGGGGCACTTCTCCTGCACGTCGACCTCTACAGCAGGCCGCACACGCTGGCGCGTAATCTGCATAAGACCAAACTTACTAAGCGGCAATATAGTGTGACGGGCTTTGTCGTTGCGCATTTCCTCGGTCATCACATCGAAGAGCTTCTTGCGGTTCTCAGCCTTAGCCATGTCCACAAAGTCTATGATGACTATGCCACCCATGTCACGCAGTCGCATCTGCCGAGCTATCTCACGACCACTCTCTATGTTGACCTGCAGTGCGGTATCCTCCTGTCCGGTTCCTGCCTTGATATGGTTGCCACTATTGACGTCGATGACATGCATCGCCTCCGTGTGCTCAATATAAATGTATACTCCTGATCGAATGGTCACTATACGACCAAAAGCACGCCGGATATCGCGCTGCACCCCGAACGACTCAAAGATAGGGGCTTCCATCTTGTAGAGTTTCACGATGTCCTCCTTGCCGGGAGCCATGACTCCCACAAAGCGTCGCACGTCGTTGTAGATAGCCTGGTCGTCGACAGTGATGGAGTTGAAGTCGTCGGAGAAGAGGTCCCGCAATAGGGCCGTAGTTGTGTCGAGTTCAGCATGCACCTTGCATGCACTGCTGACGTGCTTGAGACGATCTGTCATATTGCTCCAGCTCGTCATAAGTTGGCGCAAGTCGGCATCAAGTTCCGCCACCGAGCGGCCCTCGGCGACAGTGCGGACTATAACACTGAAATTCTGTGGCCTAATGCTTTGAACAAGCAGTTTGAGTCGTTTGCGCTCCTCGGAGCTACGTATCTTCTGCGATATCGATATCTTATTTCCAAAAGGCGTAAGGACAAGGTAGTGACCCGCGAGCGATATATCGCTCGTGAGCTTGGGTCCTTTGGTGGAGATTGGCTCCTTGGTGACCTGTACCAGTATCGGTTGACCAACCTTTAACACTTCGGACAGGTTACCATGTTTTTCCAAAATGGGCTCTGACTTGAAGTTGGCCAAGGTCTTGGCGCTGGCATCACCGTTCATGGCGAGCCGCATATACTTGGTCAACGAATTATAGTCGGTACCAAGGTCAAGGTAGTGCATAAAGCCCTCCTTGTCACCTCCCACATCGACGAAGGCAGCGTTGAGCCCCGTCATTATTTTCTTTACTTTTCCGAAATACACATCGCCTACGGCATATTGCCCCCCAGGCTGTCCCTTGTGCAGCTCTACGAGGCGCTTGTCTTCGAGTAGGGCAATCTGTACCCCCTCTTCGCCGCGCGACGAAATCACTAAATCTTTATCCAAGTTGTCGTACTATTACATTTTTAATAAAAAAACAAATTACAAACCTCCTCGTTACGAGGAAGCGTGTAATTTGTTTTAGCTTTTTTGACCGAAATAGGCGTATCTCTACGACCGCTTATTTCTTCTTATGTCTGTTCTTGCGCAGGCGTTTTTTACGCTTGTGCGTAGACATTTTGTGGCGTTTGTGTTTCTTTCCGTTAGGCATTGTGAGTATTGTTTGAATGATTTATTTCACTTTCTTTTTCACATCCTGCATGAAAGTCTTGGCGGGCTTGAAAGCGGGAATGTTGTGGGCCGGGATGATAATGGTGGTGTTCTTGCTGATGTTACGGCCAGTCTTCTCGGCACGTTTCTTCACGATGAAGCTGCCAAAACCACGCAGGTAGACGTTCTCGCCCTCGGAAAGGCTCTCTTTGATGACAGTCATGAACTCCTCAACGGTGGCCTGGATGGCGACTTTCTCGATACCGGTTTTCTGAGCTATTTCAGCTACGATTTCTGCCTTTGTCATTTTTCTGTATTTTTAATTGTTATTACTTGTTTTTCAACCCAAATCGGACTGCAAAATTAATACATTTTTTTTAATCAGAGATATTTTTTTTCAAGCTTGGACCTTTTTTAACATTTCACCAACAAACATACATCTGATTATATGCCTTTTAGCACTCATATACACAATTCATTTTTCACAAACCCTAACACGTGCGAAAAGGGTGTTGTGCTGTTTTTACAGGCTAATTTTTAGATTGTTCATGATTCTCATCCCTCTTTCCGAACATTGCTACGAAAAGTAGCACGGCGGCCACTGTGCACGCTGCCACGAGCAGTATCCCAAGATGGAGCGGTTCAGCAGGGTCTATGTCCACCACTCCCCGCGCACTGAGCCAGTAGATGACAACCACGCAGGCATTGTTGACAAAATGAGCCATAGCATTGACTATCAACGAACCGCCATAATAGTACAGGTACCCGAGAGCGGCACCAAGAAGCAGTCGTGGCGCGAAGGCAAAAAGCTCGGCATGGCCTAGGCTGAAGATAGCAGCCGCTGTCCACACGGCAGCATGAGGGTTTCTAAACCAGACTACAAGCTGGTTCTGCACACCGACACGGAAGAGCAACTCCTCGCAGACCGCCGGCACCAAGGCCACGACCAACAGGTTGGCCACGAGGTCGCCGACGCCGGTGCCGGACGTCAGACTCTGCACCATCTCCTCCGACGCCGTCTGCATACGCCGCAGCATGTCGCCCACAGAGCCCAGTTGCCACCCCTCGTTCCACTCTGTAAGCCAGTCGGTAAGGGGCACAAGAAGGAGCATTATGACGACACCTGTCGCCGCAAGAACCCAGTGCCGCCCTTCAACTCCGAGGCGACAATAGTCGCGCACCTCGCCACGATAGTAAATGTACACGAATAGCGCCACCGGCAGCGCAAAGGTCATAATCTGTATCAGCGCCTGACTCGCCAGCAGACCGCCGCGCGACTCTACGCCGACGACGGCCACACATAACGTAGCCACAAGCATCATGGCCAGCACCAAGGCTGCGAGCACAAGCAGCCGCATCAGAGGGTGGGTAGATTGTTTCATTTTCTTCTCCGTCTATTCATTATTTTATATGGCCGCATCCGCCGGCCGCGGTGGAAGCCACGCTCCCTAAAGGTCTTCTACACAGATAGCCACGCACCGTCGTGCATGGCTATCGCATGGCTCTTGGCCTTGGTGACCCCGGCGGGATTCAAACCCACGACTTTCGGAACCGGAATCCGACGTTCTA